>NZ_DATBTV010000064.1:0-37588 GCF_036559105.1 Lapillicoccus sp. | reverse complement strand
CTCGTCGAAGGACTCGACCTCCAGTCCGGCGTCGGGTCCGAGCAGCGCGGCCACTTCGGCCATCCGGGCCGCGGTGAGGGTCGCTGCCGGGCAGTTGGCGAGGTCACGGCCGAGGTTGTAGGCGTCGGCGATCGCCTGCCCTCGGCGCGCGCCCTCGCCCGCTTCCTCCAGGTCTGCCTCGGGAGCGACGAGGACCAGGCCGTCGAGAGCGCGCTCGTCCTTGTCCGCGCCGACCCGGAAGCGCCAGCGCGCGAGGATGACTCCCTCGGTCACCGCCTGGGCGAACTCCGCGATGGAGATCCCGGCGTCCGCCGGTGGGATCTCGACCGACAACACCTTGTGCTGCGGGACGGCGCGGGCGAACTCGGCGGCAACGTCGCGGACCAGCGTGGCGTCGACGGCCCCCTCGGTCCCGAGCCCGACGGCCACCCGGACGACGCCGTCGGGGTGCGGCAGGACCAGGGTCTGACCGCGGGCGCCGGTGAATCCGGCGGACGTCAAGGCCTGGGCGTCGACGCCCAGCTCGGGCGGTGGGTCGCCGCCGCCCACGACCGGGACGGCCACGGCGCCCACCTCCCCGGCCGCCGGAATGTCGGCACGCACCGCGACGGTGCACCGCCGCCCTACCGAGGGGATCGGGTCGTGGGCGCTGATGGTGGGGTTGCTCATGAGAAAGCCTCCGCTTCTTGAAGGCGCGCCTCTGCCGTCGGGACCCTGGACGGCACATCGGCTCCTGACCAGTGGATCGAGACGCAGGCCCTCGGGCCTCACCCACCTCGGGTGAACCGCAGGGCCGTCGATCCGTGAGGATGCACCTGTGCCCAGCAAAGACGAGACCCTCCGCTACACGTCGGCGGGTCGGCTCCCCCATGCCGGCGAGGTGCAGGCGGCCGTCGACCAGGCCTGGCGACGGTTCCGGGGCCACCGCGACGGCGTGCCGTCCACCGTGTACCCCGCGCTCCAGGGCGTGGACCCGGACCTCTTCGGGATCGCGGTGGTCGGCACCTCGGGCCTGACGGTCACGGCCGGCGACGCCACGACCGAGTTCACCATCATGAGCGTGGCCAAGCCGTTCGTGCTGGCCCTCGTCTGCGACGAGCTCGGGCTCGACCGGGTACGGGACATGGTGGGCGTGAACGCCACCGGCCTGCCGTTCAACGCGGTTCCGGCCGTCGAGGGCTCGGCTCAGGGCCGGACCAACCCGATGGTGAACCCCGGCGCGATCGCCACCACCAGCCTGGTGCCCGGCCCGTCCCTCGAGGATCGGTGGGCGCGGATCCGGGACGGGCTGGGACGCTTCGCCGGTCGTGAGCTCCAGGTCGACGACGCGACCCTTGCCTCAGCACGGGCGACCAACCACCGCAACCGCGCCCTGGCGAACCTGCTGACCAGCGTCGGCGCGCTGGAGGGCGACCCGGCCGACGCCGTCGACATCTACACCCGACAGAGCTGCCTCGCCGTTTCGGCGGTCGACCTCGCTGTCATGGGTGCCACCCTCGCGGACGGCGGAGTCAACCCGGTGACCGGTGAGGCGATCGTCCGGCCGGGGACCGCGCAGGCGGTGCTGGCCATGATGGCGATCGCCGGGATGTACGAGACGTCCGGCGACTGGCTGCTCGACGTGGGCGTCCCGGCCAAGAGCGGCATCGGCGGCGGGATCATCAGCGTTGCGGCCGGCAAGGGCTGTCTCGCGACCTTCGCTCCGCCCCTCGACGCCGCCGGCAACAGCGTGCGTGGCCAACTGGTCGCCCGGTACCTTTCGCGGGCGTTGGGGTTGGACATGCTCGCGTCGGCCCCGGACCCCACCCATACCGGCTCGGTCTCGTGACCTGGAGGCGACCGTGGCTCCGGCCGATGCTGAACTCGCGTCACCGCAGTCGGGGCGGGCTGATACCGTCCGGCCATGCGGCGTGTCGTTCGCATCAGTCGGGCGATCCCGGTGGCGGTCGGTCTCGTGCTGCTGGGCGCCTGCACGACCGCGAACCCGGTCGACGCGCGGATCACCAACCCGGTGCGCCAGAACAGTGTCAACGCCTCGGTCGGCAACATCCGGCTGCTGGCCACCCGCGTCGAGGCGCCGGACGACATCCAGCACCTGAAGAACGGCAACGTGGGGCTGTTCACCACCTTGGCCAACGACGGCACCTCCGCCGACCGGCTCGTCGGGGTCAGCACGGTGTATGCCCGTCAGGTGGTCTACCGGGTGGGGGAGGGCGCCGAGGCGCCGATCGCCGTGACGATCCCCGCGAAGGGTGTGGCGTCGATGCAGTACCCGGGCGGACCGCACCTCGAGCTGGTCGACCTCAAGGTCGACGTGAACGGGAGCCGGTTCATCCCCGTGACGTTCCGGTTCGAGAACAACGGGTCACTGACGGTGAACGTGTTCGTCGAGGGGTTCGGGTTCCCGACGGTCTCGCCCCCGACGTCCTGAGCGAGCGGAGAACCTGGACCTCAGAAGCCGGAGATCCCGTCGCCGACCATCTTGGCGCCGAGGACGAGGAGCAGGACGGCCATGATCGCGGCGTTGTTGTGCACCAACCAGGTGCGCAGGTTCTGCAGGATCCCGGCCGCCCGCTCGCCCATGGCGAGGTAGATCACGAGGGGGGCGGCGACACCGAGGCTCGCGACGACGGCGAAGACGATGGTCGCCGTCACCTTGGCCGAGGTGCTTCCCGCTGCACCCGTGGCGATGGCGGCGCCGCCCGAGACGACCAGCAGCAGGTTCTTGGGGTTCACGTCCGCGAGGAGGGCGGACAGCCCGGCCGACTTGACCGGAGTGAAGCCGTCGATCGCTGCCATCCACTTCGGGGCCGGCGGCTCCACGCCCTCGCCGGGCCGGTCCCGCCAGTTCTTCACGCTGAGCGCCAGCAGCCCCAGGCCGAGCACGATCTTGACGACCGACACCCAGACCGGCGGGGCCGCGTCCGAACCCGTCGAGCCGGCCGCGAGAAAGGCCACGGCGCCGGTGAGCAGCGCGATGGCGACCAGCCAGGTCAGCACGAACGCGAAGGCGTTGGCCTTGGCGTTGGTGCTCAACAGCATCAGCACGACCGCCACGATCGGTAGAGGGCTGATCATCACGCCGATGGCGATGGGAAGAGACTGACCGATCGCCGGGCCCACGCCAGCTCCCTCTGTCGGGCGTACCTCTGTCGGACGTACCTGTGATGCCATCGTCGGTCGTGGCATCCGAGGGAGCATCACCTCGTGGGGGTGAAGGCCGGGCCCGGCGACGAGCGGCTCAGGCGGTCTCGAGGGCCGGACGCCGACGCGGGATGGAAAGGGCGGTCACGAGCAGAGCGAGGAGGTATCCCGAGGCGCCGATCGCCATGAAGGCGGTGACCCCGGTGGTGAGGCCCAGAGCCGCCACGAGGGAGCCGCTGATGGCGACGCCGGCGGCCGAACCCGTCTGCCGAGCGGTGTTGAGCGCGGCGGACGCGGTCCCGGTGAACCCCGACGGTGCCGCGCCCATCACCGTGGCCGTCGCGCCGGTGAGGGTGAACGAGGTCCCGAAACCACACAGAACCATGGCGACGACGAGGATCACGTAGCTCGGCGTCGCGCCCGACACCGCCCATACCCCCAGCCCGACCGCGGCGGTGAGCAGGCCGACGAGCATGAGCTGCCGATGCTCGTAGCGACGTGACAGCCGGGCCGAGAGCGTCGAGGCGACCATCGTGACCGCCATGGCCGGCAGCAGGGCCAGGCCGGTCATCGTGGCGCTGAGGCCCTCTCGCTGTTGGAAGTAGACGCTGGCGGCGAAGATCATGCCGTAGAAGCCGAAGTTGAAGAGCAGGCCGACGACGGTCCCACCGCTGAGCGGTCGCGATGCGAGCATGGCGCGAGGGATCGGAGGCGCCGCGGCGAACCGCTCACGCAGCGCGAACACGGCAGCCCCGACGAGCGTGAGGACGATGCCGCCGATGACGAGGGGACCGGTGAGGCCCTGGCGCCCGATCTCGTTGAGCGCCGTGATGAGGGCGGCGACGGTGACGACGACGGCACCCTGACCCAGCCAGTCGATGGCCCCGGACCGGTTGCGCTCGGACGGCCCGACGACGGCCAGCGTCAACGCGATGCAGGCGACGCCCACCGGCAGGTTGATGGCGAAGACCCAGCGCCAGCCCAGCGTGTTCGTCAGCACCCCGCCGATCAGTGGCCCGGCCGTGGCCGCGACACCGGCGATCGCCCCCCAGAGCCCGAACGCCCGCGCCCGGGCCTGCGGGGTGGCATAGACCTGCTGCAGCAGCGCCAACGACCCCGGCACGAGCAGCGCCGCACCGACGCCCTCGACGACGCGCATCACGGTCAGGACGGTCTCGTCGGGAGCCAGCATGCAGCCCAGCGAGGCGAGCGTGAAGACGCCCACGCCGAGGCAGAAGACGCGCCGGTGCCCCCAGCGGTCGCCCAGCGCCCCGCCGAGCAGGAGGAGTCCGGCGAAGGCCACCGTGTAGCCGTCGACGATCCACTGGAGGTCGGTCAGCGTGATCGACAGGTCGCGTCCGATGGCGGGCGCGGCGACGTTCACGATCGTGACGTCGAGGATCACCATGAAGTAGCCGGTGCAGACGGCGATCAACGGCGCCAGACCGACGCGCCCGAACTGTGCGTCCGAGGGAGACTGCGCCGACACGGGGACATCATTCACCCGATGCGGTCGACCGACAGGCGCCGGCGCCCGGAACCGGCCTACGATCCCGCCCGTGAACGATGGTGCGAGTCGGGAGGGTGCGGCCGTGACGTCATACCGGTCCTGGGTGGACCGCCTGCTCGACGGGTTCCGCGGGGAGCCGGACGCCATCGTCGTCCGCGACGCGTCCCGCTCCCTCGACCTCGAGGACGCGGCGTGCGCGCGTACCGACGTCGTCTACGCGGTGGCCCTTCCCGGCGAGGCGGGGACGTTCGGCGTGCTGGCCCTGAGGTCGCGCGGGTCGTGGGTCGAGGCCGACGAGGTGCGTGAGCATCTGCGGCGTCTCGTCGAGCCGGCGGCTGCCGTGGGTCCGGTGGTGGTGGTCGACCGCCTACCGGTGACCGAGCAGGGCAAGCCCGACCGGACGATCGTCTTCGAGCTGCTGCGGCCCTAGCGGGTCTCGATCCAGTGGTCCGGCGGGGCGCCCGGCACGCCCGGGACCTCACGCTGCTCCTCGGTCCAGCCGTCCGGGCCGAACGCGACGTCCGCGAACCGCCGCCAGAACCGGCCCGCGCCGGGGTTGTCGTGCTGGAACGCCACGGCCCATGGAGCGTCGTGCCGACGGACCACGTCGAGGGCCAGTGCGCGGCCGACACCGTCCGACCGGACGACGGGAGCCACCCACAGGGCCGCGATGGACCGTCGTTCCTGGGCCAGCCCGTCCACGACGGCGAAGCCGACCGGTGCCGGTTCGTCGGTCCGGGGATGGGGACGCCAGGCCAGGTATGCGGCGACGTCGGCCGTGGGTCGCTCCGGAAGCCCGCGGGTCTGGTACCGGCCGTCGGGGTAGGGGAGGCCGCCGACGACGAGCGCGAGGTCGTGACGGAAGCACTGCCACAGCCACCCGAGGGTGGACCACTCGCTCTCCGAGACGGGCCGGATGTCGATCTCCAGCACCGCGTCATCATGGCATCGGCAGGGGTGCGCCGGGTCGGGGCGGTCGTGCTGCTCAGACGATGGCCGTCGGCGCGGCCCTCGCGCTGAGGGCCGTCAGCTTCCGCGGGCCCGCCACCAGCAGGACCGACGCCACGTTGGCCGTGCCGACCCGGACCCCCAGGGCGCACACCGGGTCGTGGCCCACTCGCAGGACCACGCCGGTCGCGCCGTTGAACACCTCCACGTCAGCCAGCGCGCTGCGGGGGAGTCGCCGCAGCACGGCGACGATCGATCGCGCCACGCGGTCCCGTCCGACGACGGGCCGTGCGCGAACCACGGCAGAGCGGCCGTCGTCGCTCAGCAGGACGACGTCCGGCCCCAGAACCTCGGCGAGGGCAGCGACCGACAGGGACCGACAGGCCGCGGCCAGCCGGCGGACGACGACCGCATGGCGGGTGGCGTCGGCCGGATCCCTTGTCGCAGCGTCGCCCAGGTGGACCCGGGCTCGCCGTACGAGCTGGCGCACGGCCGGCGGCCGGCGACCCAGGACGGTTGCCACCTCGGGGTACGGGCGGGCGAGGGTCACGCGTAGCACGTAGGCGGCGCGCTCCAGCGGCGAGAGGCGCTCCATGGCGGCGAGCAGCTCGATCGACATGGGCTCGTCGTCGCGCGAGCGACAGGGGACCGGTTCGGGGAGCCAGGACCCCGCATACCCCGGTCGTCCGGCGTGGAGGTGCCGCAACCGGTCCATGGCGGCCCTGGTGACGAGCGTGGTGAGGGCCGTCTGGGGGTCCTGGAGCTCCGTGGGGTACCCGGCCGACCACCGTTCCCGGCTGTCGTCGAGCACGGCCTCGGCCTCCGAGAGGGCGCCGAGCATCCGGTAGGCGATCCCCAGCAGCCGCGGGCGCTGTTCGTCGAACAACGCCGTGCGGCGCTGTCCGACGAACCTCTCCGGTCCTGGCATGTGTGGTCCTCCCGCGGACGAGCATCACTCACCAGGAGGACACCGCAGACCCGGGCGTTGTGACATCCGGCCGGTCGAGGGTGATGTTCGTGCATCTTGCTGCGGCGTACTTACGGTGTAAGTCGTCGTAGACTTACAGCGTAAGTACCACGGGAGGACGTCGATGGAGCAGCGGTTACCGCTCAGCCGGGCGGTGATCGTCGCCGCGGCGGTCGCCGTGGCGGACCGGGACGGGCTCGACCGGGTGAGTATGCGGCGGCTCGGCCGGCACCTCGGGGTCGAGGCGATGTCGCTGTACAACCACGTACCCGACAAGGCCGCGCTGATCGACGCGATGGTCGACGAGGCTTTCTACGCGGTCCCGGTCCCCACGGATCCCGACTGGCGCACCGGTCTGCGCGCTCGAGGCCTGGCGCAGCGTCAGATGCTCCGCGCCCACCGCTGGGCCCTCGGCGTCGTCGACGCTCGCGGTACGCCGGGCCCAGCGACGCTTCGTCGCCAGGACGCCACGCTCGGCTATCTCCGCGCGGCCGGGTTCTCGACCCGCGCGGCCGGACACGCCTACGTGCTGCTCGACGCCTACGTCGTCGGGTTCGTGTCCCTGGAGCGGGGCCTGACGTTCGACGCCGCGCTGGGGAGGTCCGGTTCGCTGCTCGACGCCGATCGGCTCGCCGGGCTGCCGCACCTCGAGGAGCTCGTCCGAGACGTGGTGAGCACCGGCGACGAGGACGCGACGGGGTTCGAGGCGGGTCTCGACCTCCTGCTCGCCACGGTGGGGACCCTCGTCACGCCTGGTCCGCGAACCGGAACCGGGTCGCGTCGCGGGGCAGCTCGTTCCACGCGAACACCGTGACCGGCGCCAGCCGCCAGACCCCCTCCCGGTACGTCGAGGCCGGCTGGCCGTAGCCGTACTTCGCCCTGGCGGTGGCGGCGAGCCGCTCGGCGCCGGCGTCGTCAGGGACGTGCACGGCGGCGACCCCGTGCACGATCACGGCGGCGCTCCCGTTCTCCAGGTGCAGGACCGCGCGCGGGTTGCCCCGCAGGTTGCGGGTGTGCCGGGTACTGGGATGGCCCCCGAACCAAGCCGCCCCGTCGAGCCACATCCCGTCGACCGGCACGACGTGGGGCGAACCGTCCGACTGGGTGGTGGCCAGCCAGTAGAAGGTGGCGTCCACGAGTCGCCGCTCGACGTCGGCCCACACCAGCAGCCGGTCGGGCGACCCGTAGGCAGCGGGCAGGGCGAGCTGCTCGGCCTCGGGTTCCACGCCGGCCAGCCAACCGCGACGGTCGGCCGGGGTCAACCGCGAGGCGTGGCGGTTCCGACCGGTTCGGCGGTGACGACGAGGTTGTCCGGGTAGTGCGTGGCCGGGCTCCACGTTCCCGTGCACGTGAGCAGGACGAGCCGGCCCGGGACGCTCTGGGCGAACGTGTCCGTGTTGGTCGCGAGGCTGGCCTTGGGCACGTCACGGGTGGTGAGGACGCGGTAGCGCTGCTGGTACGCCCCGTCCGCGAGAACGACCTCGTCGCCGGACTGCACGCGCAGCAGCCGAGCGAAGAAGCCGACCCCGCGGTCCTTGGAGTCGATGTGCCCGGCCAGGACGACCGACCCGAAGGCGTCGCCGGCCAGGGCGCCGCTCTGCCACCAACCGACCTGCCCCGGGTCCGCCGGGAGGCTCAGCTCACCCGACGCACCCGTGTCGATCGGGTCGACCGTCGCACTCGCTGTCGTCCCGTTGCGCGGCTGGAGTGTGATCGACGACGGCGAAAAGGTATGCCGCTGGGTCACCCCCGTCTGGCCCGGCCGGGCGGGGGCGGCGCCCGACTGCGTGGCGGATGCCCCGTCGACTGGGGTCTCGGGGGCGACCGGGGTGGAGACGGTCAGGGGGCCGCGGGAGGAGCCGGTCGTGGTCGACAAGGTTCCGCTCGCGGCGGTCGTCGAGGTCGGCCCGGACGGCTGCTCCGACTGTTGCCCCGACTGTTGCCCCGACTGTTGCCCCGTCTGTTGCCCGGTCGGTTGACCGGCGGCCGGCGAGGAGCAGGCAGCGGTCAGCGCCAGGGCGCCGGCGGCCAGGACGCCGGCGCCCAGGAGCGGCAGTCGTCGAGTCAGGAGCCGCCGCCGGACCGAGCGGGAATCGGACGCCGACGCCTCCCGACGACCACCGCGAGGCCGGCGAGGGCGACCACGAGCACGATGGCGAGCGGGCCGGAGCCGTCGGCGCCGCGCGCCGCGGCGATCAGCCCGGCCGCCTGTCCGCCGTCGCCGGCGTTGACCGAGCTCGGCGTCGTGCCGGAGCCCCGGACCGCGAGGGGGAGGACCTGTACGACGGCGTCCATCGAGCTGGTCGCAGCCACCCCGATGGCGAAGACGCGGGTCAACGACGTGGCGGCCACCGGCACGTTCGCCGGACCGAAGACGACCGGACCCGTGGTGGCTGCGGGCACGATGTCCACGGTGTAGCCACCGGCGGGCACGGTCACGGTCAACGCCTCGCCGTTGGCGATGTTGGCGAAGAGGACCTTCTGGTCGACTCGGACGTCGGCGGGACCCACCGCGGCCGTGTGGGCCACCACGAGCCGGCCGCTACCAGCGGCGACCGCGCTGAGGTCGTTGGGGAACGTCGTGATCAGCGGCGGCTTGGACGGGTCCACCTGCCGGTGCACGACCGTGTCGACGTTGGTACCGGCGGCCACCGACACCGAGGCGGTGACCGAGGCGGTGCCCGACGGGCTCTCGGCCGTGACCGTGTGGTTGCCGGGGATCAGCGCCAACGGTCCGACGATGGTCTTCGCAGCAGCACCGGTCGCCACGGCCTGGCCGTCCACGGTGATCGTCATCGGGGTGTCGGCGACGCCCTGCACGACGTAGACGGTTCCGGTGGCCGGGGCGGCTGCGGCATCGACGGCAGCGAGCGGGGCCACGGCGACCGCCGAGCCGAGGACAAGCGCGGCGACCAGCGCTCGGCGACGGGAAATGGACACCATGGGGCCCTCCTGGTGAATAACGGCGGCTTTCGACCGGACATTTCGCCTACGAAAGTACGTCATGAAATGCGTTGCGGTGGTTCGTATTCCGACAATGCGGCATGATCTCATGAATAGCCAATCGACGCGGGGTCGAGTCATGACGCAAGAGTCCGACAAAAGGGACATGAGCATCGGGTAGGGGGTGAGTTGGTGCCGCGCTCTGTGGTGGTGCAACGCGTCCTCGGCCTCGTCCTCGCCGCGATCCTCGGTGTCGGCGCACTCTGGGCACTCGGCCGCACGCCCGCGCCAGGACCCTCCGCCGCCAGCCCTCCGACCGGATCCTCGAGCGCGCCGAGCTCGTCCGACGCGACGTCGGGCTCGCCCGCGGGTACCGGGTCCACGACCTCGAGCGCGGGCGCGGTCCCGGTGGCGAGGAGTGGTCCGGGCCTCACGGAACCGGGCATCCACGTCGTGGCACAGGCCGGCAGCGACGGTGGCCTGGAGGTCGTCGAGCAGGTCCGTCTGCCGGCCGCGGCGACCAGTCTGGCGATCGCGCTGCCCCGGGCTTCCGGCTCGGGGGTCGCCGCGGCGGTCCCCACCATCACCGGCTTCCAGGCCGAGTCCGGCGGCCAGGTCGTCACCGACACGCTGGCGGTACCGCTCCCGGCCGGCGGCGACCGCCTCGAGCTGCCGGCTCCCTCGACCGACATCACCATGCGGTACCGCCTGGAGGGAGGCGCCGAACGCAGTCAGCCGGCACCCGTCGGTCGCGCCCTGGTTCTCCTACCACCGGTGACCGCGGCGGAGGCCTCCCTGTCCGGTCTTCCGGTGGTCGTCGAGGTCGTGGGGGGCAACATTCGCAACCTCGTCTGCCCGGACCTGGCGGTCGCCGAGCAGCTCTGCGGCCGCCAACAGGGCTCCCTGTGGACGACCCCGAGCATCCCTCTCGGCCGGTCCGTGGTCGTCGCCCAGGTCGACCTACCCCCACCCGGTCAGCAGTGACCACGCTGGCCACCCTCGCCTCTGCCGCCGTCGAGGGCCAGGACGTCTTCCCGCTCCTGACGGGGGTGTCCCGGATGCTCGGATACCTCGGCTTCGTACTCCTCGTCGGCACGACGTTCTTCCTGGCCTGGCTCTGGCCGGTGCGGTCGGTCGAGTGGGTGTTCATCCGGCTGTTCCGCAGCGGAGCGGTGCTCGTACTGGTGGCGACCGTGCTGGTGGCATTCTTCAGTGCGGACGCGTCGCTGGAGGATGCCTTCGCCGGCCGGGACGGCGCGGCCGCCCTCGCCCGAATGTCGTTGGTGGCGGTGGGCGTCGCCTTCTCGTGGGAGATGTTGGGTGAGGCCCGGCGATGGCGGATCCCCATCGTCGTCTGGCAGCTGCTGCTCATCGAGACCTACGTCCTCGAGTCCGACGCCTGGCGAGAGCCCTGGCAGGTGGTCAAGGTCGTCGCCACGACGGGGCACCTCGCCGCGACGGCCGCCTGGCTCGGCGGTCTTCTCGCGCTGGCGGCGATCCTCGTCCCCAGCGCCCACCTCGAGGTGCTGCACGACGTCCTGCCGAGGTTCTCCATCGTGGCGATCGTCAGCGTCGTCACCCTGGTCATCACCGGCGCCCTGCACGCGCTGGCCATCGCCGGGTCTCCCAACGCCCTGTTGACATCGACCTACGGCGCCGTGCTGATGGCCAAGATCATCGTCTTCGCGGTCATGTTGTTGCTCGGCAACGTCGGACGCCGGTACGTGGGGAGGCTCGCTCACCGGAAGGTCACCGAGATCGACGAGTCGGCCCCGGACCAGAGCATCCGCGCGTTCGCGGTTGCCATCGGTGCCGAGTTCGCCCTGGCGACAGCAGTGCTCGCGACGACGGCGGCGTTGGTCCACGTGGCCCCGCTGGCCTGATGGCGACCTAGGGGGACGTGGCGGTCCCGGTCAAGAAGACCAGCTCACGGAAGACGTCGGCGCAGATGTCCGCGAACGAGCGCAGCTCGCCCTCGCTGATCCACTGCGCGAACGAGACACCGAACACGGTGATCGCGGACTCCGCGGCCAGGGTCGCGGCGAGCTCCATCACCCCTCGCGCCCGCAGCGCCTGCCCCATGGTCTCGCTCAGCGCTCCCCTCTTGTGCCGCTCACGCTCCTGCAGGGCGGGGTTCTGCTCGATCACCGTCTGCCGGGTCCGGCTGGAGGTCCGCCGCTCGTCCGGGAAGAACGCGGCTGCCGACTGCAGCGAGGCCGCCACGACCTCCAGCGGCGTGAGTCCGGCGGGTGCCGCCTCGATCCCTCGACGAAGACCCGAACCAGCTCCTGCTGTCCGGAGAACAGCACCTCGCGCTTGTCGCTGAGGTGACGGAAGAACGTCCGCTCGGTCAGCCCGACGGAGCGGGCGATCTCCGCGGGTCCGACCCTGTCCGAGGACCTGGCCGTCGGCATACGGGACGGCGGTGCGGGCCTAACGGGCCAGGTGGGGACGACCGGGCGTCAGCCGGCGGCCTTGCTGATCAGCGCGCGGACCTTCTTCTCGTCAGCGGGGGTCAGGGTCGTCAGCGCGTAGGCGCAGGGCCACATCGCGCCGTCGTCGAGGGCGGCCACGTCGTTGAAGCCCAACGTCGCGTAGCGGGACTTGAACTTTGTGGCGGCCTGGAAGAAGCACAGGACCTTGCCGTCCTTGGCGTAGGCCGGCATCCCGTACCAGAGCCGAGGAGCGAGGCCCGGCGCCGCGTCGGTGACGACCTGGTGGACCTTCTCGGCCAGGGCGCGGTCGGAGCCCTCCATCTCGGCGATCTTGTCGAGCACCGCCGTCGCGTCGTCCACCTTGCCGCTCTTCGCCGCCTTGACCTCCTTGGCGCGCTCCTTCATCGCGCTTCTCTCCTCCTCGGTGAAGGCCGGTGCGGTCTTGGCGGCGGTGGCCTTGGCAGCGGTGGACTTGCGGGTGCTGGTCTTGCGGGCGGTGGCCATGGGGCGGTCTCCTCGGTGGGTCGGTTTCGGGAACGAGTCCCACGCTAGGAGAGGCCGCCTCGGGTCCGCTTCTCGAAAACTGACCGGTCTGGTCAGCCGGCCACCGTTTCCGAGCCCGCGAGGAGTCGCCGGATCTGGCTGCGCACGAACGCCCGGACCGTCTCGGCTCGCTGCTCCCGCTCGGCCGTGCTGATCGCGACGTCCTCTCCCTCTCGCCGGCGTCTGACCCCCTCGATGATCTCGGCTGGGAGACCGAGGTCGGCCAGGTGGGCGATGGCTTCCGTCTTCGTGACGAGGCGTCCGTCCTGGATGGTGAGGTCGGCGCGCCCGACCGTCGTCACCCCGTGGTCGACGTAGACGTCCTGCTGCCAGATCGCCCGTCGTCGCAGGGCCGTGGTCCAGTACCCGCTCAGCTCGGACCGCGCCGCGTCGCGGACGTCGGCCACGGTCATGGTCGGCAGCCACCGGACCGGTGTCGGCCCGTGGACGACCACGGGGTCGGCGAGCAGCTCCGCCCGCGCGATCCCGCTGAACGGGCGTCGGTACAGCTCCTCGAAGGCCCATGTCCAGTGCCGGTATGCGCCGTCGCCCAGGTGGCCCAGGGACACGTACGCGCAGTGCAGGTCCGCCGCACGGGTCACTCCCCGGCTCAACCGCTGGTGTGTCTCGGTGATCTGGCGACGAGCCTCGGGGTTCGGTGGTCGCTCGACGAGCGCTACCGCGTCGACGTCGCTGACCCCTGGACGGTAGTCGCCCGAGGCGACCGACCCACCGACGTACAGGCCCTGAACGGCGTCTCCGAGCGCCCTGGCGAGCTCGACGACGGCGGGGACCTGAGTCAGCCTGGAGTCCACCGGCCGAGATTAGCCGGAGCGTCAGATTCCCCTGCGCGCCAACCGGAACGCCTCTGCTGAGACAAGCGTATGGTGGGGGCGTTCGCATCGATCCGCCTGGACCTGCGAACCTCGTGGGGAGCCAGCATGGGTAGCTGGCTGACCGACGCGTACACGGTGGACGAGGTCGTCGAGGCCTATCTCGCCATGGAGCTCCTGCTCCGTGCGCCGGGGGTCACGCAGGACGAGAAAGGGATGCTCGCCGCGATCATCGAGCACCTCGGTGGGGCCGACTCGGCGAGCATCACCGAGCTGCGCAACGGCGTCTTTCTCACCCTCGCCGCCTCCGACCAGGCGGCCCGGGACGGTGACGCGCTCCAGTACGAGCTGGAGTCCGGCCCCTGCCTGGACGCCATCACGGAGCGGACGGTCTTCGCTCCGATCGACCTGACGTCAGACCCTCGGTGGCCCGATTTCGGGCTGAAGGTAGCGAATACCGTCGGCTTCCACAGCATGCTGTCGCTGCGGCTGATGACCGACGTCCCGGACAGTATCTACGGGCTCAACATCTACGCCCGCGAGAAGGGCGCCTTCGACAAGCAGGCGGTGTTGTTCGCGCTGCTCGTCGGGACGTATGCCTCGTCCGTCGTCCTGTCCTCCGAGAGCCGCAGCGTGATCCTCAACCTCGAGAAGGCGATCCAGTCGAACCGTCAGATCGGGATGGCCATCGGCGTCGTCATGGCCACCCACCGGCTCACTCCCGAGCGCAGTTTCGAGCTGCTGCGGCTGGCCAGCATGAACCACAACCGCAAGCTGCGGGACGTCGCGGACTCGGTGATCCGCACCGGGAGTCTGACCCCGTCCGGGGACGGGTCGCGGTAACCGTCAGAGCAGGTGCACCTTCGGGCTGCGGGTGTCGATGTCGATGACGACATCGCCGAACTTGACGTTCATCCGGCCGGTGTGGAGCTGCACCACCCGTCCGATCCCGTAGCGGTCGTGGATCACCCGGCTGTCAAGCTCGAAGGTCTCGTAGGTCGGCGCCGGGTGGTCGCGGAAGGGGCTCGTGGAGGGGCGACGACGACCTTGGCCGGGCTGACCGGATTGCTGGGGCATGGGTCCAGTGTCGCCCAGTTGGAGGCCTCGCGGTCAACTGTCCAGGTCGCATTACCCCCATGGGGTATGCGGTGGTCAAGCGTCCCGCCGCAACCCGGTACACTCGAGGAAGCAGTGGCCCGCCCAGTTCTGCCTCGGGCCCGATGCAAGTCGATGCGAAGCTCTTGCGCCGCGCCCGTGACGGTCGCGCCGGGCGGAACGTATCCCACCATCTTTGGAGTCACCCACCTGTGTCTACTGACACGTCCTTCACCGACCTCGGTGTGCCCCGCCCGCTCGTCCAGATCCTCGCGAAGCTCGGCATCACCACCCCCACTCCCATCCAGGCCGCCACGCTGCCGGACTCGTTGAGCGGCCGTGACGTCCTCGGACGCGGCCGCACGGGTTCGGGCAAGACCTACGCGTTCCTGCTTCCGCTGGTCGCGCGCCTGTCCGAAAGCCGGACGCCGCGGCGGTCCGGCCGTCCTCGTGCGCTGATCCTCGCTCCCACGCGTGAGCTCGTGAACCAGATCGACGAGGCCCTCGCGCCCCTGGCCGCCGCCAACGGCCTGACCCGCGTCACCGTGTTCGGCGGGGTCGGCCAGAACCCTCAGGTCGCCGCCCTGCGCCGCGGCGTCGACGTCGTCATCGCCTGCCCGGGCCGCCTCGAGGACCTCATGGGTCAGCGTCATGTCGACCTGGGCTCGGTCGAGATCACCGTCCTCGACGAGGCGGACCACATGGCCGACCTCGGCTTCCTGCCCGGCGTGCGGCGGATCATGGACACCACCCCGCGGCGCGGCCAGCGGATGCTGTTCTCCGCGACCCTCGACGCCGGCGTCGACGTTCTCGTGAAGCGCTTCCTGTCGGATCCCGCCACTCACCAGGCCGACTCGGCGCAGAGCCCCGTCTCGACGATGACCCACCACGTGCTGCACGTCAGCCACGACGGCCGCCTGCCCGTGCTGCTCGACCTCACCGCGGCTCCCGGTCGCAGCGTGGTCTTCACCCGCACCAAGCACGGCGCGAAGAAGCTGGCCAAGCAGCTCAACGCCTCCGGCGTCTCGGCCGTCGAGCTGCACGGCAACCTCAGCCAGAGCGCGCGCACCCGGAACATGAGCCTGTTCCACAGCGGAGCCGCGTCGACCCTGGTGGCCACGGACATCGCCGCCCGCGGCATCCACGTCGACGACGTGGGCATCGTCATCCACGCCGACCCGCCGGTCGAGCACAAGGCCTACCTGCACCGCTCCGGGCGAACCGCCCGCGCCGGCGCCGACGGGGTCGTCGTCACCCTGATGACCGACGACCAGGTCCGCGACGTTCGTGACCTCACCCGGCTCGCGGGAGTCAGCGCCACGACCACTCGGGTCAACGCAACGCATCCCCTCCTGGCCGAGCTCGCACCGGGACCGCGTGTCCCCACCAGCCCGATCTCCAGCCGGGTGGCCGAGTCATCGCCCCGCCCGCCCGCCGGCCGTTCCCGGCAGCAGCGGCCCGCTGCCCGTCCGGCCGCTCGCCGGTCCGCTGCCCCCGCGCAGTCGGACACCGCGCGGAGTGGTCGTCGTGACGGTGCCGCTCCGGCCGGTGGCGAGTCCGGCCGGCCGCGCCGCAACAACCGGCCGCGTCGCGCAGGGTCCACGACGACGCATACCTCGTCCTCGTCCGGCTACCGCACTGGTGGTGCGGCGGCGTTCTCGGCGGGCTCGCGGGTCGGCTCCCGCCAGCGCTGACGGGTCATTCGTCCCGGGCCGGTCGTCGCGCCTCGCATCAAGGGGCCGTGCCATCGAGCGTTCGACCCCGTCACCGTGCCCGCCTCTGGCCCCCGGCGGGTACGCGGCCGTACACGGTGACGTGGGCGGGGGGACACGCCCCCTCAGTGGTCGCGCATACGTCGTGCCGCCTGCCAGGTCTGCGGCAGCAACGGCGCGGCCCGTCGCGTGAGCCACGCCTCGGTGCGGCGCTCGCTGTGCTCGAGATCGAGCTGCCGGAGCACGTGCTCGACGGCCGCGAGCGCCGAGCCCTGGAGCATCCAGAGGTCGGTCTGGTTCCGCGGGTCCACGTCGATGAGCATCAGCTCGGTGACGACCGCACGCGACTCGCGGACGATCTCGACGGTCTGGCCCATCGCCTCGTCGGCGCGGTCGGCGTCGCCCGAGCCGAACTCGGCGTCGACCAGCTCGGCGAACGACCGTAGGCCGCTGGCCAGGTCGTTGAGCACGACGGCGAAGGCCCGGCTCAGCTCGGCGGCGACCTGGCTGTCGGGGGACCCGCCGGGGGCCGGTGCCTGCAGCGCGATGACCGACAGCAGCGCCCGGAGACCGGTGAGACAACCGCCCAGTCGGCTCAGCGCGTCGGACAGACCGGGATGCACCGTCGCACTGGCCAGGGCCAGTGGGTTGAGCTTCCGGCTCTGCGCGATCGCCTCGACCAAGGTGGCCGCGGTGCCGAGGTCTCCCTCGATGTGGTCGACCCAGGCCAGCCACGCCGTCACCTCGTCCGGGTGCGGCGTCCGGCTGGCGACGGTCAGGGCCACCTCGTCCAGCAGACCGGCCTGGGAGCGCGCCACCCCGCGGACAGCGTTGCGCGCGCGGGTGTTCGGGATCGTCACCGGGACCAGGAGGCTGAAGGCGATCCCCACGACGGTGCCGATCAGGGTGTTGACAACGCGGACCTCGGCGGCGAGCTCGGGGGAGGAGACGGCCAGGATCAGCATGGCGCTGATCGGCGCCTCCAGGGACTGTTCACCCAGCCGCAGCACCTTGGCCAGCGCCAGTGACGCGGCGATGACGATCGCCAGGCTCCACCACGTGAGCCCGATCGAGCTGGCCACTCCGACCGCGACGAGGACACCGGTGAGAACCGCGCCGACGCGGACCAGGCCCATCTGGAGGGTGCCGACCGTCGAGGCCTGCACGACCAGCAACGCCGTGAGCGGCGCCGTGAGGTCGACGATGCCGGGGGAGACCAGGTTCGCGATCAGGTACGAGACGACCGCGGCCACCGTGAGCCGGGCGATCTGCGCGGATGCCGGCCGGATCCGGGCCGGCAGCTGGGCCCAGGACGTGGGGAACGACGGCCAGACCCACCAGAGCAGGTTGCGCATCCGCGACCGGGTTCGCCCGGTCAGGCGTCCGAGGTTCAGCCGCTCCACCGCCTTCACCCTCAGCATGGGCCGCGATGCCCGGGTCGACGCAGACTGCGCGCCCCCACTGTAGGAGCCCGGGTCGATCCTCGTGGTCGGCGCAGGCCTTGCCTATTGGTAAGCATTCTGTTACCAATAGATGGTGGACGCGTTCGAGGGACTCGCCGACCCGCTGCGACGAGACCTCCTCCGGCGACTGGCGGCCGGTCCGGCCCGGGTCGTCGACCTGGCCGCGGCGTACGAGGTGAGCCGTCCGGCCGTCAGCCGACACCTGCGCCTGCTGACCGAGGCGGGACTGACCAGCGCCGAGGACCGCGGCCGGGAACGGCACTACCGCCTGGAGCTCGCCCCCCTCGACGACATGAGGCGCTTTCTCGACGAGCTGGACGTGGCACCCACCGCGCGGCCGCGCCCGCCGCGGTTCGGGGAAGGCGTCCTCGACGCACTGGGCACCGAAGTACACCGGACGCGCCGGGACCGCCGCACAAGCGGCACGCGCATCGCGAAGGAGCAGACCGGATGAGCGCACCGACCCGCCCCACCGGGCGCCGCGAGACCCGAGGGGGCCACGACCTCGTCGTCTACACCCGGACGTTCGCCGCCCCTGTCGACGACGTCTGGGCCGCCGTCACCGAACCCCGACGACTGGAGCGGTGGGTCGGGACCTGGGAGGGGGATCCGGCCGACGGGTGGGTCGGGTTCCGGATGACCGCCGAGGCCGAGGACGCCCCCGCCGAGCGGATGGTGGTCGACGAGTGCGACCCGCCGCACCGGCTGGCCGTCCACTCGGAGACGGAGTACGGGACGTGGTACCTCGAGATGGATCTCGCCGAGGCGGACGGGCGCACGACGTTCACGTTCTCGCAGCGGATCACGGATCCTGCGACCGCCGCGGACATCGGTCCGGGCTGGGACTACTACCTCGACCGGCTGGTGGCCGCGGAGACGGGCGGCGACATCGCAGCCATCGACTTCACCGACTACCACGAGCCGACCAAGGAGTACTACCGCGCCCTGTTCGCCGAACCCGACGGCCAGCCGGTGTAGCCCTCCGCGAGGTAGGCCGAGCCTCGGGTGGAGGAGACGACGCTGTCGAGCTCGGCGAGCTGGCGATGCTCGTCGAAGTCCGTGGCACCAGGTGCCTGGTGGAGCATGGAGGTCATCCAGTAGGAGAAGTGCTGGGCCTTCCAGACCCGCTCGAGGGCGCGGGACGAGTAGGCGTCGAGGGCGTCCTCGTGACCGCCGACGAGCGCTCGCTCGAGCTCCTCGGCCAGCACGCGGACGTCGGCGAGGGCGAGGTTGAGGCCCTTGGCACCGGTCGGCGGGACGGTGTGCCCGGCATCGCCGGCCAGCAGCAGCCGGCCGTGGCGCATCGGGGTCTGGACGAAGCTGCGGAAGCCGAGGACGGTGCGGTCGACGACCGGCCCCTCCGTGAGCCGGAACCCGTCGTCGCCGGCCAGCCGGGTCTGGAGCTGCTCCCAGATGCGGTCGTCGGACCAGGTCGACGCGTCCTCCGTCGGGTCGCACTGGAAGTACATCCGCTGGATGCGCTCGGTGCGTTGGCTGACCAGCGCGAACCCCTGGGGCGATCGGGTGTACATCAGCTCCGGCGCACTCGGCGGCGCCTCGACCAGGACCCCGAACCAGGCGAAGGGGTACTCGCGCGTGTACTGCCGGCTCTGCGCCGCGCCGGCGGAGACCAGCCCTCGGCACGTGCTGTGCGACCCGTCCGCGCCGATGACCACGTCGGCGGCGACCTCGTGGCTTCCGTCGCCGTCGACGTAGTGCACCACCGGCGACGTCGCTATCCCGCGGACCCCGGTCTCGCTCACGCCGTACCGCAGGTCTCCGCCGTCTCGGCTCCGCGCACGGTGCAGGTCAATGAACACGTCGGTCTGGGGGTACAGCCAGCAGGACGCCCCGACGAGGCCCTGGAAGTCGATGCGATGGCTCTGCCCACCGAACCGCAGGTCGATACCCCGATGCTCGTGGCCGTCGGTCACGACGCGGTCGGAGACCCCCGACTCGACGAGCAGCCGGACGCTGTCCTGCTCGAGAATTCCTGCGCGGTGGGTGTTCTCGATCGTGTCGACCGTGCGGTTGTCGAGCACCACGCTCTCGATGCCCGCGACGTGGAGCAGGTGGCTCAACATGAGCCCGGCCGGCCCGCCGCCGACGATCGCGACCTGGGTGCGGCTCGTCGTCATGAGACCCATCCTGGCCCGCACGCGCGGCGACGGCGGGTGGAGGGCGACCCACCGCCGGGGTCAGCTAGGGCGACGTGAGCCCCAGAGCAGCGCCGCGCCACCGGCCAGCAGCAGCAGGGCCACTGCGAGCGCTCCGGTCGCGTCGAACCCGGTGGCGGCCAGCGGACCACCCGCGTAGGCCGCCGTCGTGGGGGTCGGGGTCGCCGTCACGGGTGTGGGCAGCGGCGTGGGCGTGGGCGCCGGCGTTCTCCAGGTCCCGGCGGCGAGGACGACGGAGGTGCACAGGGCGGTCGTTCCCTCGCTGACGGTGACCGTGGCATCAGCCAGGCCGGTCCCGGCGAACGTCGGCTGAGCGGCGCAGGCCGATCCGTTCGGCCTCCTGCGCGACCTGCGCGATCGCCGGGGGCGACGCGTCCTGGCCGGCCACCGGCAGGTGGACACCCAGCCTGACTGACGTCATCGATCTCTCCTCGCCTCGTTGTCTCCTGGTTCGGACCCACCGCGCTGCCGAATCTCATCGGCCTGCGGCGCACGGTGTCGTCGGGGGGTGAGCCGACCGACCAGGACCGGGTGCGACGATGACCCCCGACGAAGGGAGGACCGGTGGCCGGTCGGCGAGCGAAACGTGGGTCCAGCACCCAGGTGGATCCGCCGATCCTCGTGGCCTCCCGGGTCGGCAAGGCCATCGACGGCAACGTCATGCTGCGCCCGCTCGACGTGTCCGTCGCACCGGGCCGATGCGTCGTCCTTCGCGGCGAGAACGGCAGCGGCAAGACGACCCTGCTGCGGATCCTCGCGGGAACGATGGACCCCTCGGAGGGCAGCGCCACCGTCGACGGGGCGGCCGCCGACGAGCGCGACCCGGCCGTGCGGGAGACCGTGGCCGCCCTCATCGGCGCACCCACGTCATACCGCGACCTCACCCTGCTGGACCACCTCGTCCTCATCGACGCCACGTGGGGACGCGGTGACGGATCCGACGAGCGGGCCGAGGGGCTCCTCGCGTCGCTCGAGATCGGTCATCTCGCGGAACGCTTTCCCCACGAGCTGTCCTCCGGACAGCAGCAGCTGTTCCACCTGGCGATGGTGCTCGGCCGGCCCGCCCGCGTCCTGCTGCTCGACGAACCGGAGCAGCGCCTCGACACGCACAAGCGGGGCCTGCTCGCCGACCTGCTCGTGGCCCGCAAGGAGGCCGGCGCGGCCCTGGTCGTCGCCTGTCACGACCCGGACCTGACTGCCCGCATCGCCGACCGTGTGGTCGACGTCCAGCCGGCATGAGCGTCGACTCCGAACGGCTCGCCGACGCCCGGGAGGTGCTCGCCGGCGAGGACCGACAGCGCAGCCAGAACGCCGTGTACGCGGTCTACGTCGCCGTCATCGTGGCCGGCGCGTACGGCGTTCCGGCGGCGCAGGCCATGCTGCGGTTCGTGGACCCACCGTGGCTCGCGACCCACCTCGGCGGGATCCGGGGGGTGCTGCTGGGAGCGGTCGTCCTCGTCGCGGTCCTCGCGCTGGCCTACCGGCTCGGAGGCGTACGCGGGCCGGTCGTCCCACCACTGCCGTACCTCGACACCATCGCCTCCAGTCCGCTCGACCGGGCGCTCGTGCTGCGTCCATGGTGGCGGCTCGGGCTGCTGGGCTGCCTCGTGGGCGGGCTGCTCATCGGTCTCGTCCTCGGCGCCGGTCTGGCGATCGCCGCGTTGACGTCAGCGGTGGTGCTGCTGCCGGCCGTCGGCGTAGGGACCGCGGTAGGCCTCCTCGTCGCGGGAACCTGGCTGCACGGGCAGGTGCGCAGCTGGCCGACCGGTGCCCGCGGGGCGGGCGTTTTCCTGCGGCAGCGCCGCTCGCTGCGCGCCCTGCACGTGACCGCTCTGCGAAGCCAGGCAGCGAGTGCGGTGACGGTGGGCGGGGCGGTCCTGATCGGGGACCTGCGGGCCGCGCGCCTCGACGTGGCGTCGCCGACGACGCGCGGCCGCCGCTGGCGCCTGCGCGCATCGGGTCGGACGTCCGTCATGGTCGCCCGCGACTGGCTCGGCGTGCGACGGGCCGCGGGAACCGGTGTGGCCGGCCTGCTGCTCGTGGCCGCCGGAGGATACGCCCTCGTCCAGTCCGCGACCCCCGGAACGCCGAGCATCATCGCGCTCGCCGGGCTGTTGCTGGCCTACCTCGGCGTCAGCGCCTGGTCCGAGGGACTGCGCCTCCAGGGCGACAACGCGGGCACGCCGCCGCTGCTGGGCTTGGACCCGTCGAGCGAGGCGACGGCACACCTCGTGCTGCCTGGGGTGGGCTACGTCGTGACCGTCCTCGTCGTCGGGAGCCTGGCCGTGGTCCTCGCCCATGCCACCGTGCTCGGGATCATCTGGGCGGTGCTCATGGCGGGACTGCTGCTGGCCGCGCAGCTCATGGCCGCCTTCCGCGGGCTGCCCCCGGCCGGCATCTTCTCGCCCAACGCCGGGGTCCCGGTGATGATCCTCTGGTACGCCGTACCCGTCCTCGTCCCCGTGGCGTCCGGCACCGCGGCGAGCGCGTTCCTCGCCTCCGGCGGGACGACCCTCGCCGTCGGGGTGCTCGCGGTGACGACGTGGTTCTCGATCCTGTATGCGCGCCGCCGCATCCGCGTCCTCTTCGAGCAGCATCGCGGCTGACCGTCGGCCACGACCGGCCACGCCTACGGTGAGATCGACAGCTCGACGGGACGGTTACCCGATCCCGTCATCCGACCCGCTGTTCAGGTGTCGTCGATGGTCCGCCCAGCAGCACTAGTGTTCGGCGCATGCCCCCGCGAAGCGCCGACGACGGCCCGGACGCGCCGGCCCTGGTCGACGTCCGGGCGCGAGCCGAGCACCGAGACCGGTGCCTCGAGAAAGCGCTGCCCGCACCAGCACGACCCTGACGAACCGAACGGAATCGAGGCACTGCCACGGCCGGATGCCGAGCTCGGATGAGGTGGCTACCCGCCGGCGGGTCGGTCCGGTCATGAGCCTGCTGCGGTCCGACCGGGCTGCCCCGCCACGAACCCTGGTGGCGATCCTCCGCGAGACCGCCACCCAGTGGCCGGACGATCCCGCGGTCGACAGCGGTGCGGACGTCCTGACCTACAGCGAGATGCTCGAAGCCGCCGAGGCGGTCGCTCTGGAGCTCAACCGGGCCGGCGTCGGTGGGGGTGACCGGGTGGGGATCCGCATACCGTCCGGGACGTCGGAGCTGTATGTCGCGATCGTCGGCGTCCTGCTGGCCGGAGCGGCGTATGTGCCGGTCGACGCGGACGACCCGGACGTACGGGCTCGGCTGGTGTTCGACGAGGCGGAGGTGGCCGCGCTGGTCAGCGCGGATCTGGTGATCGAGGTCAGGACGCAGGGCGCACCCGCGCGCGTCCCTGAGGAGCCGGGGCCCGAGGACGACGCCTGGGTGATCTTCACCTCGGGGTCGACCGGACGACCGAAGGGCGTGGCGGTGCGGCACCGCAGTGCGGCGGCGTTCGTGGATGCCGAGGCGCGGCTGTTCCTCCAGGACCGGCCGATCCGTCCGGGGGACAGGGTGATGGCCGGCCTGTCGGTCGCCTTCGACGCCTCCTGCGAGGAGATGTGGCTGGCCTGGGCCCACGGTGCCTGCCTGATCCCGGCACCGCGGTCTCTCGTGCGCAGCGGCATGGACCTCGGGCCGTGGATGGTCGCCAACGGGATCACCATCGTGTCGACGGTCCCGACCCTGGTGGCGCTCTGGCCCTCGGCGGCCCTGGCCGAGGTCCGGCTGCTGATCCTTGGCGGTGAGGCGTGTCCGGCCGAGCTGGCGTTGCGGCTGGCGTCGGACGGTCGCGAGGTGTGGAACACCTACGGTCCGACCGAGGCCACGGTGGTCGCGTGCGCCGCCCGGCTGGATGGGACGCCCCCCGTGCGGATCGGGCTGCCGCTGGACGGCTGGGACCTGGCGGTCGTCGGTCCCGAGCTGCAGCCGGTCGCCGACGGCGAGGTGGGCGAGCTGATCATCGGCGGAGTGGGGCTCGCTCGTTACCTCGACCCGGTGAAGGACGCCGAGAAGTACGCAGCCATGCCCTCCCTCGGCTGGGGACGCGCATACCGCAGCGGCGACCTGGTGCGGAACGAGGCGGCGGGGCTCGTGTTCGTCGGGCGCGCCGACGACCAGGTCAAGCTGGGCGGCCGGCGGATCGAGCTGGGCGAGGTGGACAGTGCCCTGCTCGCCGTTCCGGGAGTGTCCGGCGCGGCGGCCGCGGTGCGCCGCACGGCCTCCGGCGGGACGGTGCTCGTCGGGTACGTGGCCGTGCAGGACGGGTTCGAACGCGACGTGGCTCTGACCCATCTCCGGTCGACGCTGCCGGCGCCGCTGGTGCCGCGGCTGGCGGTCGTGGACGTCCTGCCGACGCGGACATCAGGGAAGATCGACCGGGACGCGCTCCCGTGGCCGGTGGCGACGGGCGCGACGAACGCCCCCGCGCCCGGTGGGGCGCTGAAGGGCACCGCCGGGTGGCTGCAGACCGTCTGGGAGCAGATCCTCGGGGTCCAGCCGGGACCGTCGGACGACTTCTTCGACTCCGGCGGGGGCAGCCTCAGCGCCGCCCAGCTCGTGTCGGTGCTGCGCCAGCGGTTCCCTGACGTCACCGTCGCGCACGTCTATGCGACACCCGACCTACGGGGTCTGGCGGCCTTCCTCGACGCGATGGACGGACCGGTCACGCCGAGCAACCCCGCCGTGGACCCGGTGCCGAGGCGCATGCAGACGACCCAGGTGCTCGCGAGCATCGTGCTGCGCACGATGTCCGGCCTGCGGTGGCTCACCTGGGTGGCGGCGGGAGCCGCGCTCGCCGGCGAGTGGTCGACCGCGCCGTGGCTGCCGGCCGTGTCCTGGTGGTGGGTGCTGGCCGGTTGGCTGCTCCTGGTCAGCCCACTCCGGCTGCTGCTCGCCGCGGGCGGCGCTCGGCTGTTCCTCGCCGGCGTCCGACCGGGAGACCATCCGCGAGGCGGACGGGTCCACGCGAGGGTCTGGCTGGCCGAGCAGTGGGTCGACGAGCTCGGAGCGGTGAACCTGTCCACCGCGGCGTGGATGCGCCAGTATGCGCGACTGCTCGGCGCGAGGGTCGGCCGCGACGTCGATCTCCATGCGATCCCGCCGGTCACCGGCATGCTGCAGCTCGACGACGGCTGTTCGATCGAGCCCGAGGTCGACCTGACGGGGTACTGGATCGAGGGCAACGTCCTGCACCTGGGGGCGATTCGCGTCCGGGCCGACGCCCGCGTCGGTGCGCGCACCGTCCTCCTGCCGGGGGCGGACATCGGTGCCGCGTCGGAGATCGCACCGGGGTCCGCCGTCGTCGGGGTCGTCCCCGCGGGCCAGTGGTGGTCCGGGTCGCCCGCTCGTCACAACGGCAGGGCCCGTGGCCCGCTGCAGCCGACCAGCCCTGACGACCGGCCGTCCTGGCTGGCCGGGTACGCCGTGACCGCGCTGGGGGTGTCGTCCTTGCCGGGCATCGCGACCGCGGTCGTCGTCCTAGCGGTGGCCGGACCGCTGTTGGCGGCGGACACGTGGGGCCGCGCCGTGGGGGTGGCCCTGTCGTCGGTCCCCGTCGCGGCGACGGGGGCGATGGCGCTCATCGCCGTGCTGGTCTGGGTCGCGGTCCGCGCCTGGAGCGTGGGACTGACCGCGGGCGCCTACCCGGTCTACAGCCGGCCGGCGTGGCAGGCCTGGTCGGTCCTCCGGGTCCTGGACGAGGCGCGGACGTGGTTGTTCCCGCTGTACTCCAGCCAGCTGACGTCGGCCTGGCTCCGCGCCCTCGGCGCCCGCGTCGGACATGACGTCGAGGCGTCCACGGTCCTGTTGATCCCCCGGCTCACGTCGGTGGGGGACGGCGCCTTCCTGGCCGACGACACCCTGTTGGGCGGCTACGAGCTCGGCGGGGGATGGCTGCGGATCGGCGACGTGAAGGTCGGCAAGCATGCGTTCGTCGGGAACTCGGGCATGACCGCCCCCGGACGTAAGGTGCCCCGCCAGGGTCTGGTCGCGGTGCTGTCGGCCGCGCCGGCGCGGGCCAGCGCGAAGCGAGGGACCTCATGGCTCGGGAGCCCGCCCGAGCCGCTGCGCCGTACGGGCGCCGACGTCGACCAGAGCCGCACGTTCCGACCGGCACGGAGGCTGCGGTGGGCGCGGGCGCTCATCGAGCTGTGTCGCCTCGTGCCGGTATGGCTGCACGCGGCTCTGGCGGTCCTCGTCTGCGCGGCCCTGCTCTGGCTGCTGGACCGGGGCGCCGGGCTCGCCGTCGTGCTCTCGGGGGTCGTGCTGGTGGCCGCCGGGGCGGTCGCGGCGGGCCTCTCCTCGCTGGCCAAGTGGGCGCTGGTCGGGCGGTTGCGAACGTCGGAGCATCCCCTGTGGAGCTCGTTCGTGTGGCGAAACGAGCTGGCCGACACCTTCGTGGAGGTACTGGCCGCCCCGTGGTTCGCTCGGGCCGCGGTGGGTACCCCGGTGCTGAACGTGTGGCTGCGGAGCATGGGGGCGAAGATCGGACGCGGGGTCTGGTGCGGGACCTACTGGCTGCCGGAGATGGACCTCGTCACCGTGGAGGACGGGGCCACCGTCAACCCCGGGTGTGTGGTGCAGACCCACCTCTTCCACGACCGGTTGCTCAGCATGGATACGGTGACCCTTCGCACGGGGGCCACCTTGGGTCCCAACAGCATCGTCCTACCGGCGGCCACCCTCGGGCGGCACAGCACCGTGGGTCCGGGATCGCTGGTGATGAGAGGAGAGTCGGTGCCGGACCGCACCAGGTGGATCGGTAACCCGGTCGCCCCGTGGCGACCGGAGACGCC
The DNA here is from genome assembly GCF_036559105.1 of Lapillicoccus sp. Lineage (GTDB taxonomy): Bacteria > Actinomycetota > Actinomycetes > Actinomycetales > Dermatophilaceae > Lapillicoccus. The sequence continues at coordinate 11,039 of NZ_DATBTV010000064.1, read as the reverse complement.
CTCGTCATGACGACTTCCGCCACCACTCCCGTGCAGGGCGACGACCTGGTCCCCGGGCACGGGGACCTCTCCTACGGCGTCTCGCACTACGACCTCGACCTCACCTACCGTCAGGTCGGGAACCACCTCTCCGGGACGGCGACGCTCGACGTGGTCGTCCACGCTCCCACCAGGGTCCTGACCCTCGACCTGTATGCGTTGAGGGTCTCCGAGGTCCGCCTGAACGGTGCACGGAGCTCTCGATGGCAGCACCGTCGCGGCCGGCTCTCGGTGCGCCTCAACGAGGTCCTGCCGGTCGGACACGCGCTCCGGCTCGTCGTCCGGTATGCAGGCACCCCCCGGATGGTGCCCGGTCCGGACGGCGAGGTGGGCTGGGAGGAGCTCACCGACGGGGTGCTCGTCGCGGCCCAGCCCTACGGCGCCCCCTCCTGGTTCCCGTGCAACGACCGACCCTCGGACAAGGCGACCTACCGGATCTGCGTCCGGACCTCGTCCGCCTACGTCGTCATCGCGAACGGACGGCTGACCAGCAGGACGTCCCGCGCCAGCACGACCTCGTGGGTCTACGAGCTGAGCCGTCCGATGGCCTCGTACCTCGCGACGGTCCAGATCGGTCGCTACGTCACCACGCCCGTCCCGGGCCTCCACGCCGACGCGGTCCCGGTGGCGATCGTCCACCCACCGGCCCGCCGGGCGGGGGTCGCGGTGGCGTTCACCCGCCAGGCCGAGATGCTCGAGGCGTTCGTCTCCCTCTTCGGACCGTACCCGTTCGACGGCTACACCGTGGTGGTCACGGACGACCCCCTGGAGATCCCGATCGAGGCCCAGACGCTGTCGACGTTCGGCTCCAACTACCTCCGCGCCGACTGGAGCGCCGAACGCCTCATCGCGCACGAGCTGGCTCACCAGTGGTTCGGCAACAGCGTGACGGCATCCCGCTGGCGAGACATCTGGCTGCACGAGGGGTTCGCCTGTTACGCGGAGTGGCTCTGGTCGGAATGGCGGTGGCAGCACGGTTCGGGCGGGTCCCCGGCCGCCACTCACGCCGCCGCCCACTGGGGGCGCCTCCGCCGACTGCCACAGGACCTCGTCCTGGCCGACCCGACCGCGCGGACGATGTTCGACGACCGCGTGTACAAGCGGGGCGCGCTGTTCCTGCACGCGATCCGCAGCACGGCCGGCGACGTGCCGTTCTTCGCGATGCTGCGGGCCTGGGCCACCGACCACGCCGACGGCTCGGTGACGACGGAGGAGTTCGTCGACTTCGCGGCCGAGCGGCTGGGGCCCCGGCTGCGCCCGCTCGCCGACGCCTGGCTGTACGAGCGGGGGCTGCCCGACCTGCCGGTCAGCTGACCAGGGTCACCCGGGGCGGTGTCTCGCCGACCACGGCCACGGCCGCCGCATACCGCGTCCCGACACCGAGCTCGGAGACCCACACGCGAACCACGAGACCGTTGCGGGTGGCCGTCACCGCGAACGGGGACGGCCTCCGGGGAGTGAGGTCCAGGCCGGCGGGGTCCTCGGTCAGGCCCCACCCGGTGGCCTTGAGGATCGCCTCCTTCTGCACCCACCGCGCCGCCAGCAGATCAAGGGAGTCCGCGTCGGGCTCGTCGTCGTGCTGCGCGACGGTAGCCACGCCGGCGAACCGCTCGGGGTCGACCCTCTCGATGTCAACTCCGACCGGACCGGCCGACCCGACGGCAACGGCGACTCGACCCAGCGTCCGGCCGAGCGATACGTGGAGGCGTCGTCCGTCGAGGGGGGCGACCACCACCGGCCGACCGTGGTCGGTCGCTCCGCACCGAGGGCAGCGCCGACCGAGCCGCACGTGGTCCGCCGGGGCCGGCAGGGTCTGCGCGACCAGCTCGACCAGCGCCGCCTCCGCGACGTCCCAGCCGTCATGGCGGACCAGCACGCGCACCAGGACGCCCGTCATGTCCGCGGCCTGGGCGTCCGCCGGTTCACGCTCGTGCATGGGGGTCATCCTGGCCGATCGGCGTGGTCTCGGGCTTTCGTGTCGGTGAGCGTGGGCGGCCGGGCATGATTGTGGTGGCGACAAACCCGACGGAGGTCAGCACGTGGCACAAGCGGCATGGCTGGAGGGCGCTGACCCCGGGAACGCGCCGGACGATGCGCTGGGTGATGCCCGCCTCGAGCATGTCGAGCGCCTGGCTCAGGCCTACCTCGACATCCAGTACCAGGCCCTGATGGCCGGCGAGCGTGAGCTGCGCGCTGGTCAGCTGGACGTCGTTCACCCGACGCGAGTCGCCACCCGCCGCTACCGCAGCGTGCTCCGCGAGATCCGCGGCCTGCTCGACCCCAGCTCGGCGACGGTCCTCGATGAGGGGCTCCGTTGGTATGCGCGGCTGTTGGGTGACGTGCGGGACGTCCAGGTCCTGCAGGACACGTTGGAGGACGAGCTGGACACGCTGCCGGACGAGACGGTGACGCGCGCGGCTCGGGCTCAGGCCGACGCCTACCTCGCCCGTCGTCTCGAGGCGGCGTCAGGACGCCTTCGCGAGGGGCTCGACAAGCGCCGCTACGTGAAGCTGTCCGACCTGGCCGGACAGTGGCACAGCGGTATGCCGTTTCTGGGCGACCTCCACCCGAGCTCTCCGGAGGCCCTGACCTTCCTGCATCGTGCCGAGCGGCGGTTCCAGCGGCGTCTCGACGCCGCTGTGGCGGCGGGACGACCGGACCTCCTCATGCACGAGGCGCGCAAGTCCGGCAAGCGGGCTCGCTACGTCGCCGAGATGGCCTCTCCTGCTCTGGGCGAGCGCGCCGACGAGACGATCCGCCGGATGACCGCGTTCCAGAACGAGCTCGGCACCCGACAGGACCGCGCGGTCGCTCGGGACGCGTTGGCCGAGCTCGCCGCGGAGCCGGCCGCTCACCGTGACGGGACGGCCGTGGTGTTCGACGCGTTGCGCGATCGGCTCAGCCGGTAGCGAAGTCCTTGCGGGCCTCCACGCCGATGTCCGGTTGGTCGCAGAACAGGCCGTCGATCCCGGCCCGCATGAAGGTCACGGCCTCGGCGATCGCCTGTCCGAAGTCGTTGGGGTCCGTGCCCACTCGCAGGTCGGTCGGCAGGAACTGGTTCTCGGCCCGGAACGCGTAGGGGACCACGGTCAGGCCGGCCGCGTGGGCATCGGCGACCAGCGACGTCGGGGAGCCCAGTGAGCCGTCGGCGTTGCGCGGGATCACCTGGTTCTTGTCGGGGCCGATGGACGTCACCCAGGCGCTGATCGTCTCCAGGCCCGCCGGCGTCAGGAGCTCCGCATACGTCTGGCTGTCGCCGAAGCCCTGGCCGGACGTCGAGGTCAGGAACACCGCCGGCGCCGACAACCGACATGTCTCGCGCAGCTCGACGAGGTTGTTCAGCTCGAACGACTGGATGACGATCGGTGCCGTGGCCTGGTCCAGGTCGAAGGCGCGCACCATCGCCACGAGCTTCTCCTCCAGCGGCAGCCCGATGCTCTTGAAGTACGTGGGGTGCTTGGTCTCGGGGATGATCCCGATCTCGCGGCCCAGCTCCGTGCCGAGACGCTCGCGCAGCTCGAACACCTCCTGCAGGGTCGCCACCGTCCACCGCCCGTCGTAGAGGGTGTTCTCCTGGCGGACCTGCGGCAGCCGCTCCTTCGCGCGGAGCGTGAGGAGCTCCGCGAGGGTGAAGTCCTCGGTGAACCAGCCGGTGATCGTCACCCCGTCCACCGTCTTCGTGGCCCGGCGGGCCGCGAACTCCGGATGGGCGGCGACGTCGGTCGTCTCTGAGATCTGGTTCTCGTGGCGCACGACCAGCACGTGGTCCCTGGTCGGGACGACGTCCGGCTCGATGAGGTCGGCGCCCATCCGGGCGGCCAGCTCGTAGGAGGCCAGGGTGTGCTCCGGCCGGTAGCCGGACGCGCCGCGGTGGCCGATGACCAACGGTCCGGCGGCGGGCGAGGTGACGCCGGCCGGTGTGCGGACCATCAATGGCTCTCGCCCGGCAGGGCGGCTCGTAACGCCGCTGCCGCGTGGCGACCCTGGGCCCTACCCGCCAGTGCGACGGCGGGGACCTTGTCGATGTCGAGGGGGTTGCGGCCCTGAGCATGCCGCACCTCGCGGGACATGGTCAGGATCTCCACCGGACGGTCAGGCCCCAAACTCGTCCGCTGGTCGGTGATCCGGGCCCAGCGCTGCCACCGGGTCGTGGGGGCCAGGGCGACGACCGGTCCGTCGCCCGGCGCGAGGTCGAGGTTGACCGGAGAGCGCATACCGCCGTCCATGTAGCGATGGCCGTCGATCGGGACGACCGGCCAGACCAGCGGTATCGCGCAGCTGGCCATCACGGCGTCCACCAGGGACACGCCGTCACCTCGAGTCATCACGTGGTGCTCGCCGGTGTCGGCGTCCACGGTAACCACCCCGATGTCCCGGTCGCCCCAGTCATGACGAGGCAGCCGTGCCTCGATCACCTGACGGCGGATCGGCGCCTCCTCCTGGCCGAACGCCACGGCCGGCCGACCGATCCGCCGCCCGAAGTCGTGGGCCGAGCGAGCCACCAGGCCCTGCCACGTCATCGTCAGCAGCATGCGCAGCGACAGCCCCTTGGGGACCTCGTAGTCGACACCGGAGCGCTGCTGGTCGAACAGCTCCTCGACCGGCACGCCACTGCCGACCTGAGCCGCAACCACGGCGCCGGCACTCGTCCCGAGCAGCGGAGAGTGAGCGTCGATCTCGACGCCCTCGTCGTGCAGGCCGGCCACGAGGCCGATCTGCCAGGCGATGCCCCCGACGCCGCCGCCGCCGAACACCCACGTCTCCGCGGTCACGGGTCCTCCTCGAAGAGCGCCGACATCGTCGGACCACTCTGGCACGAGCGCGATCCAACGGCTCTCGACACGGCGCCGTGCGACGCGCAGGCGGTCCTTGTCGTCGGCCCGTCCGTGTTCATCGTCGGTGATCGCCCCTCAGCCGACGCACCACCGAGACCTCAGAAGGCGTCGCCGGTACGCCACGGCATCTGTTGCAGCGTCAGCGTGTTGCCGTCCGGATCGGTGAGCGCCGCATAGAGGACCCCACCGCCGACGTCGGTCACCTCGCCGACGTCAACACCTCGGTCGACCAGCTCGGTTCGGGCCTGCTCGATGTCGTCGACCACCAGGTGCAGGGCTCGCACCGAACCGGGAGTCGCCTCGTAGGCGGCCAACCCCGTACCGATGCCGATCGAGCAGGCCGAACCGGGCGGAGTCAGCTGGACCACCCGGACGCCGTCGACCGGACGCACGTCCACATCCGCCACGAAGCCGAGCTGGTCGACGTAGAACGCCTTGGCCCGGTCCACGTCACTGACGGGGACGGGTACGAGCTCGAGCTTCATCTCCACGGGAGCCTCCTGAGTCCTGAGGCGACCGGCGCCGCCACCGGCGAACCCTCCCACGGCGAGGTCGAACGGCTATCTGCGACCGCCGAGCCCGTAGTGAGCGTTGAGGGAACGCTCGTCACGGGGGGTGAGCCGTGCGTCGACGGGTTCGACGGTGGGGGAGTCCCTGATGTGCTCCTTGCTGAACACCACCGTGATCCGGTCGGGCGCGATGGCCGCGTCGGTCAGGGGAATGAAGCTCTGATGCGTCGCGAAGAGTCCCGTCGTGACACCGACCCACGCCGGCCGCTGTGATGTGTGGTCGAGGCAGATCGAGTTCGCCCGCCCGATTCGCTCCCCGGTGGATCGGTAGACGTCGACATGGGCCACATCGCGGGTCGGGGAGCTGGTGACCGTGGTCCTGCACCGGTCAGGTGTTGTGGTGGGCAGCGGCCGCTGTACGGACATGGGTGCCTCCTTCGCTCGTGGGGTCGGATCTCGTGTCGGCGGCGCTCGTCGTCGCGTGGTGAGCGGGCAGTGCCCCGCCCGCTCGTCGGTGGGGCACTGCTTCCTCGGCTCCGGCCGGTCTGAGCCCCCTCGAACCAGGGAATCCCGCCTGCACTCATGAAGACTCCGCCGAAGCCTCGACATGACGAGAAGACCCCCCGCCACGTCAGGAGCACGTTCCGTACGCTGGAACGTGCTGGTCAGGCGTCCCCGCAGTGGCGATCTGGTGGCGCTGTCGCGCCCTCTTGTCGGGATCGGACGACCTGAGCGCGCGGAACCCACAGCACGTGACTAGCGTGCTGGGTGTGAGTGCTGAGTCCATTGAGGACCCGGCTGCAGGTCACGACCCCTCGGGGGACGTCGCCGCCCTGATGCCGATGGTTCGTCGCATCGTGCTCGCGCGTGTGGGTGCTCATCCCTCCGCTGACGACCTGATCCAGGAGACCCTGGTGCGGGTCCTCGCGGCGCTGCCGCGGATCGAGCCGGGCATGCTCGAGCCCTACACGATCGTGACGGCTCGCAACGTCGTCGCGACGATGTGGCGCGACGCCGACCGCCGTGACCGGAACCGGCACCGCATGGTCGACCTGAGCTCACCGGAGGCTCCGGACGAGACGTTGCTCGCCGGTGAGGAGCAGGCGGCCATCGCCGAGGCCCTGGGTCGTCTGGACGAGCGGGAGCGAGACACCCTGCTGGCCCACGAGGTCGCCGGACACGACACGCGCAGCCTGGCCGCGCGTACCGGCTCGACCTCCGGGGCCGTGGCCGCGCAGCTGAACCGGACGCGCGCTCGGCTCCGCGTGGAGTATCTGCTCGCGTTGGAGCAGGCCGAGCCGCCGACGGACAGGTGCCGGCCGGTACTCCTGGCCCTGTCCAGCGGGGATCGGCGTCGCCAACGAGAGGTCGACGCCGCCGGCCATGTCCTTCAGTGCGCCCTGTGTGCTCGGCTGAGCGAGCCCCTCATAGCCCGCGGCCACAGTCGTGACGACTCCGTTCGCATCCCCATCAGCCGAGATGCGGACATCGTGACGGCCCGGCAGACGGCTCGGGAGCTGGCGGCCCGGTCCGGGATGGAGGGGACGAACCTGACCCTGCTGGCTACCGCCGTCTCGGAGGTGGCCCGTAACATCGTCCGGTTCACCGAGGGCGGCGAGATCGTCGTGGAGGTGGTGGAGCTGAACGGCCGCCGCGGCGTCCAGGTCGTCGCCCGGGACGGCGGGCCAGGAATCCCCGACGTCGACGAGGCGATGGCCGACGGCTTCAGCACGTATGCGGGCCTGGGCCTGGGCCTGCCCGGGGCCCGACGGCTGATGGACGAGTTCGCCGTCGTGTCCGAGGAAGGTCGGGGGACCACCGTGACGATGACCAAATGGTGCAAGGAAGGACAACCGTGACGCAGTCCAAGGACATCGAGGTAGTGGTCGAACCGGGGGAGGCCGACGAGGACCAGCTGCTGCCACAGCTGGTGGCGCACCTGCGGGACAACCGGGGCAAGCTCCGCCAGGAGTGGGTCAGCCGGATCCACGAGACCCACCTGCTCGAGGCGATGACCCAGCAGGAGAGGGCCGCGGAGACGACCTCGGTCTACGACAACTACGTCGAGGTGCTCGAGACCGGCAGCGTCGAGGCGCTGCAGCACTACGCCCGGGACCTGTCCGAGCGGATCATTCCCCGTGGTGTCGAGACGCACGAGGTCGTGGGCATCGTGCTCCTGCTCCGCGACGTGCTCGCTCGCTCGTTGTTCGAGAAGTACCAACGCGACTTCTCACTGCTGAACCGGGTCCTCGATGCGTACGAACCGGCCGCGAACCGGATCGCCAACACCGTCGCGGTCAGCTTCGTCGACGAACGTGAGCGCGTCATCCGCCAGCAGCAGGATGCGATCCGCGAGCTGTCCACACCCGTGCTGCCGGTCCGGGAACGGCTGCTCATCCTGCCGATCATCGGGGTTCTCGACAGTGAGCGAGCCCGTCAGCTGACCGAACAGCTGCTCACCGGGATCCGGACCCACCGGGCGAAGGTCGTCGTGATCGACATCACGGGAGCGCCGGACGTCGACGCCACCGTGGCCAACCACCTGGTCCAGACGGTCGACGCGTCACGTCTGATGGGCGCGAGCGTCATCATTACCGGACTGTCCCCGACCATCGCCCAGACCCTCGTCACGCTCGGCTTGGACCTCAGCAAGATGAACACCATCGGCGACCTGCAGGGCGGCCTGGAAGAGGCCGAGCGACTGCTCGGCTACACGGTCACCCGAGAGGACGGTGCCAGCACGCTGTGAGGTCCGGACCGGCGCTCGTCTCCATCCTGCGACAGGGTTCCTCCCTGGTCGCGTCGGTGCACACTGCGCTCGACGACACGGAGATGATCCGGTTCCGCAACGACCTCGTGGACCAGATCGGCCGCTACCGCGCGACCGGCGTGATCATCGATGTGGCCGCTTTGGACGTGCTCGACTCGTTCGGGTTCACCACCCTGCGGAGCATCGCCGAGATGGCCCGGCTCCGGGGCGCCACGACGGTGATCGTCGGCATCCAGCCCGACGTGGCCCTGTCCATGGTGCGGCTCGGGATGGGGACCGGGTCCGTCGCCACGGCGTTGGACCTCGAGGAGGGCCTGGCGTTCCTCGATCGGCACCAGCGGCCGCCCACCCTGACGACCGGGCGAAGTGTCCGTGACGCCGGGAGCTGACCTCGCCGGGCTGACGCAGGACTACCGGATCGCCTTCCTCCGCTACCTGCCGCGCCACGACGAGGGTGCCCTCACCGCCGGGTACGCCATCGGCCGGGAGGCCATCGCCGGCTCGGTGAGCCTGCTCGACCTGGTCCTGGTGCACCACCGCGTCCTACGCGAAGTGCTGGAGCAGACGAGTGCGGGCGAGCGTTCCGAGCTGGTCGATGCTGCCGGCACGTTCTTCTGCGAGGTCGTCGCCGCCTACGAGATGGCGCAGCGCGCCCACCTGGACCGCGACTGACCGTCCCGCACAGGCGGGACCTCCCGAGCCGGTGCGGGCGCGCAGTGGACGCCGTCGACGCGGGTACATGACGCGGGGATGCGTGCCGCATATCGCGGGAGCACCGTGACGGCACTTCTGCCCACACGAGGACGACCCGCGTCATCAGGGCGCGAGAGCAGGGTCTTCACCGGTGCAGGGCGGCCCTTACGCACACCACAGCAGTACGCGGTCGCAGACGCCTCCACAGAAGGGCCTCCACCATCATGGTTCGAACGAGAATCGCCACCGCAGGGACCGCGCTCGCTCTCATCTCCGCCGGCGGGATCCGGCCCGGGGCTGCTGACGGGAGACGCCACGCCCGGTGAGCCTCGCTGCCGCCCCCCACGCACCGCCGGCAGCGACGCCCGACCAGGACCTCACCACGGCCGGCCGATGCCCGCGGCGCACCCTGGATCTCGGTCCGTCGGACCTCGACCTGTGGTCGCGAGCGTGAGTGACGTCGCTGCGGAATCTGCTCGATGGAGACGAGAGGAATCGATGTGACGATCAACGACACGGCCACCCTGACCGACGACGACCTGCTGGCCGAGGTACGCAGCGAGTGCCTGCGCTGGGAGGCCCGCGACGAGCTCGAGTCCGGCTTCGCCCGGCTCTTCCACCTTCGCGACGAGGCCCTGCGCCGCGGACTGCCGCTGCCGATGTCCTGTCCGATGGAGGCGCCGCCGACCCTGGATGAGGAGAGCCAGCCCGAGCCGTCTGCGACGTCATGACGTCCCGTACGGAGCCCGTGCCGAGCAACACCTCCAACCTGCGGCCCGATGGGACCGTCTTCCCCCCGGTGACCCCCGATCCTCCGCCGCCCCCTGGGTATGTGTCACCACTGGACGGGCCCCTGGATTCGCCGGTGGCAGAACGCCCACCGGGGGCGGGGGAGCGCTGAGGTCGAGCCGGCTACCGCTCGCGGACGGCGTAGGTCAGGTGGGTCACCCGCTGGGTCGGCTCCGCGCGGACCTGTTCCAGGGCCACCCGGCGCGCGTCCACGCCCTCGAACAGGCGGATCCCGGCGCCGAACAGCACGGGGGCGAGCGCGACCGAGAACTCGTCGATCAGGCCGGCGTTGACATACTGCAGGATCGTTGCGCCACCGCCCGCGATGCGGACATCTCGGTCGCCGGCCGCCGCACGGGCCTGGTCGAGCGCGGTGTCGATGCCGTCGTTGACGAAGTGGAAGGTAGTCCCACCCGGCCGCTCCCAGGGGTCACGCCGCTCGTGCGTCACGACGAAGACCGGCGTGTGGAACGGGGCCTCCTCGGGCCACATCTGCTCGCCGGCGTCGAACATGCGCTTGCCCATCACGCTCGCGCCGGTGCGCTCGAACGTCTCCCGCGCGATGTCGTTGTCACGCCCTTCCTCGCCGCCTCCGCCGAGCTTCAGGTTCTCCCGGAAGAAACGCTGGGGGAAGATCCACCCCTGCAGCTCCATCCACTGCCGCCCCGTCAGCTCCCCGAGGGACTCGGGCGCGATGAAACCGTCCAGCGACATCGACACGCTGAAGAACACCGTCCCCGCCATCAGCCCTCCACGCCCTTCCGAGCGATCTCGTCGACGTAGGCCGCCAGGTTGCTCAGGGTCTGCCGGCCGCCCTCGATCGCGTGGTACCTCTCGATCGCTTCGTCGCGCAGCTCCTTGGAGGGGAACACCGTGCGCATCTCGATGCGGGTCTCCCCGCTTCCGTCGGGAGCGAACGTGATGACCGACTCGAAGGTGTCGGGGTCGTCGCGGAACTGGCCGTGCCGCAACGCGATCCGCTCCGGCGGGGCGATCTCGACCCAGGAGATCCACTCCTGGTAGTCGGTCCCGTCCGGTCCGTGCATCACGAACTCCCACTCTGCGCCCACGCGGAACTCGAACGCCCGCGTGGTGGTGGTGAACCCCTCGGGTCCCCACCACCGCGACAGGTGCCGCACCTCGGTGAACGCCTCGAACACCAGCTCCCGCGGGGCGCTGATGACCCGCGAGACCACGATCACGCGGTCCGTCGACTGCGCCGTCGCTCCCCGTCCCGCTGCACTCATGGCTGTTCCTCCTGACGTTCCCGCTCGAGGCCCTGCACGTAGGCGTCCAACCGGTCGAAACTCTCGTTCCAGAACCGCTCGAACCCGCCGGTCCACTCGTGAACCGGTCGCAGCCCACGGGCGTCGAGGGCGTAGAGGCGATGTCTGCCTGCACTGC
>NZ_DATBTV010000063.1:0-26230 GCF_036559105.1 Lapillicoccus sp. | reverse complement strand
GGCCGACAGCACCCGGTTGAACGACGCGGTCACGCCGTACTCCGACGCCACCTTGCTCATCAGCCGCGCGTCCGCGACCTTCGTCGGGAGGGCGAAGTCGACCTTGGGCAGCGGCGCGTCGTGGGCGACGCGGACCACCAGCGGGGCGACGTCGAGGTAGGCGGACGCGGCCTCGAGACGGGTCCGCTGGGCTCCCTTGATGGCCGGGTCACCGCCGTCGACGGCGGCTCGCAGGCCGGCCAGGTCGCCGTACCGCTCGATGAGCGTGGCGGCGGTCTTGTCGCCGATCCCCGCCACGCCCGGAAGGCCGTCGCTGGTGTCACCGCGCAGGATCGACATGTCGGCGTAGGCGTCGCCGTTGGGCACCGCGTACTTCTCGCGCAGGAACGCCTCGTCGACGAGGTCGGGGTTCCGGACGCCGCCACGAGCGGTGTAGAGCACCCGGACCTGGTTCGCGTCGTCGACCAGCTGGAACAGGTCGCGGTCCCCGGTGACCACGTCGACCGCGCGCACGCCGTGGGAGGCGGTCGCGAGGGTGCCGATCACGTCGTCGGCCTCGTAGCCGTCGGAGCCGAGACGGGGGATGCCGAGCGCCGCGAGGGCGTCGACGATGACCGGGATCTGCGCCTCGAGCGGGTCCGGGACCTCCTCCTCCCACTCGTCCTTGGCGACCTCCTGGGCGACGCGGTGTGCCTTGTACGACGGGATGGCCTCGACCCGGAACGCCGGCCGCCAGTCGTTGTCCCAGCACGCCACGAGATGGGTCGGCCGGTGCGTGGCCACGAGTGACGCGATCATGTCCAGGAGGCCGCGGATCGCGTTGTTCTGGGGGGCGTCCGGGTCGCTGCGTTCGTCGGGGACACCGAAGAAGGCCCGGAAGTACAGGCTCGCGGAGTCGAGCAGCATGAGCCGTTCGCCGGACGTGGGTTTGGCGGGCATGGCTCCGCAGCCTACGGGTCGACCGGGGCCTCATCCGTGGTCGTTGTCGGGTTCCGCCCGGCATCGGCCGCTAGCCTGTGCCCGTGGAACGACTCGACCGTCGACTCGTGGACCTGCTCGCGTCCGACGGCCGGATGAGCTTCACCGATCTCGGCAAGGCCACCGGGCTGTCGACCTCCGCGGTGCACCAACGGGTCCGACGGCTCGAGGAGCGCGGCGTCATCACGGGCTACCACGCCGCCGTCGACCCCGAGGCGCTCGGGCTGCCCCTGACCGCGTTGATCTCGGTCTCTCCGCTCGACCCGGCAGCGCCCGACGACGTGCCGGATCGGCTCACCGACGTCGCCGAGATCGAGGCCTGCCACTCGGTGGCGGGGGAGGAGAGCTACGTCCTCAAGGTCCGCGTCCCGACGCCGGGCGCCCTGGAGGACCTGCTCGCGCGGATCCGCTCCGCCGCAAACGTGCGCACCCGGACGACGGTGGTGCTGTCGACCCCGTGGGAGGGCCGTCACACCCCGGGCTCGCCGGGCGAGTAGGTCATCGCGCGATCGGGGCGTAGGTCGCGCCGGTCGCCGTGAGCAGGTCGGCCGGGCGCAGCTCGATGTCGAACCCGCGACGCCCGCCGGAGACCAGGACGGTCTCGTACGCCTCGACCGAGTCATCGAGAACCGTTGGCAGCCGGCGCTTCTGGCCGATCGGACTGATCCCGCCGACGACATATCCCGTCACCCGCTCCGCCATCACGGGGTCGGCCATCTGGACCCGCTTGACCCCGAGCGCCGTGGCCAGCGCCTTGAGGTCGAGCTGCCGGTCGACCGGGACGATCCCCACTGCGAGGCCCTTCTCGGCCTCGACCAGGAGGGTCTTGAAGACGCGACCCGGCTCGACACCCAGGGCGTCGGCGGCCTCCCGCCCGTACGACGCAGCGGCGGGGTCGTGCGCATACGGGTGCGTCGTGAACGCGATCCCCGCGGCGGTCAGCGCAACGGTCGCGGGCGTGCCGCCGTCACCACGGGTCCGCTTCGCCACGAGCAGCGAGTATGCCGGTCAGCGGCCGGTCGCTCCGTCGAGCCGCTCGCGCAGGATGTCGGCGTGGCCGGCGTGGCGGGCGGTCTCCGCGATCATGTGGCTGAGCACCCACCGCAGGGGCAGCCGTTCACCGTGGACCGGTAGCTGCGTGAGGGCGTCAGGGTCGTCGACCACCCGGATGATCTCGTTGCTGCGCGCCCACGCGTCCCGGTAGGCCTTCACCACCTCGGCCGCGCTGACCGAGTCCCCGACCTCCATATCGTGCTCGAAGTCGCCGTCCCAGGGTCCGCCGTCGACGTGGTGGTGGAACCACCACATCTCCGAGTCGACGAGGTGGTTCACCAGACCGAGCAGGTTGGTGCCCGTCGGAACGCCCACCCACCGGAGCTGTGCTTCGGTGAGGCCCTCGCACGTGCGCAGCACGGCCTCGCGCTGGAAGTCCAGGAAGCTGACCGCCGTGGTCAGCTCGTCACCGACCAGGCGCGGAACCTCACGACGTTGGGTCTCGGCCACGAGGGGACGCTATCCGCTGCGGCGGGGCCGGACCAGCCGACCAGTGGGGAGCGTTCTGGGGGTCCCAGCACGCTCAGATCTCCCCCCCTGACGCGTGAGACGGTCTTCTACGTCAACCGCGGAGATCTCCTCGAGGTGCTTCCGGTCGACACCGACTGACGTTGGCGCCGTCATCATGCGCGGCGTGACCTGTCAGTTGCCTGGTCCGGGTGATCCCGGTCGGACACCCGACCGCAGCCACCCGGACCGCCCCCACAGCCTCCGCGTCAGCCGGCCTGCGTGACGGCCAGCTCGCGGCTGGACTTGGCCCGCGCCGCCGCGACCTCGTCGAGCGCGCCGAGGTCGGACTGCAAGCGCCACCAGTCCTGTCCGGACTCGGGCAGCGTGTCGATCGGGTCGTAGTAGACGTAGTCGCGCGACAGCGCCGCCTCGTCGCCACCCTCGATCGAGGTGCGGTAGTTCTTGCGCCAGTAGGAGATCCCACGCTCCATGTCGTACGACTCGACCTGGTGGACCCACCGCTTGCCCACGAAGGGGACGTCGCAGACGATCCGTGGCGTGGCGAACCCCGGCAGCCAGCCCATGATCGAGTGCTGCAGTTCCTGGGCGTGCGTCAGCGACACCCGCCAGTGCTCGGCGAACGGGATCATGTCGCACATGTAGAAGTAGTACGGCGTGATGGACGCGTCGTCGGACAGCGCGAAGCACAGGTCGAGCAGCTGCTCGGGCGAGTCGTTGACGCCCCGCATGAGGACGCCCTGGTTGCGGACGTCGCGGACCCCGGCGGCCAGCATCGCCCGCGCCGCCGCCGCCACCGCTGGCGTCACCGACTGGGCCGAGTTGACGTGCGTGTGGATGGCCAGCGACACACCCCGGGCCCGCGCCTTGGTGGCGACCCGGCCGACGCCCTCGACGACGTCGGGCGCCAGCCAGTGCTGCGGCAGCCCCATGAGGGCCTTCGTCGCCAGCCGGATGTCGCGGATGTTGTCCAGCTCCAGCAGCCGGTCGAGGAACGCCTCGAGGTTCTTCCACGGCATGTTGGCCACGTCACCACCGGACACCACGACGTCGCGGACCTGCGGCGTCGTGGACAGGTAGGCGAGCATCGCCGCATACCGGTCGACCGGCTTGCCGGCCAGCTTGAGCTTGGCGACCTGCGGCGTGGAGTTCCCGACGAGGTCCATCCGCGTGCAGTGGCCGCAGTACTGCGGGCAGGTCGGCAGCAGCTCGGCGAGCACCTTGGTGGGGTAGCGGTGCGTCAGCCCCTCCGCCACCCACATGTCGTGCTCGTGGAGGCTGTCGCGCGTCGCGTAGGGGTGCGACGGCCAGTCGGCACGGCGGTCGGAGAAGACGGGCAGCATGTAGCGCCGGACCGGGTCGGCGTAGAACGCCTGCGTGTATGCGTCGCCGGCCGCGGGTGCGTCCCCGTCCACGGACGGCACCATGGTGTTGAGCATCTGCGGCGGGAGGAGCATCGACATCGTCGCGCGCTCGGCCTGGTCGCGCTCGAGGTCGGCGTAGAGGTCCTCGGTGAGGAGGTCGCCCATGACGTCGTGCAGCTGGCGGACGTTCTTGACGCAGTGGGCGCGCTGCCACTGGACGTCGGCCCACTCGGCGGGCGTGACGTGGGCCCAGCCGGGCAGTCGGGTCCAGTCCGGCTCGACGAGCTCTCGCTGCCGGTAAGCGTAGGGCTGCTCGGGCAGCGTCATCGCGACGGTCATGATGGAAGGATAAAGGAGAACGTCCGCGTGATACACCAGCAGACCGTAGATCCTGCGGTCAAAGACCATGACGACAGGAGAATCTGTGTCGACCCACGACGTGTCGCCGCTCGGGTTGCATCGCGTCCTGGACCCTCAGGGCGTGCTTCCGCAGGCGGCTGCTCGGCTCGACCCGCGGCCGGAGATCTGGCCGGACGAGGTGCGTATCGACGTGGAGACGCTCAACCTCGACGCGGCGTCGTACCGCCAGCTGACCGAGAAGCACCACGGTGACGGCGACGCGGTCCGGGCCGAGGTCCTCGACATCGTCGCGACCCGCGGCAAGATGCAGAACCCGGTCACCGGGTCGGGCGGCATGCTCGTGGGCACGGTCGCCGAGGTCGGACCGCAGAGCCCGCTCGGCCTCGCGGTGGGGGACCGGGTGGCCACGCTCGTGTCGCTCTCGCTGACGCCACTGCGCATCACCGACGGGCTCGGACGGTGGGACGGCCACAGCGAGCAGGTCCCGGCCAGCGGTCACGCGATCCTCTTCGGCCGGTCGATCGCCGCCGTCCTCCCGGACGACCTCGACCCGCGGTTCGCTCTCATGGTCATGGACGTCTGCGGCGCCCCGGCCTTGGTGGCTCGGGTCGTGAGGACGTATGCGACGCCGACGGTCTGCGTGCTGGGCGCGGCCGGCAAGTCCGGGTCGCTCTCCCTGGCCGCCGCTCGGGACGCGGGCGCAGGACGGCTCATCGGCGTCGTCCCGAACGAGCCCGAAGCCGCCACCCTGCGTGCCTCGGACCTCGCCGACGAGGTCGTTGTCGCCGATGCGCGTGCACCCCTCGGCCTGTCCGAAGCGGTCCGCGGAGCCGGCGGACCCGCCGACGTCACGGTCGTCTGCGTGGACGTCCCGGGATGCGAGCAGCCGGCCATCCTCGCCACGGCGGACGGCGGCACCGTCGTGTTCTTCTCGATGGCCACCAGCTTCGCGGCGGCGGCCCTCGGAGCCGAGGGGCTGGCCGCCGACGTCACGATGCTCGTCGGCAACGGCTACGTCCCGGGGCACGCCGCCTACGCGCTCGACCTGCTCCGACGCATACCGGCCGTCCGTGCGCTGTTCGAGGCTCGCCTCGACTAGAGGCCCAGCAGGGCGTTCTCGACGACCTCGGCGAGGGCCGGGTGGATCCAGTACTGGCCCTTGGCCACGTCGTCGGCGCGTTGGCCGAAGTGGGCGGCCTGGATCAGCGGCTGGATCACCGTCGAGGCCTGCGGCCCCATCAGGTGGGCGCCGAGCAGCAGCCGGGTGTCGGGGTCGATGATTACCTTGCAGAACCCGGTCGTGTCTTCGAGCGCCCAGCCGTAGGCGACGTCGCCCACCTGCTGCTCGTACGCGAGGTACCGGGTGCCCGCCTCGCGCAGCTCCTGCTCGGTCTTGCCGAACGCGGCGATCTGCGGATGCGTGAACACCGCGTGCGGCACGAACCGGTGGTCGCTCTCGACGGGGTTCTCCGGGAAGAGCAGGTTGTGCTTGACCACCCGCATCTCGTGGTTGGCCACGTGCTTGAGCTGCCACTCGCTGCTGATGTCGCCGAGCGCGAACACCCCGCCCACCGGCGTCTGCTGGAAGGAGTCGACGACCAGGCGCCCGTCCTGGTGGCAGGGAAGCCCGGCGGCCGCCACGTCGAGAAGGTCGGTGTTGACGATCCGCCCGACCGCGAGGAGCACCGCGTCGGCCTCGATCCGGGCCGGTTCGCCGCCCTCGGTCGTCGTCGAGAGCGTCCACCGGTGCCCGTCGTGCCTCGCCCCCGTCACCGTGGTCCGCAGCCGGACGTCGTGCCGCGCCTGGGCGATCTGCGTGTAGGCGCGGGAGACCGACTCGTCCTGCCGTTGGAGCAGGCGTTCGCCCCGGTGCACCCAGGTGACGTGGCTGCCGAGGCCCTCGAGGATGTGCGCGAACTCCGCCGCGATGAACCCGCCGCCCACGATGACGACCCGTTCGGGAAGCGACTCCATCCGCATCACGGTGTCGCTGGTGTGGACGCCGCGCTCGGGGTCGACGCGGTCCAGGCCGTCGACGTCCAGCAGCCGCGGCCGGCCACCGGCGGCGATGACCCACCGGTCCGCGGTGACCGTGACGCCGGTGCCGGTGTCGAGGCTCATCGGTCCGGTGAACCGGGCCTCCTGGCGGTAGACCGTGACGTTGTCGGCCTTCTCGCGGTAGGCCTCGCCATCGGCGGAGATCGGGTCGATCCTGGCGAAGATCCGGTCGCGGATGGCCGGCCAGTCCGCCCGTACGCCGTCGACGTGGACCCCGAGCCGGTCCGCCTCGCGCGCCTCGACGACGCGGTCGGCCGGCAGGACGAACATCTTCGTCGGGATGCAGCCCACGTTGAGGCAGGTGCCACCGAAGCGACCCTTCTCGACGAGCCCGATGTCGAGATGGTCCAGGCGCGGGGTGACGACGGAGTTGCCCGACCCCGTACCGATGACGACGAGGTCGTGGTGGCGGTGCTCCATGTGCCGCAGCGTAACTTTCCGCCGGGCGTCCGCGCGGGTCGGGAGGCGCCCGTTAGGGGATGGTCAGGTAGGTGATCTGACCCGCCCTGGCATGGCACGCTGCCTCCGTGCACACCGAACGGGGGTTCGACCGGATCGTCAACTTCAGCGACGCCACGGTGGCGATCGCCATGACGTTGCTCGTGCTGCCGCTCGTCGAGCTCGGGGGAGACACCGAGCCCGGTGACACTATCTGGCACCTGCTCAGCGAGAACTCGAACGCGATCTTCGGTTTCCTCCTCGGCTTCCTCGTCATCTGGTCGATGTGGGTCAACCACCACCGGGTCATGGAGTACTTCGTCGACTACGACCAGACCGTTCTCGGCCTCCACCTGTTGTGGCTGCTGACCATGGTGTCCATCCCGTTCACCACCCAGCTGATCACCAACAACGACCTCTACCAGCACGGTGCCACCCCGCTGTACGTCGCGGTGCTCCTGGTCTCGTCGATCTCCTTGCACCTGCTCGGCCTCCGCGGTCGGCAGCACCCGGAGCTGCTGCACGACAGTCCCAAGGTCAAGGACTGGCTGGCCGGGCCCTTCACCTGGACGACGCCAGCCATCCTGGCGCTGGTCCTTGTCATCGTGGTGATCTTCCCGAGCGCCGGCGCCTGGCCGATGCTGTTGCTCTTCGTGGACGGCTTCGTCGAACGGCGGCTCGCCCAACGCCGCGCGGTCGCCAAGGGCTGAGCCCTACGCTGCGAGGATCGAGGCCAGCTGGCGGTACCCCTTCCGCTGCGCGTGCTGCAGCGCCGTCACGCCGTCCTTGTCGGCGATCGCCCGGTTCGCCCCGGCGGCCAACAGGATCCGCACGATCTCCTGGTGCCGCGGGCCGCCGTCGCCCAGGATGACGGCCTCGAGCATCGCCGTCCAGCCGAGGTCGTTGACGTGGTCGACGTCGATCCCGGTCTGGACCACTCGGCGCACGTAGTCGACGTGGCCGCGCTCGCTCGCGGGGATCACCGAGAGCCCGCCGAACCGGTTCCGGATGGTCAGGTCCGGGTGCGCGGACAGCAGCGCCTCGAGCATCGCGACGCTCCCCGTGACGCCGGTGACCAGCCAGGGCGTGTCGTGCTGGTCGTCGAGGGCGTTCGGGCTGGCTCCGAGGGCGACGAGGACCCGCGCGACGTCGGTGCGGTCGTTGCTCGCGGCCAACAGCAGGGGAGTACGCCGGTGGTCACCGACCGCCTCCAGGTCGGCGCCGGCGCGCAGGGCCAGCGCGGCGCCGTCCGCGTCGCCGGAGCTCGCGGCGGCGAGCAAGCGCCGGTCGGCCTCCGCCTGGTCGACCGGTCCGGCGGCGTCCTGGCGCAGGGCCTTCTCCAGGGTGGCGACCTGACGCGCGTACCCCTTGCTGCGAGCATGGTCGAGGGGCGCCACGCCGTCCCGCCTCGACGGCAGCCGGACGTCAGCACCGCCGGCTACGAGCACGCGCACGGTGTCGTCGTAGGCCGACGTGCCCTTGCCTGGGGGTACCTCCCGCTCGCGGGGGCGGACGATCGCCTCGTGCAGGGCGGTCCAGCCCAGCCGGTTCACGTGGTCGACCTCCACGCCGGCCTGGATCAGCCGGCCGACGACGCCGGTATGCCCCCGCTCGCCGGCGCGGATCAGGCCGGTCCCGTTGAAGCTGTCCTTGCTCGCGACGTCGCCGCCGTGGGCGAGGGTGAGGTCGAGCAGCTCGAGGTAGCCCTCGCTGGTCGCGACGAGGTAGGCACTCTGCTGGGTCTCGTCCTGGGCGTTGACGTCGGCGCCCCGCGCGATGAGGTCGCGGGCCGCGGCGACGTCGTTGGCCCACGCTGCGTCGCGCAGGCGCCGGTCGAGGTCGTCCTGCGCCAGGGGGTCGCGCGTGCCGGTCGTGCCGGTCGTGCCGTTCGGGGGCGTCGGTGCGGGGGTCGTGGTCGCCTCCGTCGTCGAGGTGGTGGCGGGGGAGGGGGAGGCGGTCGTCGAGGCCGTCACCGAGCCTCCCGGGGACGAACACGCGGTCGCCAGGGTCGCGACCAGGGCGGTGGTCGCCAGAGCGAGGGTGGCCCGTCGGGGCCGGTTCCAGGGCATCAGGTCTCCAGGATGCCCGTTGACGTCGTCGTTCCCACGGTTCGAGCCGACCGTCGGGTCGCCTCGTCCAGCACGGCCACCAGTGGCGCGGGCACCTCGTCGGGAGCGAGCGCCGCGGCGAGCAGCCCGGCATACCTGAGCTTGCGCCCGCTGGTCGTCCCGATGAACCGGCGCAGTACCTCGGTGTCCGGACGGCCGCGGTGGAACGGCTGGTGCTGAAGGGTCTGCCAGGACCCGCGGTCGCCGGCCGCATCGATGACGGCGGTCACGCGGGCCACGCCCAAGGCCCGGATCAGCTCGTCCTCCAGGTCCCGGTCGCACGCGAAGAACGGGTCGTTCCGTCCCAACCGGTCCAGGATCGCGCGGACGTACGGCCACTCGGCGCTGTCGTACAGGCCGGTCACCCGGGTGCCGTCGGGCACCGCCCCGAGGTGCCGGGCCAGGTTGGTGATCCCGCTCATCGGCACCACCTCGACCGCGTCCGCCGCGAGGTCGTGTCCGCGCAGGACCGCTGCTTGCTCCACGGCCCGCTGGTCGCTGTCGCCCTCGACAAGGATCAGGGCCCGGGTCACGCGGACCACGGTCGCACGACGGCGCGTTCCGCGTCCCGTCACTTTCGCGGTGCGGCCTGACCATGAATCCTGCGGTCCGCACCGCCATCAACAGGAGGATCTGCGTCAGATACGGTTTCGCGCAGGACAACCTGCGGTCATGGATATCCTGGTCCCGTGCCGACGACGACGACGCGCCCTCGCCTCGAGCTCGACCCCGCGGTCGTCCGCCGGGTCCGCTCGCTGGCGCGCACCGCGGGACGGCCGGTCGTCCGGCTCGCCCAGCGCCACACGACCGTCTCGGTCGAGCGCGCAACCCTGCGCCTCGCCGGGCTCTCCGGAGCGGACCACGAGCGCGTCCCCTGGGTGAACCACCTCGTCGACGCGGTCCGCGACCAGGTCGGCCTGGAGCACGGGGTCACCACCCCCGTCTGGGACGCGCTGCGCCGGGCGGAGGCCGAAGACCTGCTGACGCTCGCGCAGAAGGCCGCCTCGGGCTCGGTCTCGTTCCGCCTCCCGGAGGGCACCGAGCTCACCCGCGCGCGCCGGGCGGCGCGTACCGCCGTCGCCGGCGGTGTCCGGACCATCGACCGGCAGCGCACCGCCCGTGAGCGCCTCGTCCGCCGGCTCGGCGACCCACCGCAGCGGCCCTGGATCTACCTCATCGTCGCCACCGGCGACATCGACGAGGACATCCCGCAGGCCCAGGCGGCCGCGCGGGAGGGCGCCGACGTCATCGCTGTCATCCGGTCCACCGGGCAGTCGCTGCTCGACTACGTGCCGGAAGGCGCCACCCACGAGGGGTACGCGGGGACGTACGCCACCCAGGAGAACTTCCGGCTCATGCGGGCCGCCCTCGACGAGACGAGCAGAGAGGTCGGCCGCTACGTCCGGCTGACCAACTACGCGTCGGGCCTGTGCATGCCGGAGATCGCCACGCTGGCCGGGCTCGAGCGCCTCGACATGATGCTCAACGACTCGATGTACGGGATCCTCTTCCGCGACATCAACCCGATCCGGACCTTCGTCGACCAACGGTTCTCGCGGCAGATCCACGCCCGGGCCGGGATCATCATCAACACCGGCGAGGACAACTACCTCACCACCGCCGACGCCGTCGACGCCGCGCACACGGTGACGGTGAGCCAGCTCCTCAACGAGTACTTCGCCAAGGAGGCCGGCCTCGAGGACTGGCAGCTCGGGCTGGGCCACGCCTTCGAGATCAACCCCGACCTGCCCGAGTCGTTCCGGCTCGAGCTGGCCCACGCGTTGCTGGCGCGCACGCTCTTCCCGAACGCCCCGTTGAAGTGGATGCCCCCGACCAAGCACATGACCGGAGACGTGTTCCGCGGCTACCTCCTGGACGGGTTCTTCAACCTCGTCGGCGCGATGACGGGGCAGGGGATCCTCCTGGTCGGGATGATGACCGAGGCCGTCGTGACGCCGTTCCTGTCCGACCGCGACCTCGCCCTCCAGAACGTCCGCTACGTCCTCAACGCCGCTGGTGGCCTCACCGAGGACTTCCACCCGCCTCGGGACGGGTTCATCCAGACCCGCGCCCGGGAGGTGCTGGGGGAGTCGGTCGGACTCCTCGAGCGGATCGTCGACGACGGGCTGCTGCCGGCGATCGGTGACGGGACCTTCGGCCTGATGAAGCGGCCCGCCGACCGGGGCAAGGGCCTCGACGGGGTCGTCGAGAAGGCCACCGGGGCCGGCGGATATGACAACCCGGCGGTCACGCTGCTGCAGAGCGGGGAGGCTCGATGAGCGACACGACGACCCTCGTCCGTCCCTACGGCGACACCACCGGTGACGGCATGGTGCAGGTGTCCTTCACCCTGCCGCTGCCGCACGACAAGCGCGCCGAGGGCGCCGCGCTGCAGCTCGCGCGGAAGATGGGCATGGAGCCGGCCCTGCTGGTCCACGCCAAGGCGATGGGTCCAGACTTCACCTTCTTCGTCGTCTACGGCTCCGTCACCCACCTCGTCGACGTGCGCGACGTGACGGTCGTCGAGCGGGAGTACCCGCTGCTGTCGGCCAAGGAGGTCAACCTCTCGATCAAGAAGTCGCTGCGCCGCAAGCTGGTCGTCGTCGGCGCCTGCATCGGGACCGACGCGCACACGGTCGGCATCGACGCGATCCTCAACATCAAGGGCTTCGCGGGGGAGAAGGGCCTGGAGTACTACCGGGAGATCCGGGTGGTCAACCTCGGCGCGCAGGTCCTCGTCCCCGAGCTCGTCGCGCAGTCCCGGGCCGAACGCGCCGACGCCGTCCTGGTCAGCCAGGTCGTGACCCAGAAGGACGCCCACATCCACAACACGTCGGCGATGTCCGCCGCGTTCCGCGAGGCGTACCCGTCCGGCCAGGTGCCGCTGCTCGTGGTCGGCGGCCCCCGGTTCGAGGAAGGCTCGGAGTCGGCGCTCGGCGTCGACCGGATCTTCGGCCGCGGGACCACCCCGGGTGAGGTCGCGTCGTACCTCGTCCACGAGCTGGTCGCGTGATGGTCCCCCAGGTCGGCACCGTCGTCACGCACCGGCGCTACGTGCCCTCCAGCCACGCCCACTACGCCGGGAAACTCGTCGACGGGGCGTACTCGCTGGCCGCCTTCGGCGACGTCGCCACCGAGATGTGCATCCGGACCGACGGCGACGAGGGGCTGTTCGCGTCGTACGCGGACGTCCAGTTCCGCGCGCCGGTCCGGGCCGGGGACGTGATCGAGATCGAGTGCCGGCTGGTCCGGGTCGGGCGCCGGAGCCGGGAGATGGAGTTCGAGGTCCGGGTGGTCGCCCGGGGGGCCGGCTCGGAGACCCGGCCGTCCGCGGCCGAGGTCCTGGACCCACCGGTCGTCGCCACCACGGCCCGCGGGACCTGCGTCGTCCCGTAGCCCTGCCTCAGGCCGGTCACGCCCGCACGGCAGGATGCGGGTATGCAGCTGAGTGCGTGGCCGAGCGCCGTCCACCCCTGGCCGGTCGTCCGGGACCTGGCTCTCCACGCGGAGTCGCGCGGCTATCACGGCGTCTGGGTCATGGACCACTTCATGGACAACACGCCTCAGGGAGGCGGCCACGTCCTCGAGGGCTTCTCGCTCCTCGCCGCGCTGGCCGCCGTCGTACCGCGCGTCCGGCTCGGCTCGCTGGTGGCCGGCAACCTCTACCGCCACCCCGCGGTCCTGGCCAACCAGGCGGCCACCATCGACGTCATCAGCGACGGCCGGTTCGTTCTCGGTCTGGGCGCCGGGTGGCAGGAGAATGAGCACGCGCAGTACGGCATCGACCTGATGGCGCGCGGTCCACGGCTGCGCCGGTTCGAGGAGGCGTGCGAGGTGATCCGGGCGCTGCGCGACGAGCGGGTCGCCACCTTCGACGGCGAGTACTACGACCTTCGCAACGCCGGGATGGAGCCCAAGCCGGTCGGGCCGATGCCGCTGCTCATCGGTGGCGCCGGCGAGAAGGTCATGCCGGGGATCGTCGCCCGCCAGGCCGACGAGTGGAACGTCTGGGGCACGCCGGAGACGTTTGCCGCCAAGAGCGCCATCATCACGCAGGCCTGCGAGACCATCGGCCGCGACCCGGCCACCCTGCGACGCTCGACCCAGGCCCTGGTCGTCCTCGGGCGCGACCCGGTGCCCGACGACGGCGCGCGGGCCATCGGCGGCTCCGTCGAGCGGCTGCGGGACACGTTCGGCCGGTATGCGGCGGCCGGGGTCGACGAGTTCATCGCTACGGATGGTCACCTCAAGGACCCCGAACGGTCGCGGGAGCTGTACGACCTGCTCGCGGAGGACGTCCTTCCCGGGTTGTGAGACGCCGAACGGAAAGCGTCGGCGTGTCGTGGTGCGACACGCCGACATCGCCGAAAAAGTCTGCGAATGAACGTGATTCGCTGTCGTCGGCCATGTCGCCCTGACCTGCACGTATGCGCGTTTGCGCAGGTGAACGGCGGGTTGACAGCCGGTGGGCCCTGAGTAACTTATGGCCCGGTGGTTCACCTGGACGGTCAGCCGCGAGGCTCGGGGAGTTGTTCGGAAGGGGGTTCTTCGGCGGCTAGCGCGCGCAGCCGCCGACCATGCCAGGCTCGCCCAATGGGCCATGAACTGGGCCCGCACCGCTGACTGGTGAACACTGCGACGGCCCGTACCGCCTAGTAGACAACAGCCATCCGACCGGCATCCCGCCGGCGAGATGCTGGTCCCAACGGCGGTCCGGGCCGTCGCCGTCCCATCGGGGCCGGCGACGGACCGTCACGGTCTGGGCACGTCGCAGCGGGCCCGCATACCCCGTCGAGCCGCCGCGGTTACGGTTGCCGCGTGTCGCTCGTGGTCCGCCTGGGGTTCGCCCTGCTCGCCGGCGTGGCGCTGTGTGCGGCGTTCCCGGGTCACGACGTCTGGGTGCTGGCTCCCGTCGGAGTGGCCCTGCTCGCGCTGGCGACCTGCGGCGCCCGGGCCCGCACCGGGTTCCTCCTCGGCCTGGTGACCGGCCTCGTCTTCTTCGGATACTCCCTCAGCTGGGCGGGCATCGTCGTCGGAGTCGTCCCGTGGGCGGGTCTCGCGGTATGCCAGGCGCTCTTCGTCGCGCTGCTCGGGGCGGCCACCGCGTACCTTCAGGGCCGCGGTCCGGCGCCGCGGGTCCGCCCTGGGGTCATCGCGCTCGCGTGGGTGGCGCAGGAGGCGCTGCGCGACCGCATTCCCTACGGCGGTTTCCCCTGGGTCCGGCTGGCGTTCAGCCAGGCCGACTCGCCCCTCGGTCGGCTGGCCGCGCTCGGCGGCGCCCCCGCGGTCACCTTCGCCGTGGCGTTGGCCGGTGGGCTGCTGGCCGCCGTCGTCTGGGACCTCGGTCCTCGGCTGAGCCGAGGGCTCGACCACGGCACGCATCGCCCCCGCCGGACGCCGGCTCTGCTCGCCCTGGCCGGGGCGGCCGTGGTCCTCGTCGTCGGGTTCGCCGTGCCGCTGCCGACCGACGGGGCCCCGACCAACGTCATGGCCGTCCAGGGCAGCGTCCCGAGAGCCGGGCTCGACTTCAACGCCGAGCGCCGCCAGGTCCTCGACAACCACGTGACCGCCACCGAGGACGCTGCCGCCGAGGTCGCCGCGGGGACGCGCCCCAAGCCCGACCTCGTGGTCTGGCCCGAGAACGCCTCCGACATCGACCCCACCCGCAACCCCGACGCCCAGGACGAGATCCTCCGAGCGGTCGACGCGCTCGGTACCCCCCTCGTCGTCGGCACCCTGCTCGAGCAGCCGGCCCCCGACATCTCCAACGTCGCGCTGCTCTACGAGCCGGGCAAGGGAATCACCCAGACCTACGTCAAGCAGCACCCGGTGCCGTTCGCCGAGTACATCCCGAACCGGGACTTCTTCCGCCGCTTCAGCGACAAGGTTGACCTGGTCCGCTCCGACTTCGCCGCGGGCACCGGACCGGTCCTCTTCCGTGTGCCCGCTGCGGCCGGAGGCGAGGTCGTCGCCGGACCGACGATCTGCTTCGAGGTGGCCTACGACGACCTCGTCCGCGCCAACGTCGACCTCGGCGCCAACCTGCTCCTGGTCCAGACCAACAACGCGACCTTCGGCTACAGCAACGAGTCGGTCCAGCAGCTGGCCATCTCCCGGATCCGGGCCATGGAGCACGGCCGGTCGGTCGTCCACGTCTCCACCGTCGGGGTGAGCGGCCTCATCACGCCGGACGGAACCGTGCACCAGCCGAGCGCGTTGTTCACCAGGACGGTCCTGTCCGGCCAACTCCCGTTGCGGAGCGCGCGGACGGTCGCCACGATGGTGGGGCCGTGGCCGGAGTACGCGGCGGGCCTGGCGTTCGTGGTTGTCCTCCTGGTCGGCCTCCGCCGGCGGCCGACCGCACCCCCCACCCGCATACCGGCCGACCACCCAGTCGAGAGAGAACCGCACCGAGGATGACCGCCCCCATGACCGAGCCTCAGCACCGCCCACCACTGGGTCGGGTCGTCGTGCTCATCCCCACGTACGACGAGCGCGAGAACCTTCCGCGCATCGTGGAGCGGGTGCGGTCCGCGGTGCCGACCGTCGACATCCTCGTGCTCGACGACAACTCTCCCGACGGCACGGGCGTGGTGGCCGACGAGCTCGCCGCGTCCGACCCTCAGGTCCACGTGCTGCACCGGCCCGGCAAGCAGGGGCTGGGCGCCGCCTACCTCGCCGGCTTCACCTGGGCCCTCGACCGGGGCTACGACGCCGCTGTCGAGATGGACGCGGACGGCTCCCACCAGCCCGAGCAGCTGCCCGCCCTTCTCGACGCCGCGGAGCACGCCGACGTCGTTATCGGCTCACGGTGGGTCAGCGGCGGTTCCGTCGTCAACTGGCCGATGTCGAGGCGGGTCCTCAGCGTCGGCGGCAACGTCTACGTCCGGGTCCTGCTGGGAATGTCGGTCCACGACGCGACCGGCGGCTACCGCGTCTACCGGGCGTCAGCCCTGCACCAGATGGACCTCCACTCGGTCGAGTCGCAGGGCTACGGGTTCCAGGTCGACATGACGTGGCGGGCCGTGCAGGCTGGGCTGACCGTCGTCGAGGTGCCGATCGAGTTCGTCGAGCGCGTCATCGGCGAGTCCAAGATGAGCGGGCACATCGTCCAGGAGGCCATGCTCAACGTCACGAAGTGGTCGGTAACGCATCGGGTGGACCGCCTGCGTGGTCGGGCCCGGTCGGCCCGGTCCCGGCGTGAGGAGGCGGCATGGCACCGACTGTGAGCCAGGGCCCTGGGACCCGTCCGCGCCGCCGCGGACACTGGCAGCTGCTCCTCGTGACGCTGCTGCTCGTCGTCCCGCTGCTCGAGGTGGTCGTCATCATCGCGGTCGGCCGGGCGATCGGCGGCTGGCCGACGTTCTTCCTGCTCCTGGCCGAGTCGATGTTCGGCGCCTGGCTGGTCCGCCACGAGGGCGCCCGTGCCTGGAGCTCCCTGCAGGAGGCCCTGACCACCGGAACGATGCCGTCGCGCCAGCTGTCCGACGCCGCGCTGGTCATGGTCGGGGGAGTGCTGCTGCTCGCGCCCGGTTTCATCACGGACATCGCGGGGTTCTTCCTCGTTCTGCCGTTCACCCGGCCACTGGCTCGCGGACTGCTCGAGGCGGTCGTCGCCCGCCGGCTGCTCGCCGGTGTGTATGCGCCGGGTGTGTATGCGCCGGGTGGCATGGCGTCGTCCGGCTTCGGCCCCGGACAGCCCGGTCCCGGACAGCCCGGTCCCGGACAAGGGCCCAACCCGACGTCGCGCAGCGCCGCCTCCGACGACGTCATCGAGGGCGAAGTCCTCTAACGCGCTTCGCACGGTCACGATGGAGCGAAGTCGGCGTGGCGGCACCACTTTTGCTCCACCGAAAGCCTGACGCATACCGTCCCCTGACACACGAAGGGCCCCGTCCAGTGGACGGGGCCCTTCCATGTCGTCTGCGGGTCAGGCGGTGCGCTTGCTCGTCGGCTTCTCGCCGCGCGACTCGCGCAGCAGGGAGAGGCGCTCCTCGAGCAGCTCTTCCAGCTCGGGGATGGAGCGACGCTCCAGGAGCATGTCCCAGTGGGTGCGGACGTGCTTGGTCTCCTTGGGGGTCACCTCGGGGCCGTCGAGGAGCTTGGCCTCGCTGCCGCAGCGGCACTCCCACACCGGAGGCACGTCGGCCTCCACGCTGAACGGCAGCTCGATGCGGTGCCCCTGCGGACACACGTAGGTCGTGATCCGTCGTTCGCTCGGAACGACGTTGGTCTCCGACTCGAAGCTGAAAGTGCTCAGCCGCGTGCCGCGTAATGTACGGTCAGCCATCTCGATATCCCTCCGAAGCTCACGTCGCGCGAGGCATGTCCCGTGCTCCACCTGCGACTCATTCGGTTCCAACGACGTGCCCGGATGCGTTGTTCCGGTATTACGTCGCGTTCAGTGAACCGACACCTGTTTGTGACGGGAATCACAAGCAGGAAGACGACGGGGTCGCGCGAATGGTTCAGGAGGTGCGAACGGGGTTTTCGCGCGGGTTCGGAAGCGTCTCAGATGACCGCCGGGACCTCGTTGCCGGCGGCCTCGATGCCCTCCCGCATCCGGACGCGGGAGAGCAGCAGCCCGCCGACGACGAAGAACACGACGAGCGCCACGATGGCCCACCGGTACGAGTGGGTGAACTGGTAGACCAGTCCGAACGTGAGGGTCCCGAACCAGCTCGTGCCGCGCTCCATGGCTTGGTAGAGGCTGAAGAACTCGGCCTCCCGGCCGCGGGGGATGAGCTGGCTGTAGAGGGAGCGCGATAGGGCCTGGCTGCCACCGAGGACCAGGCCGATGAACAGGGCGAGCGCGACGAACAACACCAGGCTCTTGGCGGGCACGAAGAAGGCGACGACGACGATGACTGTCCAGATGGCCAGGCAGACCAGGACGGTGCGCCAGGCGCCGATCCGGGCGGCGACTCGCCCGAACAGCGCGGTCCCTCCGAACGCCACGAACTGGACGAACAGGAAGACGCCGAGGACGGTCGACTGGGAGAACTGCAGCTCCTCGATCCCGTAGAGGCTGGAGTTGCCGATGACCGTCTGGATCCCGTCGTTGAAGAACAGGTAGGCGAGCAGGAAGAGCATCGTCTGCGGGAACAGGCGCAGCTCTTTGAACGTGTCGACCAGCTGCGCGAAGCTGCCGCCGACGACCCCGCGGGACTTCTGCACCGGCGGAGCCAGGGTGCCGCCGACGTGACGCAGCCCGAGGACGGGGATGAGGGTGAAGAACCCCCACCACAGTCCGGCCGACAGCAGCGAGATCCGCGTCGACATCTCTCGGTCCAGCCCGAGGTTGGAGTGGAACAGGTCGAGCGCGAAGTTGAGCGCGAGAAGGATGCCGCCGCCGAGATAGCCGAAGCCCCAGCCCTTGGACGAGACGCGGTCCCGCTCGTCCGGCGACGCGATCCGGACCAGCAGCGAGTCGTAGATGACGAGGGACGACCCGAGGGCGAGGTTGGCGATGATGAGGAGCAGGACGCCCAGCTGCCAGTTGGTGCCGGCGACGAAGAACATCGCGGCCGCGGCCACGGCGCCGAGCCATGCGAACCCGGCCAGCATCCGGGTGGGCCGGCGGCTCCGGTCGGCGATGCCCCCCACGACGATGAGGACGAGGACCGAGACGAGGGTCGAGACCGTGGCGGTGTAGGCGAACAGGGACCCCGGGGAGATGGGGATCCCCAGCAGGCTGAGGGTCGCCGTGCACCGTTCGCCGTCCGGGAGGTTCGGGCAGGCGGCGGCGGTGGCGACCGAGGTGAGGTACGGCGCCATGAGGACGGTCGCCGTGGTCGTCACGTAGGCGGAGTTGGCCCAGTCGTAGAAGTACCAGGCCCGCTGCTCCCGCGTCTCTCGCCTGGCCGGCGAGGGAGCCGTGACGACATCGTCGGTCATGAGCCGAAGCGTGGCACACCTGTGCCGTCGGGGGCGAAGGTCGGGCTCCCCACGCCTACCGCGTCGGGAGCCCGCCCGGTGACTCGTTCGGCCGAGAGTCAGACGCCTTCGGACACCGGGAAGATCTCGTCCGCGACGAGGCCGTGCGCCTCGCGGTGGACGGTGTTGGCGGCGTCGATGTCCGGGGCGTCGACGAGGCAGAAGATCTTGTTGTCCGCCTCGCTCACCCAGTAGCGCAGGTACTTCACGCCGTACTTCTCCTGCGTCTGCAGGTCGGCGGCGTGGGCCTTTTCCACGTCGCCCATCCCGACCGGTCCGTCCATCGTGTGGATGTCCATGTACAGCGCCATCGTCGTTCTCCTTGATCGTTGGTGGGCCGGCTACCGGCCTGCCTCAAGAGAACGTCAACGGGTCACGGACGCACATCGGGAGCGTTCCCCATCTTGGGCAGGAGCCCCCGCTGTCGCGCGGCGGCGGCCGCGGCGGCCCGGTTCGGCGCGCCGAGCTTGTGGAGCACCGAGGAGACGTGATGGTCGACGGTCTTCGCGGAGAGGAAGAGGCGGTCGGCCAGCTGGGCGTTGGTGAGGCCGTCGGCGAGCAGCGCGAGCACGTCGAGCTCGCGGGCCGTGAGACCGGCGGGGTTGGCTCGGGTCTGCTCACGGGGGCCACGGGGGATCACCTGACCGGCCCGCCGGCGACCTCGCATCAGGGCGGTGCGGGTGTCGACGGCTCCGGTGACGGTGAGCAGTTCGATGCCCACCCGGGCGTCGTCGACGGACTCCGCGTGCGACAGGCAGACGCCCTGCCACCACGGGCAGCCGATCTGCTCCCATACCGCTGCAGCCCCGAGCCAGTCGCCGTCGGCCATGCGCGCGAACGGCTCCGGGACACTGGTCCGAGCAGGGACGCCGGTCCCGACCGTCCGGCGCCACCAGTCCGCTTCCGCCAGCTCCCAGTCGAGGAACTGGTCCGGGGGAAACACGTCGAGGACGGCCAGCTCCCGTGCGGCGGCGTCGAGGTCGTCGACGCTCCAGGCGGCCTCTGCGCGGGCCACCGCTACCGGCATGATCCGTTGGACCTCGCCGGTGGAGGCGGCGAGGTCGCTGGCCTCGTCGAGCCATTCGTCGGCGAGGCCCCGGTCGCCGCGCCGGTGCGCGACGGTCCCGGCCACGACGAGGGCGGGTATGCGGCTGACCGGCGGGGTGTTCGGGTTCCGGATCACCTCCTCGGCGAGCTGCGTCGCTGCCGCATACCGGCCCTGCTCGAGCGTTGAGACCGCCAGCCACGCGAGCATGTACAGGCGCCAGGCGTCGAGGTCGCGCTCCGCGCAGTAGGCGATCCCGGCGCGCAGGTCCTGGTCGGCGCCGGCGAGCGTGCGGTTGCGGACCTGACCGGCTCCGAGGTTCGTGTAGGCGCGAGCGGCGTGCTCGTGCAGGTCGTCGGTCACCGCGATGTCAAGACTCTGGTGCAGCCGGGCGATGCCCTCGATCGGGTCGGAGCCGAACAGCAGGGCCGTGCCGATGTTGTTCAGGGCATGGCTCTCGACGTCTCGGTCGCCGATGGACCGTGCCAGCTCGACCGCCCGACGGCCCCAGTCGAGGGTCTCGGGAACTCGACCCGCGAGCATGGCCAGCTGCGCCTTGTTGCTCAACGCCATGGCCAGCTCGTGTCCTGCTCCGAGCGGTTCGAGCGTCGCGACGGCGAGGTCGGCGTACCGGTCGGCCTCGGCACCGCGACCCAGGAACCAGCAGAGCCGCGACATCCAGCGCTGCGCGGCACCGACCGCCTCCGATGCCGGGTCCGCCTGCGCGTGGAGCTCGAGCGCCCGACGGCGGGCCACGAGAGCCGCCTCGTGCTCGTTGGTGAGGTAGCACTCGTACGAGAGGTGGTCGTTGAGGGCCGCCGTCTGCTCCCGGTCGAGGACCTCGGGGAAGTGCAGCGCGAGCCGGTACCCACGGGCGGCCTCCCGGTGCGCGCCCAGACGGCCGGAGTCGCCGGCGGCGGCGATGGAGTAGCGGACCGCCTCCTCTTGTTGCCCCGAACCGGCCGCGTGGTGGGCCAGCCGGTGGTCGTCGGCGCCACCCAGCCGGATCAGGGCAGCCAGGGCCGCGGCGTGGTGGCGGGTGCGCGCGCCGGCCGAGAGGCTCGCCTCGACCGTCTCGCGGGCGATCTCGTGCCGGAACGCGAATCCCGTACCACCCTGGTCGGCGACGAGCACCCCGTGATCGACGCACTCGTCCACCGCCTCGGCCGGCTGACCCGCGACCTCGCCGAGCAGCCGGAGCGACGCGCCCGGACCGAGGACCGCGGCAGCGCCCAGGACGTCCCGGGCGGCCGGCGACAGGGCGGTCAACCGGGCCAGCACCGCGTCACGCACCGTCGAGGGTGCCTCCACGGAGCCGGCGGCCAACACCTCCGTGACGAAGAACGGGTTCCCACCGGTCCGTCGGTAGAGCGCGTCGGCGTCGAGCCCCGACCCGGCGTCC
Organism: Lapillicoccus sp.; assembly: GCF_036559105.1. Taxonomy (GTDB): domain Bacteria; phylum Actinomycetota; class Actinomycetes; order Actinomycetales; family Dermatophilaceae; genus Lapillicoccus. The sequence continues at coordinate 5,020 of NZ_DATBTV010000063.1, read as the reverse complement.
GCAACCAGGGTGGCGACCGCCTCGGCGCTGAGCGACGGCAGGTGCATCCGGTCGACGGAGGGCGCGGTGGCGAGGTCGCCGAGCAGCGCCGTGAGCAGGTCGCCCGGCCCGACCTCGTCCTCGCGGAAGGTCACGACGGCGAGCAGTGGCATCCCCTCGAGTCGACGTCCGAGGAACCGGATCAGCTCCAGCGTCGCCTCGTCCGCCCAGTGCACGTCCTCGAGGAGCAGCACGGTGGGGTGGTCGGCCAATCGTGCCCGGATCTCCCGGAACAGCCGGGGACGAGTCGCGGCGGTCGTCACCTCGATGTGGTCGGCGAGCTCCGGCAGGGCATCGATGACCGGGCCGAGCGGCGCCGGGGTCGCCACGTTGTCGCAGTACCCACGCCGCATCGTGACGTCCGCCCCGACCCTGGTCGTCAGCAGCCCGATGAGGGAGGACTTGCCGACGCCGGCCTCGCCACCGAGCAGCACCAGCCGCCCGGAGCGGGCGTCCGCGTCCGGCACCCACTCGAGCAGCGGGGCGAGGAAGGGGTCACGCTCGACGAGCACGTCACCCATCTGACCATTGCGAGCCTCGGTGTGCGTCACCTTTTGCCGACGCTCGACCGGCGTGGACGCGATGCGGCCAGGGGGGAGTGGCGGGTGGATGGTCGGCGAGCGGGCTTGAGCACCGGCTGGCACGATGCGGGACGTGGTCGAGCCAACCCCGGCGGCGCATACCGACGCCCCCCCGCCCCACGCGCCGGCGCGTCACGGAACCCACCTGGTGCGCTCGGACTGGGTCATCGTCGGGCTGGCGCTCGCGTTCATGGCGGTGGCGGGGGTGACCCACTACCTCGGTGGCGGAGCAGTGCTGGCTTTCGTGTCGGCCGCCGCGGCGGTGGCGCTGCTCGCCGCGCTCGTGGGCCGGTCCGTGGAGCAGCTCGGGGACCGGTTCGGTCCCGGCGCGACCGGGGTCTTGCAGTCGGCGCTCGGCAACCTGCCCGAGCTGTTCATCTCGCTCTTCGCTCTCAAGGCGGGACTGGTGGCCGTCGTCCAGGCCGCGCTGATCGGATCCATCCTCGCGAACCTGTTGCTGGTGCTCGGTCTCTGCTTCGTCGTGGGCGGCCTTAAGCACGGGACCCAGAGCCTCGACAGCGCGCGGGCCCGGGGGATCACGGTGATGCTCCTGGTGTCCGTGGCCGCGATGGTGATGCCGTCGGTGGCGCACCTCATCCACGCGCCCGCCGCGGAGCACGAGACGACGCTGTCGGTGATCGCGTCGGTGTTCCTGCTGCTCCTGTTCGTGCTCACCCTCCGCGCGTCGCTGCGACGGGGTGACGACCCCGGCCGGCCGGGCGGTCCCGACGAGGCCGAGCCGCCGCGCTGGAAGCTCCCGTTCGCCGTGGGCATGCTGGCGGCGAGCGCCGCCGCGGCGGCGTTCGTGTCGGACTGGTTCGTGACGGCGTTGACGCCGGCGATGGACGCGATCGGGATCTCCCAGGCGTTCGCCGGGCTCGTCGTGGTCGCCATCGCCGGCAACGCCATCGAGAACGTCGTCGGGGTCCAGCTGGCCGCCAAGAACCGCTCCGAGTACGCCTTCGCCGTCGTCATCAACTCGCCCCTGCAGATCGCCCTCGTGCTGGCGCCGCTGCTGGTGATCCTCTCGGCGGTCCTGGGGTTTGCCTCGCTGACCCTGGTGTTCTCGCCGCTGCTCGTCGTGTCGGTCGCGATCGCGGTCCTGCTGAGCGCGTTCATCACCTTCGACGGCAAGTCCACGTGGATCGAGGGCGCGGGACTGCTGGCGCTCTACGGCGTCATCGCGGCGACCTTCTGGTGGGGTTGACCCGTCTCGGGCTGCGGCCTCCACCGGTTCCGGGTGAGGATGAGGGATGCCGAGCGTCCAGCGCACCTTCACCGTCACCCCTCCGCCGGCCGAGGTCATCGACTACCTCAAGGACTTCGCCAACGCGACGGAGTGGGACCCGGGTACCCAGTCCTGCACCCAGAACGGGTCCGGGCCGGTCGAGGTGGGGACGACGTGGCACAACGTGTCGAAGGTCGCCGGGCTGACCACCGAGCTCGAGTACGAGCTGACCGAGCTCACTGCTGAGGGGCTCGTCTTCGTGGGACGCAACAAGGGCGCCACCTCGACCGACACGATCTCGGTGCTGCCGTCCGGTGGCGGCAGCGAGATCACCTACCGCGCCGACCTGGACATGCACGGGATCGCGGCACTGGCCGCTCCCGCGATGAAGCTGGTCTTCGAGCGGCTCGCGGACGAGACCGAGAAGCAGCTGGGGACTGTCCTCAACCGGCGCTGACGGTCGGGACGGGGCCTCCGGCAAGGGCTTGCAAAGTCGAAGGGGGCGGCCACCATGATGCGGATGCTAAACCGGCCCGGTCCGAGTCGGCCGGCCACGTCGACCTGACGGGAGAAGGAGAGCGGTGACCGAAGCACGAGTCCTCGGCGTCCACGTCGGCGCGCGGCATGACGACGCCGATCCGCTCGCGGAGGCAGCCACGTCGGGCGCCGACGCGGTGCAGCTGTTCCTCGCGGACCCGCAGGACTGGAAGCCGCCCGCACCGCACCCGCGAGCCGACGAGATCGCCGCGACGCCGCTGACCGTCGTCGTCCACGCGCCGTACACGATCAACGTGGCCACGACCAACAACCGCATCCGGATACCGAGCCGCAAGCTGCTCGCGGCCCACGCCGTCATGGCCGCGTCGATCGGCGCGGCCGCCATGGTGGTGCACGGCGGGCACGTCCTGGCCGAGGAGGACGAACCCACGGGGGTGGACAACTGGCGCAAGACGTTCGCGCGCCAGGCGGACGAGGGCGGGTTCGGGCTGCCGGTGCTCATCGAGAACACGGCCGGCGGGAACCACGCGATGGCTCGTCACCTTGACGCGATCGCCCGGCTGTGGGACGCGATCGGCGAGTTCCAGCCCGGGTTCGTCCTCGACGTCTGCCACGCCTGGGCGGGCGGGCTGGACCTCGAGACCGTCGTCGACGACCTCCGGGCGATCACCGGTGGGGTGTCGTTGGTCCACGGCAACAACTCGCGGGACGACGCCGGCTCGGGCCGCGACCGGCACGCCGGCCTGCTGGACGGCACGATCCCGCCGGAGCTGCTGCTCGGAGTCGTCAGCGCGACGGACTGTCCGGTGATCCTCGAGACGCCCGGTGGTCCGGCCGAACGCGGACCCGAGCTCGACTGGTTGCGCGCCCAGCTCGCCTGACCCCTCTCGGGCTCACGACTCCCGCGTTGCCGTAACGCCGATAATCGACATTATGTCAATCCAGCGGAAACCGAGGTAGGCGTGGGCTCCCCCTGGTCGACCGGGTCCGCCCGTGGCCGGCCCAGCAGCTGGACGAGCAGGAGCGCCACCAGGGCGCCGAAGGCCGTCCAGGCCACGTCGGAGAACGACAACGGACGCAGCAGCAGGATCACCACGGCTGCCACGACGGCGATGACGACGCGGATGGCGCGTGCGGATGCGCCGACCCACTCACCGAAGCGGCCGGTGGTGACGCCACGGGCTTCGGCCCCGTCCCGGGTTGCCGCGGTCGCGTCGACCAGCGCCCCCCGGAGTCGACGCGCTGGATCTTCCGGCCCGGCGAACCAGGCGATCGCCGCCACGAAGACCGCGAGGGCGCCGACGGCGAGGACGGCGCTGCGCAGGAGGGTCAGGGACTGCGTGTAGATGGCGTCGGCTGCGGCGGCCGGGAAGGTGTCCGACGCCACGGCGTTCGTGAACAGGATCCGCCCCCCGCCCAGCGCCGCGGCCGTGACGAGCATGGCCACCGCCAGGCAGACGGCAGCGGCCACGAGCGCGCGACGGTGGCGCGCGGCGGTGAGGACCGCCCCGGCGAAGAGCGCCAGTACGACGAAGGGCAGCCAGGTCCCGGCCGTGACCGCCGCCGCATACACGGTGCGGATCGTCGGCACCGCGTCGGTCTTGGCGACGACGATGGTCTTGTCGATGTCGGGGATGTTCGAGGCCAACGCGACCCCGCGGGCGACCAGTCGAGCCTTGACCGCGGCGATGATCGGCTTGAGCTGCACCCCGATCTCGCCCGTCCCGCTGATGGTGACGGCGCGGTCGGGACCGGCGAGGTCCCCCTGGAGGGCGACCAGGGAGTCGTGCGCCGTGCGCAGGCCCTGCCGCATCAGGTCTCGGAAGGTGGCCGACGCGACGACGTTCGAGACCTGGTCCTGGATGAACGACTGGATTCCTTGAGTGGCGGGGGTCTGGAGCAGCTTCAGGGCGGCCGCGGCCCGCGGCGGAAGGCCGATCTGGTCGATGCCGGTGAACACGTCGTTGGTGAGGCCGGGGATGTCCACGGCGTTGTTGATCGCGGCAACCGCCTGGTCGGTGACCAGAGCCTGCACGTTCGGGTCGTCAGCGAGCGGGGCGAAGGTGTCGACGAACGCGTCGGCCGACGTCAGCTGCACCCTGGCCCAGCCGGCGATGACGGCTGCCGGTGCCAGGATCGTCGCGAGCGCCATGAGGACGACGACCACCACGCTGCGCCAGACCCGCCGGGGTTCGCGGGGCTCGCGGGGCGGCCCCGACTCCTCGACGGCGACTCTCGCCCGCAGCCGCTCGTTCTCCTCCGTCAGTCGTCGAACCTGCTCTTCCAGCTCGAGACTGACGGGTTGCGTGGTGTCCGTCATCGCCCTGCTCCGATCGTGAGACCACGGGGTGTGAGACGAGCATCCCGCATCGCGAACGTCAGGGACAGGGCCTTCGGTCAGAACTGCAGATCCGCCGCCGCCACGACCTCGGCGGTGCGGCCGGGCCCGGCCTGGAACTGCCAGTAGAGGTTGGTGTGGTCGACGACCTTGTCCGGCGGCGGCGCGCCCCACTCGCTGAGGTCCTCGGTCGTATGCGCGTCGCTCACCAGGGTCGTGTCGTAGCCGCGGACGAAGGCGCCGTGCAGGGTGGCGCGAATGCACTCGTCGGTCTGCGTGCCGGTGACGACCACGCGCCCGACGCCGCGTTCGGCGAGGACCGACTCGAGGTCGGTG
>NZ_DATBTV010000062.1:0-11513 GCF_036559105.1 Lapillicoccus sp. | reverse complement strand
ATCTCCCGCCCGGTCACCGCGGCGGAGTCGCCCTCGGCCACCAGCTCCGCGTACTCGGCCATCGCCGTCTCGATCATCCGGCTGGCGCTGCCTACCGTGGCACCCTCGGACGGCTTGGGCGCGTTCAGCGTGGTCTCGTCGAGGCCGAGCTTTCCGTACCCTGGGACGCCCGAACGCTTCGGGCGGTCGATGTGCGACGCCACCGCCCAGGCGGGATAGGTCTTGCCGTCGGCCCAGATCTCGAGGTTCCACCGCGGCGAGACGTCCTCGATGTGGGACCACGGGATGCTGGTGCGCCGGAACGGGTTCTCCAGCTCGACGCCGACGATGGTGAGCACCACCGCCGGCCGGATGAACAGTACCCAGCCGATCGCGACCAGCATCAGCATCGTGCCGATGAGGATCAGGGAGGGCTCCCCGGAGAACACCGACAGCACCGCCATCAGCCCGCCCAGCGACATCGCCACGATGCCGAGCGCGATCGACGCGCGCTGACGGAGCGTACGCAGGGCCTCCGGCGCAGATGTCGAACGGCTCATGGCCGGCATTCTCGCACGCAGATCTCGGCGTGCTCCGGGGCAACTAGACTCGCTAGGTGACAACCCTCGCCAGTGTCGGAGAGCGGACCACCGAGCGAGCGCGCGACATCCTCGGCGTCGGCCGGGTGACCAACCGGGCTCTCACGACCTGGCTCCACGGCCTCCCCGGAGTCGACCAGGTGGGCTGCGAGGCCCGCGCCGCCGGGCTCGGAACCCGGTCCATCAAGACCACGGCCAAGGCGTGGGGCATCGACATGGCGATCTCGATGATCGACCTCACCACGCTCGAGGGCGCCGACACCCCGGGCAAGGTTCGCTCGCTGTGCGCCAAGGCTCGGGTGCCCGACCCCACGGACGCCTCCACCCCTCGACCGGCGGCGATCTGTGTCTATGGCGACATGGTCGCCATAGCCCGAGAAGCGCTGGGCGACAGCGGCATCCACGTTGCGGCGGTCGCGACCGCCTTCCCCTCGGGACGAGCGAGTATGCCGGTCAAGCTCACCGACACGGCCGACGCCGTCGCCGCCGGAGCCGACGAGATCGACATGGTGATCGACCGCGGGGCGTTCCTTGCCGGCGACTACCTGACCGTGTTCGAGGAGATCGTCGCGGTCAAGGAGGCGTGTCGCCGCCCCGACGGCCACGACGCCCACCTCAAGGTCATCATGGAGACCGGCGAGCTGGTCACCTACGACAATGTCCGCCGTGCGTCGTACCTGTCGATGCTGGCGGGCGGCGACTTCATCAAGACGTCCACCGGGAAGGTGCAGCCCGCCGCCACCCTGCCGGTGACGCTCATCATGCTCGAGGCGGTCCGTGACTGGCAGGAGTCCACCGGGGTACAGATCGGGGTCAAGCCCGCCGGCGGGATCAGGACGAGCAAGGACGCGCTCAAGTACCTCGTCATGGTCAGCGAGATCGCCGGTGACGACTGGATGGACCCCGACTGGTTCCGGTTCGGGGCGTCCAGCCTGCTCAACGACCTGCTCCTGCAGCGGCAGAAGCTGCGCACCGGCGCCTACTCCGGCCCCGACTACGTCACCCTCGACTGAGAAGGCACCTGAGGAGCCCGCTGTCATGCCCCGCTTCGAGTACGCCCCCGCCCCCGAGTCCCGGTCGGTGGTCGACATCCGCTCGTCCTACGGACTGTTCATCGGCGGCGAGTTCGTCGAGTCCTCCGGCGACACCAGCTTCAAGACCATCAGCCCGGCGACGGAGGAGGTGCTCGCCGACATCACGGAGGCGACCGCCGACGACGTCGACCGCGCCGTCAAGGCGGCACGGCAGGCATACCGAGGCGTCTGGGGCCGGATGTCCGGCGCCGACCGCGGCAAGTACCTCTTCCGCATCGCCCGCCTCCTGCAGGAGCGAGCGCGCGAGTTCGCCGTCCTCGAGACGCTCGACAACGGCAAGCCGATCAAGGAGGCGCGCGACGTCGACATCCCGCTCGCGGCGGCGCACTTCTTCTACCACGCGGGGTGGGCCGACAAGCTGGAGTATGCGGGTCTCGCGCCGGCCGGCGGGCGGCCGCCACGGCCGATCGGCGTCGTCGGCCAGGTCATCCCGTGGAACTTCCCGCTCCTCATGCTGTCGTGGAAGATCGCGCCGGCGCTCGCCTGCGGGAACACCGTCGTCCTCAAGCCGGCCGAGACCACGCCGCTGACGGCCCTGCTCTTCGCCGAGGTGTGCCAGCAGGCCGACCTTCCCCCCGGCGTCGTCAACATCGTCACCGGCGCCGGCGACACCGGCCGAGCTCTCGTCGAGCACCCCGGCGTCGACAAGATCGCGTTCACCGGCTCGACCGAGGTCGGCAAGGCGATCGCCCGCACCATCGCGGGCACCCGCGTCCGCGCGACCCTCGAGCTCGGCGGCAAGGCGGCCAACATCGTCTTCGACGACGCGCCGGTCGACCAGGCGGTCGAGGGCATCGTCAACGGGATCTTCTTCAACCAGGGCCACGTCTGCTGCGCCGGGTCGCGGCTGCTGGTGCAGGAGTCCGTGCACGACGAGGTGATCCGCAAGCTCAAGCGACGGCTGACCACCATCCGCGTCGGCGACCCGCTCGACAAGAACACCGACCTCGGCGCGATCAACTCGGCCGCCCAGCTGGACCGCATCCGCGAGCTGTCCGGCATCGCGGAGGCCGAGGGGGCCGAGCGGTGGAGCCCCCCGTGCGACCTCCCGAGCCGCGGGTTCTGGTTCCCCCCAACAGTGTTCACCGGCGTCGCCCAAACGCACCGGATCGCGCAGGAGGAGGTGTTCGGCCCTGTGCTCTCGGTGCTGACGTTCCGGACGCCACAGGAGGCGGTGGCCAAGGCCAACAACACGCCCTACGGCCTGTCCGCCGGCGTCTGGACGGACAAGGGGTCGCGCATCCTCTGGATGGCCGACCAGCTGCGCGCGGGCGTGGTGTGGGCCAACACCTTCAACAAGTTCGACCCCACCTCGCCGTTCGGCGGCTTCAAGGAGTCCGGCTACGGCCGGGAGGGCGGCCGGCACGGCCTGGAGGGCTACGTGACGACGGGAGACGACCAGTGAGCCCCACGGCATCGCGCAAGGTCGCCGGGCCGGCGCCGCGGCTGGACGTCCGCAAGACCTACAAGCTCTACATCGGCGGCGCCTTCCCGCGCAGCGAGTCGGGCCGGTCCTACGTCGTCAGCGACACGAAGGGCCGGTTCCTCGCCAACGCCTCTCAGGCCTCGCGCAAGGACGCCCGCGATGCGGTCGTCGCGGCGCGGGCGGCGTTCCCCGGCTGGGCCGGCGCGACCGCGTACAACCGGGGCCAGGTGCTCTACCGCGTCGCCGAGGTGATGGAGGGCCGGTTCGACCAGTTCGTCGACGAGGTGTCGGCCGCCGAGGGCCTCACCGCCGCTCGGGCCCGGACCACCGTCGCCGCCGCCATCGACCGCTGGGTCTGGTACGCGGGCTGGACCGACAAGCTGGCCCAGGTCCTCGGTGGGCTGAACCCCGTCGCGGGGCCGTACTTCGACATCTCCGCCCCCGAGCCGACCGGTGTGGTCGCCGCCCTGGCGCCGCAGTCGTCCTCGCTGCTCGGGCTGGTCAGCGTGGTCGCGCCGATCGTCGTCTCCGGCAACACCTGCGTGGTCGTCACGAGCGTCGCGCGCCCGCTGCCGGCGGTGACCCTGTCGGAGGCCCTCGCGACGAGTGACGTGCCGGGCGGGGTCATCAACCTGCTCACGGGCCAGGCCGCCGAGATCGGCCCCTGGCTCGCGTCGCACCGCGACGTCAACGCGATCGACCTCACCGGCGCCGCCGACGCCGACGGCGTCGTCTGGGGCGACCTCGAGGCCGCCGCCGCCGACAACGTCAAGCGGGTGCTCCGCCCCGGAGGCAACGGGGCGACCGCGGTCGAGCCGGACTGGACCCTCACCCCGGACCTGCGGCGCGTACGCGCCTTCCTCGAGACCAAGACCGTGTGGCACCCCAAGGGCCGGTGAACGACGCGGGTATGCGTGCGACGGCGCGGGTCGTCGTCCTCGCCGGGCCCTCGGGAGCCGGGAAGTCCCGCCTCGCGGCCCGGCTGCACGCCGCCTACGGGTGGCCGGTCGTCCGGCTCGACGACTTCTACCGCGACGGCGACGACCCGGAGCTGCCGACCCGCGACCTCGGCGGGACGACCATCGTCGACTGGGACGACCCGCGCTCCTGGAACGCGGCCGCCGCCGTCCGCGCGCTGGAGGACCTGGTCGCCGCCGGCACGACGGAGGTGCCGGTCTACGACATCGCCCGGTCGGCGGCCGCCGGGACGGCCATCATCACCACCCCGCCCGGCTCGCTGGTGGTGGCCGAGGGGATCTTCGCGGCCGAGATCATCGGGGCGCTGGCCGACGCCGGGATCCTCCACTCCGCGTGGTGCGTCCGGCATCCCCGCTGGGTGACGTTCGGGCGCCGGCTGGTCCGCGACCTCGCCGAGCGCCGGAAGCCGCCCCTCGTCCTCGTGCGTCGAGGCGTGGCCCTGACTCGCGCCGAACCGGACGTCGTCGCCCGGATGGAGCGCCTCGGGGCCACCTGTGCCGGTCCGGCCGAGGTCGAGCGGCGGCTGGGAACCGGTCGGTCGAGAACCCTGCACTCTTCTCGACGGGGTGCCAGACACTGACCGGATGGGCGACTGGTTCCAGGAGACCATCCTCGACACCGGCCGGTTGCCGCTGTTCTGCTTCTTCGCGGCGTTCGTCCTGACCTTCGCGTTCATCCGCTTCTCGGTGCGGATGATCCGCGCGCAGGTCAGCTGGTGGCCCGGCAACATCACCCACGGCGGCCTGCACATCCACCACGTCGTGTTCGGGACCGTCGCGATGGTGGTCGGCGGCGTCGGGCAGCTCGCGGTTCCGCTCGAACCGATGGTGTGGCGGGCGGTCTGCGCGGCCGTGTTCGGGATCGGGACGGCGCTGGTCCTCGACGAGTTCGCCCTGATCCTCCACCTCGACGACGTCTACTGGGCCGAGGAGGGCCGCCTCTCGGTCGACGCGGTCGCGATCGCCACCGGCGTGACCGGGCTTCTGCTGCTCGGCGGCGCACCCCTCGTCGACGATCTCACCAGCCTCCAGGGCCAGGGCTCCGTGGTCTTCGTCGTCAGTCTCGTCCTGGTCCTGTCCATCAACCTCACCCTCGCGGCGGTCACCCTTCTCAAGGGCAAGCTCTGGACCGGACTGGTCGGTCTCTTCGTCCCAGTGCTGCTCGTCATCGGGGCCATCCGGCTCGCCCGGCCTCGGTCGGTGTGGGCCCGGAAGCGCTACGAGGCACGGGATGGCCACCAGGGACGGCCCCACAAGCTGGCCACGGCGCAGCTGCGGGAGGAGCGGTACCGCGAACCGGTCCAGCGGTTGATGGTCGTCATCCAGGACGCGGTCGCCGGAGCCCCGACGCCCCCGGCGGAGGAGGCCGCGCCGGAACCCGAGGTCGGCGCCGACGAGGCCCGCCAGCGGCGGTAGAACCGTCATGGCCGACATCCCCGCTTGATACCTTCTCCGGACGGACCGTCGTGGCGACGGTGGGTAGAGGCAGGGGTTGTCAGGGGTGCTCGTCAGCGACGCACGGCTGGGGGTGCCGTGAGCGGGTTCGGGCCGCCCCCCGGCGCTCCGGCCGAGGACGTGCGCCGCCGACCCCCCGCATACCTCCCGCCCGGAGGTCTCGCGACGGCGTCGTCGGCCGGTATGCCGGTCACCGCACCCGACGCCGTGGATACCCCGCTCGACGGGCTGGCCGCCCCGGGCAGCGCGGAGGCCGCCACCCCGAGCGCCGCGGCGCGCTACCGAGCCGGCAGTGTCTCCCGCGGACCCGACCGCGTCCTGCTCGTCACCAGCCACAAGCCCGGCATCATCTCGCTGCGTCCGATGAGCCTCGGCGACATCGTCGACGCGGCGGTGAAACACATCCGGCGCAACGCGGGCACCGTCTTCAGCGCCACCCTCGCGGTCCTCGCCCTGTCGGCCGTCCCGGCGATCCTCGTCGCCGCCCTGGGAGCCCACGGATCCTGGTACACCGACATCGGGGCCGACGCGGTCGTCGACCAGAGCTCGTTCTTCGGGCTGCTGCTGTTGTTCGGGATCGGGTTCGCCTCGCTGGTGCTGGCCGGCGCGCTGTCCTACTCGGTCGGCGAGGCCGCTCTGGGCCGCCGACCAGGACTAGCGGAGATGTGGGCTCAGGTGCGGCGCCGGCTGCTGCCACTGCTGGGGCTCGCTGCCCTGCTGACCGTCGGGCTATCCCTGCCCATCGTGCTGCTCATCCTGCTCGTCGCGCTGGCGACCCAGGCCAACTCGCTGCTGGCGGCCCTCGCCATCTCGCTGCTCGGCGGACTCGTCGTCGCCGCCTGGTCGGCATACCTGCTCACCCGCTCCTGCCTGGCCGGTGCGGCCGTGGTCCTGGAACGTCGCACCGTGTCCGACGCGCTGAGCCGCAGCTGGGCCCTGACCCACGGTGTGTTCTGGCGCACCCTGATGCGGCTCGTCGTCGTCGGCCTGCTCTGCGTGGTCGTCTTCTGGGTGGTCCAGCTGCCGCTCATCGTCGTGGCGTCGCTGGTCAGCTCAGCCCTCTCCCTCAGTCCCAGCGTCGACGCGTTGGTCTCCTCGCTGGGCCTCGCGATCGCGACCCTGCTGTCGATGACCGTCGTCGTCCCGTTCGCCGCCGGCGCGATCTCGCTCCTCTACGTCGACCAGCGGATGCGGCTCGAAGGGTTCGACCTCGTCCTCCAGCGCGCCGCTCGGGCCTCGGGGAACGGCTCGTGAACCGGCTCGCCGGGGTCCTCACGACGGCGCTCCCGCGAGACCTGGACCCAACGACCGACCAGGCGCGACAGTGGCTCAGCGACGAGCTGGCCCGCAGCGAGTACCAGGACACCAGCTCCCTGCTCCAGCGCCTCATGGACTGGCTCGGCGACCGGCTGGCCGACCTGCAGAGCACCCAGGGGACCGGCGGTGCCAGCCTGCCTCCGGTCGTCATCACCCTCGTCGTCGCCCTCCTCGTCGCCGGAGGGGTCGTCCTGCTCACCCGGATCCGGGTCGAGAGCCGGTCCGTGGCCGACCGGAGGAAGACCCTGCTCGGCGACAGCGTGCTCACGGCCGACCAGCTGCGCCGTGAGGCGGAACGGGCGCTGTCCGACGGTCGCTTCGACGATGCGGTGCTCGCGTGGACCCGGGCCATCGCCCGCGACGCCGAGAGCCGGACCCTGCTGCCGGACGCGCGGTCGATGACCGCCCACGAGGTCGGTGCCGCGCTCGCCGTGGCCTTCCCGTCCCAGGTGGCCGACATCAGCCGCACCATGGACCTCTTCGACGCGGCCGCCTACGGGGACCTCACCGCCTCCCGCGACGACGCCATGACCACCCGGTCGACCGATGCGGCGCTCCACGCGGCCAAGCCGGTCCTGCCGCCGCGGAACGCCAGGGGTTCCCGGGGCGACGACGGTACGCCTCCTCCCCCGACCCAGCCGGGCTCCGGTTCCGGCGACACGGAGCCGGACTCGGTCTGGCTCACCGGGGTGCGGTCGTGACCACCGAGCTCTGGGAGCGCTCCGCCGAGGCGGCGGCCGAGTCCACCACCGAGGGCTGGCCGGGCGGAGCCTCGCCGGACGGCGACTCGCCGGGGGGCACCTCGTCCGGCGGCGCCGCGCGGAGAGCCCGCGGCTGGCGTCGGCGCTGGGTGCTCGTGGCGGTCCTCGCCGCCGCGGTCGTCGCCGTCGCCTTCCTCTTCGTGTCGCAGGGTCCCGGACCGGCCAGCTCGGCACCGCTCGACCCGCGCAACCCGACAGCCAATGGCGCCCAGGCGCTCGCTCGGGTGCTCGAGTCCCAGGGCGTCCGCGTGGTTGTCGCGCGGGGCGAGGCCGAGCTCGAGCGGGCCGGGGTCGACGCCGACACCACCGTGGTCGTGACGCGGACCGCCCCCCTGGCCGAGTCGACGACGAAGGGGCTGGCCCGGCTGGCGAGTCGCGCCGAGCGGTTGGTCCTCGTGGCCCCGGACCGAAGCGTTCTGCGCTACCTCGCTCCCGAGGTGTCCGTCACCGAAGCCCGTCGGGCGGCGCAGGACCTCGTCGCCGCCAACTGCGGGACCTCGGACGTGAAGCCGGGAGAGACGCTTTCGCGCAGCCAGGTCGAGTACACGTCCTCGCTCGCCGACGCGGCGTGCTTCACCCATGACGGTGCCTCGGTCTACCTGTCCCTGGCCCGCCGCGGCGTGACGCCGCCCATGGTGCTGCTCGGGAGCACGTCGATGCCGGCCAACGACCAGATCACCGACGCCAGCAACGCGGCGGTCATGCTCCGCGCCCTCGGCCACTCCGGCCGCGTCGTCTGGTACGTCCCGTCCCGCGAGGACGTCCCCGCCGGCGGCGACGCCGGGCTCGGCTCCCTGGTTCCTCCCTGGCTCGGACCGGTCCTCGCTCTCGGCGGCTTCGCCTTCCTGGGGCTGGTCCTCTGGCGCGGCCGCCGGTTCGGCCGGCTCGTCCCCGAACCACTGCCCGTCGTCGTCCGCGCTGTCGAGACGACGGAGAGCCGTGGCCGGCTCTACCGCCGCGCCCGCGACGCCTCCCGGGCCGGGGCCACCCTTCAGGGGGCCGCCCGGACCCGGCTCGCCGACTACCTCGGACTGCCCCGCCCCAACCCGTCCATCTCGTCCCGCGGCGCCGACGGCTCCGACCACATGCTGGTGAGCGCGGTCTCCGCGGCCACGGGGCGTCCGGTGGGCGAGGTCGGCGCACTGCTCCTCGGTCCGCCTCCCACCCGGGACGACCATCTCCTCGGGCTCGCCGCCGAGCTCGCCGCCCTCGAGAAGGAAGTACGCCGCTCATGAGCGACACCGCCGACCACTCCGCGCCGGCTGCCCCGGACGCCCCGCGGCAGCCCCCGCCGCCGACGGGGCAGCCCGCGTACCCGGCGGCACACCCGTCCGCATACCCGCCCGACGGCCGGCCGCCGCCCGACCGCGAACCGGCGCCGACGCCCTCGCCGGCCCTCAGCCCGGCAGCGCAACAGGGTTCGGACCGCGCGCGCGAGGCGCTCCTGGCCGTCCGCCGCGAAGTGGGCAAGGCTGTCGTCGGTCAGGACGCCGCGGTCTCTGGCGTCATTATCTGCCTGCTGGTGCGCGGCCACGTGCTGCTCGAAGGCGTACCTGGTGTCGCCAAGACCCTGCTCGTGCGCGCCGTGGCCAAGGCCCTGGCCATCGACACCAAGCGGGTCCAGTTCACGCCGGACCTCATGCCCGGCGACATCACCGGATCGCTGGTCTACGACAACACGACGTCGGAGTTCGTGTTCCGAGAGGGCCCGGTCTTCACCAACCTGCTCCTCGCCGACGAGATCAACCGCACACCGCCGAAGACCCAGGCGTCGCTCCTCGAGGCGATGGAGGAGCGTCAGGTCTCGGTCGACGGGACGCCCCGGCCCCTGCCCCAGCCGTTCCTCGTGGCGGCGACGCAGAACCCGGTCGAGTACGAGGGGACCTACCCGCTCCCCGAGGCGCAGCTGGACCGGTTCCTGCTCAAGGTCGTCCTGCCCCTGCCGCCGCGAGGCGACGAGCTCGAGGTGATCCGCCGGCACGCGAGCGGGTTCGACCCGCGCGACCTCGACGCCGCCGGCCTCCAGGCGGTCGCCGGTCCCGACGACCTCGCGGCGGGCGTCGAGGCGGTTCGTGCGGTCACCATCGCTCCCGAGGTGGCTGGCTACATCGTCGACATCGCGCGGGCGACCCGGTCGGCGCCGTCGCTCTCGCTCGGGGTGAGCCCCCGTGGGGCGACTGCGCTCCTCGCGACCTCCCGCGCGTGGGCGTGGATGAACGGCCGCACGTTCGTCACCCCCGACGACGTCAAGGCGCTCGCCCACGCCACGCTCTCGCACCGGCTGTCGCTGCGACCGGAGGCCGAGCTCGAGGGCGTCTCGGTCGGGTCCGTGCTGGCCAGCGCCATCGGCTCCGTGCCAGTCCCCCGCTGAGGTTCCGTATGCGTCCTGCCCGCTTTTGCGCTCGGCTGCCCCTCTCGGGGGTCTCGCCGTGTCGGTGAGTGGGCGGTTCCCACTGCTGCTCCTGCTCGGCGTGGTGGCCGTCGTCATCCAGCCCACTCGGGAGATGGTCGTTCTCTGGGTCGGGATCTGCGTCGCCGTGACGCTGCTCGACCTCGCGGTCGCCGTGAGCCCGCGTCGGCTGGACATCCAGCGCGAACCCGTGGGCCAGGTGCGCCTCGGGGCCGACGGGTCCACCTCGCTCCTGATCACCAACACCTCGGGGCGGACGATGCGTGGCTGGCTCCGGGACGCCTGGCAGCCCTCGGCGGGCGCGACGGGTGAGCGGCACCGGCTGCGGCTGCCGGGCGGCGAGCGGCGTCGGTTCACGACGGCCCTGCGCCCGTCACGGCGGGGCGACCGGCTGGCCGACCGGGTGACGGTCCGGAGCTTCGGACCGCTCGGGATCGGGGCCCGGCAACGGTCGCTGACGGTGGGCGGCTCGATCCGGTCGCTGCCGCCGTTCGCCAGCCGCAAGCACCTTCCGTCTCGGCTGGCCACCCTGCGGCAGCTCGACGGACGATCCGCGGTCCGGATCCGGGGGCAGGGCACCGAGTTCGACTCCCTGCGCGACTACGTGGAAGGGGACGACGTCCGCTCGATCGACTGGCGCGCTACCGCCCGTCGGCAGCACGTCGTCGTCCGCACGTGGCAGCCCGAACGCGACCGTCGCGTGGTGCTCGTCCTCGACACCTCGAGGACCTCCGCCGGCCGCGTCGAGGACATGCCGCGCCTGGACAGCGAGATGGACGCCGCCCTGTTGTTGGCGGCGCTGGCGTCCCGCGCGGGCGACCGGGTGGACTTCATCGCGGGCGACCGGTGGGTCCGCGCCCGCGTGACCGGCTCCAGCCGCTCGACGTTGCTCGGTGACCTTGTCAGCGCGATGGCGCCGCTGGAACCCGCACTACTGGAGGCGTCCTGGCCGACCCTCGCGACCGCCATCGCCGACACGGCGCCGCGCCGCGCGCTGCTCGTCCTCCTCACCGCCCTCGAACCGGCCGCCATCGAGGAGTCGCTGCTGCCCACGCTCGCGGCTCTCACGACGCACCACCGGGTCGTGCTCGCCTCGGTCAGCGACCCGGCCGTCGACGAGATGGCCGCCCGTCGCGACAGCACTCGGCACGCCTACGATGCCGCCGCGGCGGAGCGGACGATCGCGCTGCGACAGCGCACCACCGCCCTGCTCGGCCGCCTGGGCGTGACCGTCATCGACGCGAGTCCGGAGGACCTCCCGCCCCGGCTGGCCGACCACTACCTGCTCTTGAAGAGTCAGGGCCTCCTCTGACCCCGCCCCCTCGTCCGAACTCAGATGTTTGTCGGTTCTGCGGGGCGGCTTCAGGGGGTCAACGCAACACCTGGCTTGATCGAGGGGTGTTGCGTTGTGGGTCGTTCAGGTCGTACCGCGATTTCTGTGGAGGTTCGTCGCCGGTTCTGGGCTGCGGTCCGGGAGGGGATGTTGACCGATGAC
>NZ_DATBTV010000061.1:0-25656 GCF_036559105.1 Lapillicoccus sp. | reverse complement strand
CACCCCGTCGACGTTCACCCCGCGGATCGCGCTCACCCGGCCGCGGCTGACCGGCTGGCGGTAGGCGATCACGGCGAGGGTCTCGAGGGCGGCCTGGGTCAGCCGGGCCTGCTGCCCGTCGAGGAGGAACTTCTCGACGACCGGCGCGTAGTCGGCCCGGCTGTAGACCCGCCAGCCACCCCCGACGCTGCGCAGGGTGAAGCCGCGGTGGGCCGCCGCATACTCCTCCTCGAGCTCGCTGAGGGCGGCGTTGACCTCGTCGAGGGTCACCTCCAGCGCCGAGGCGAGCGAGGCCGACGACACCGGTTCGTCGACGACCATGAGCACCGCCTCGATGGCCGACTTCGCGCCGCCGGGGAACGTCGCGACGTCGAAGCCCGGGCTCTCGGCGACGTCGCCGGAGGCCCCGTCCTCCGCGGCGACGGGGTCTGCGTCTCGGGTCCAGTCACTCACGGTCGTCGTCTCCAGGCTCACGCTCGTCCTCTGGCTCGTCGAACTCTTCGCTCACGTCCACCTCGCCCGCGTCACTGCCCGTCCACCGGACCGTGAGCGCCCCCAGTGCCTCCGGCTGGTCGAAGGCGATGGCGCCCTCCTTGAACAGCTCGAGCAGCGCGAGGAACCGGGCGACGATGACGATGGTCTCGTCCGCGTCGGCCACCAGGTCGCGGAAGGTCGACCTGCGGTCACGGCGGAGGCGGTCGACGAGCAGGGCGGCCTGCTCGCGGACGCTGACCTGGGGCACGTGCAGGTGCTCGAGGCCGACGGTCGGCGGCGCCTTGGGCGTCAGCGCCCGGGCGGCGACCATGGCCAGCTGCTCCGGTGTGATCCCCATGACCAGCTCGGGCAGCAGCGAGGCGAACTGTGGCTCCAGCCCGGCCTGGCGGGCGGTCATCTTCGCCGCCGTCGCCATCCGGTCGGCGAACGCCCGGGCGATGTCCTTGAACGCGCGGTACTGCAGCAGCCGCGCGAACAGCAGGTCCCGGGCCTCGATGAGGGCGAAGTCCTCGTCATCCGTCGCGGAGGACTGTGGCAGGAGCCGGGCGGCCTTGATGTCAAGCAGCGTCGCGGCGACGAGGAGGAACTCGGACGCCTGACCGAGGTCCCAGTCGGTGTCGGCTGCCTGAGCGCGCCGGATGTGGGCGATGAACTCGTCGGTGACCGACGCGAGCGCGATCTCGGTGATGTCGAGCTTGTGCTTGGCGATCAGCCCGAGCAGCAGGTCGAACGGGCCCTCGAAGTTGTCGAGATGCACCTCGAACGGGGTGACCGCCTCACGGCGCGTCAGGACCCCACCAGGGGTGACGACCTCAGCCACGGGCGCCGTCAGGCCGCCCCACCGCGGGCGATCAGCTCGCGGGCGAGCTGGCGGTAGGCGGTGGCCGCCCCGTGCTGCGACGCGTACGTGGTGATCGGCTCGGCCGCGAGGGACGCGTCCGGGAACTTCACGGTGCGGCTGATGACGGTGTGGAACACCTGGTCGCCGAAGTGGTCGACGACCGAGCGGACGACCTCCCGGCTGTGCAGGGTCCGGCTGTCGTACATGGTCGCGAGGATCCCGTCGACCTGAAGCCGCGGGTTCAGCCGGTCGGTGATCTTGTCGATCGTCTCGACGAGCAGGGCGACGCCGCGCATCGCGAAGAACTCGCACTCCAGCGGGATGATCACGCCGTGCGCTGCGGTGAGCGCGTTGACGGTGAGCAGCCCCAGCGACGGCTGGCAGTCGATGAGGACGACGTCGTAGTCGTCGAGGATCGGGCGCAGCGCGCGACCCAGGATCTGCTCCCGCGCGACCTCGCCGACCAGCTGGACCTCAGCCGCGGACAGGTCGATGTTGGCCGGGACGAGGTCGAGGTTCTCGGTACGCGTCGGCTGGACGATGTCGCGGATGTCGTGACCGCGTTCGACCAGCAGGTTGTAGATCGTCACGTCGAGCTCGTTGGTGCGGATCCCCAGGCCCACCGACAGAGCGCCCTGCGGGTCGAAGTCGACGAGCAGGACCTTGCGGCCGACCTCCGCCAGCGCGGCACCGAGGTTGATCGTCGTCGTGGTCTTGCCGACGCCGCCCTTCTGGTTGCACATGGCGATGATCCGGGCCGGTCCGTGGCTGGTCAGCGGCGCCGGTTCCGGGAACTCGGGCAGCGGACGGCCGGTCGGACCGAGCGCGCCGACGCCGGCCTTCTCGGTGCCGGGCAAAGGGTCCTCGCGGGGGTGGGGCTCAGCGGTTGGATACGTCGACACCTGCGGGTTCGCTTCTGCGGTCACCGGTGCCTCTCCCAGTCTGAAGCTCAACAACATCATGCTGAAAACGCTTGGTGGACCCTATCAGCGCGCCCTCGGGTGAGCCCCGGCATAGACCTCTCGCAGGCGTTGCGGACTGACCAGCGTGTAGATCTGCGTCGTCGTCACCGATGCGTGGCCGAGCAGCTCCTGCACGACCCGCACGTCGGCGCCCCCGTCGAGCAGGTGCGTGGCGAACGAGTGCCGGAGCGTGTGCGGCGAGACGTGGCCGCCGAGGTCGGCCCGGGTGGCCGACTGCTGCAGCGCGCCCCAGGCGCTCTGCCGGGACAGCCGGGCCCCGCGCTGGTTGAGGAACAGGGCCGGGGTGCCGCGGCCGGTCATGGACAGGAGCGGGCGCGCGCGGACGAGGTAGGCGTCGAGGGCCGCGACCGCATACCGGCCCAGCGGGACCATCCGCTGCTTGTCGCCCTTCCCGAGGAGTCGGACCGACGCCGGTTCGTCCACCCCACCGAGGTCGACGTCGTCGACGTCCAGGCCGACCGCCTCGGAGATCCGCGCGCCCGCGCCGTAGAGCACCTCGAACAGCGCGCGGTCGCGGAGCGAGACCGGGGTGTCGCCCACGCTCGCGGCCTCGAGAAGTCGCTCGACGTGCTCGACGGGGATCGCCTTGGGGAGCCGGCTCGGCGGCCGCGGCGGCGGTACGGCGTTCGCGGGGTCCGCGGTCACTTCGCCCTCCAGGGCCAGGAACCGGTGGAAACCGCGTACCGCGACGAGCGTGCGCGCCGCCGACGACGCGGCGAGGGGCGGGTGCTCCGCAGTGCCCTCGCGCAGCGCCGCGAGGAACTCGGTGACGTCGCGCTCGGAGACCTGCCCGGCGGTGGTGACGCCGCGGCCGGCGAGGAACACGCGGTAGCGAGCGAGGTCGCGGCGGTACGCGCTGAGCGTGTTGACCGACGCCCCACGCTCGACCTGCAGGTGGTCCAGCCAGCCCTGGATGCTGCGGTCCAGCGGCGTCAGCTCAGCGCCTCTTCAAGGGTGACGCCGTCGAGCCCGTGGGCCTGCGCGACGGGTCCGTAGGTCACGGCGCCGGCGTGGGTGTTGAGTCCGAGTGCCAGCGGATGGTCGCGGGTGAGCGCCTCCCGCCACCCGTGGTCGGCGAGCTCGACCGCATACGGGAGGGTCACGTTGGTGAGGGCGTAGGTGCTCGTGTGCGGCACGGCCCCGGGCATGTTCGCCACGCAGTAGAAGACCGACTCGTGGACCCGGTAGGTCGGGTCGGCGTGCGTCGTCGGGCGGGAGTCCTCGAAGCAGCCACCCTGGTCGATGGAGATGTCCACGAGGACCGAGCCCGGCTTCATGCGGGAGACCTGCTCGTTGGTGACCAGCGTCGGCGCCTTGGCCCCGGGGACGAGGACGGCGCCGATGACGAGGTCCGCGTCGCCGATGGCTCGCTCGACCTCGTAGGAGTTCGAGGCGACGGTCTGGCAATGGCCCTGGTAGATGGCGTCGGCATAGCGCAGCTTGCTGATGTCCCTGTCGAGAAGGAGCACCTCGGCCTGCATGCCGAGCGCGATGGCGGCGGCGTTCATGCCCGAGACGCCGGCGCCGATGACGACGACCTTCGCCGCATACACCCCGCTGACGCCGCCCATGAGGATCCCGCGGCCGCCCTGGGCCCGCATCAGGGTGTGCGCGCCGACCTGCGGGGCGAGGCGGCCGGCGACCTCGGACATCGGGGCGAGGAGCGGCAGCGAGTGGTCGGGCAGCTCGACGGTCTCGTAGGCGATCGCGGTGACCTGGCGCTGGGCCAGCTCGCTCGTAAGGGCCTTGTCCGCGGCGAGGTGGAGGTAGGTGAAGAGGACCTGCCCCTCGCGCATCCGGTGGTACTCGGGCTCGATCGGCTCCTTGACCTTGAGGATCAGGTCCCCCTCGGCCCAGACGTCGTCGGCGGTCGGGAGGATCTTGGCGCCCGCCGCGACGTAGTCGTCGTCGTTGATGGAGGACCCGACGCCGGCGTCGTGCTCCACGAACACGTCGTGTCCGTGGCGCGCGAGCTCGTGGACGCCGGACGGGGTGATGGCCACCCGGTACTCGTTGTTCTTGATCTCCCGCGGGATCCCCACCTTCATCCGGCCGACGATAGTCCACCAGGTGAGACGGAGCCGGGCGCCCTACCGTGACGTCATGAAGTGGTATGCCGACTCCTCCGGCCGCCGGACGTTCCAGATCGTCGTCGACGTGTTCCTGCTGTGCTTCCTCGCGGTATCCGTGTGGCTCGGGAAGAGGGTTGACGACGGGATCTCCACGCTCCGAGGTCCCGCCGACGGGTTGACGTCGGCCGGTGGCTCGTTCCGCGACAACATGTCCGGCGCGGCCGACACCGTGGGCGGCATCCCGTTGGTGGGCGACGGGCTGAAGTCGCCGTTCGAGGCGCTGTCGGGGTCCGGGCAGCGGCTGGCCGACGTCGGGACGTCGGTCGCGTCCACGGTGGACACGGTGGCGCGGACGGTAGGGATCGTCGTCGCCGTGGTGCCGATCGTGGTGGCGCTGCTGGTGTGGGCGTTCTTCCGGATCCGGTTCGTGCGTCGGGCGACGGCGGCGTCCCGGTTGGTCGGATCGGAGGGGTCGATGGAGCTGTTCGCGCTGCGGGCGCTGACCCGCCAGCCGTTGCGACGTCTGGCGCCGTTGGGTCCGAACCTGGCAAGGCGGTTCCGGGATGGCGACCCGGTCGTGGTTCGCCAGCTCGCTGCCCTGGAGCTGGCGACGTGCGGCGTGTCGGTCGACGGCGACGAGACGTCGCCGCGGGTGCCCCGCCTGGCCTGACCGCGGGCCGGGGGTTCCCACAACAACTGACACCACGGTCGGTGGTGGTGGCCGATTGCCGATGTCGGCCGCAACGACCGACCGTGGTGTCAGTTGTTGCGGCCGGGCCAAGCGCCGGCTGGCCCCACCCGAGTCGTGGCCCCACGCCCGCGTTCAGTCAGTCAGCCGACGCGGTCGACCGTCGGGTGGAGGTCCTCGGGCGGGCACTCCCAGGTCGTCGCGTCGGCCGCGACCTGGTCTCCGGACCGGATGTCCTTGATCTCGTCGCTGTCGGTCTCTCGGGAGGCGCCGGGGAACCAGACGTAGGGGATCCCCCGACGCTCCGCATACCGGATCTGCTTGCCGAACTTGTCCGCCCGCGGTGCGACCTCGCAGGGAATGCCGCGCGACCGCAGCGCACCCGCCACCGCTACCGACCGCGCCCGGGACTCCTCCGACGTCACCGCGACGAGCACCGCCGCCGGGCTCGACCTGGACGCCCGCACCAGGTCCTGGCCGAGCAGCAGCCCGAGGATCCGGGACACCCCGATCGAGATCCCAACCCCGGGATACGTGGTCCGGCCGTCGGACGCCAGCGCGTCATAGCGCCCGCCCGAGCAGACCGCCCCCCACGACTCGTACCCCACGAGCGCGGTCTCGTAGACCGTGCCCGTGTAGTAGTCGAGACCGCGCGCGATCCGCAGGTCCGCGACGACCCGGCCCGGCGCATACTCCATCGCTGTCGACATGACCGCCGACAGCGCGTCCAGCCCCTCGTCGAGAACCGGGTGCGACACCCCCAGGTCGCGCACGGCCGACACGAAGCCCAGGTCCGCGGACCGGATCCCCGCCAGCGCCAGGCAGGCCGCCGCCTGTTCCGACGATGCTCCGGCCTCCTCCAGCATCGAGGCGACGTTCTCCGGCCCGACCTTGTCGAGCTTGTCGACGATGCGCAGCGTCCCGACCACGTCGGTCAGCCCGATCGCGAGGTAGAAGCCCTCGGGGATCTTCCGGTTGTTCACCTGGATGACGAACTCGCCCACGGGGAAGCGCGAGAACACATCGGCCACGACGAGCGGCATCTCGGCCTCGAAGTGCTGCGCCAGCGAACCGGCGTCCACAACGTCGATGTCGGCCTGAGTGAACTCGCGGTACCGCCCCTCCTGAGGCCGCTCCCCCCGCCACGCCTTCTGGATCTGGTAGCGCCGGAACGGGAACGACAGGCGACCCGCGTTCTCCACGACGTACCGCGCGAACGGCACGGTGAGGTCGAAGTGCAGCCCCCAGCGCGCGTCGTCCCTGCCAGAGGCAGGGCTCCAATCGTCCGGGGACCCACCGAGCCGCGACACGCCGTAGATCTCCTTGTCGGCGTCCTCGCCCTGCGCGCTGAGCCGCTCGACCGGCTCGATCGACCGCGTCTCGATCGAGGAGAACCCGTGCAGCTCGAACGTCTCCCGGATCACGTCGAGGAACCGCTGCTCCACGATGCGGTCCGCGGGCAGGTACTCCGGGAACCCGCTGATGGGGGTCACCCGGCCGGTGGGAGCGCTCACGCCGTCAATCCTTGCAAATAGGGGTTCGTGTCCCGCTCCCGCCCGATCGTCGTCGAGGGGCCGTGCCCGGGCAGCACCAGCGTGTCGTCGGCCATCGGCAGGACCACGTCCCGCAACGAGCGCGTCATCGCCTCGCCGGAGCCGCCGGCCAGGTCGGTCCGCCCGATCGACCCTGCGAACAGGACGTCCCCGCTCACGCAGGTCGCGGACAGCGCGGACGACGCGCCCAGCTGCGACGGCAGGTCGGGAATGGTGAACATCACCGACCCCTCGGTATGCCCGGGAGCATGGGCGACGGCGACCTCCAGACCCGCGAGGCGGAGGACCGCACCCTCGACCAGGTCGACGATGTTCGACGGCTCAGTCCAGGTGGCCCGCCGTCCGAACTCCTGCTCGAGCATGGCCAGCAGCCCGGCGTCCATCGAGGCGAGGGGGTTCTCGAGGCGGTAGCGGTCGTTTGCGTGGATGTATGCGGGCAGGCTCGCCGCGGTGTCGCCCCCGCAGACGGGCGTCACCGCATACACGTGGTCGAGGTGTCCATGGGTGAGCAGGACGGCCGCCGGACGGAGCCCGTTCTCACGGCATACCTCGGCCAGACGGTCCTCGACGCCGATGCCGGGGTCGACGACGAGGCACTCCTCCCCCGGGCCGGTCGCGAGGACGTAGCAGTTCGTCGCGAAGGCCGCCGCGGGGAAGGCGATCGTCAGCACCCGGGGAGCCTAACGGGAGCGTGCCGAGGGCCATCGTCACGGCATCGTGACCCGACCCGCACTTGGTGACCTGCGGGGTTGCCTAGACTGACCCACTGTTCATGCCGACGCCGGTCTGCTCTGGGAGCGACCGACGACCTGGAGGGTGCTGTTGACCAAGGAGCAGGACCGGGCCCGGGAGCGTCGGCGCTGGGAGAAGCGCGAGAAGAAGCTCGCCGAGAGAAGGGCACAGTCCGTGCGCGATAGGCAGGCCATCCTGGCCGTGGTGGGCGTTCTCGTCGTGGTCGGCGGGTTCATCTTCCTGGCCAACTTCCTGACCAACCGCACGGATACTCCGGCGACTCCGGAGCCCGCCGCGACGGCCACCTCCGAGCCGACCGGCGACGCGACCGCCTCAGCGACCCCGACGGTCACCCCCACGATCCTTGCCGGCTGCACCACTCCTCCTGCCGTGCCTGGCGCCAAGACGGTCACCGGCCAGCCGGACCTCGCGTCGGCACAGGGCAAGACCTTCGTCGCGACGATGAAGACCACGTGCGGCGACATCACCATGGACCTCAACGGCAGCGCGGCCCCGCAGGCGGTGTCCTCGTTCTCGTTCCTGGCGAAGCAGAACTACTTCAACGACAGCCCCTGCCACCGCCTCACCGGAGACGCGCAGGGCATCTGGGTGCTCCAGTGCGGTGACCCGACCGGTACCGGTTCAGGCGCCGGCCCCGGGTACCACTTCGGCGTCGAGAACGTCCCGGCGAACGACGTCTACCCGCGTGGAACCGTCGCGCTGGCCCGTCAGTCCGGCGACCCGAACAGCAACCGCGACCAGTTCTTCATCGTCTACAAGGACACGACGCTGCCGAAGAGCACGGACGGCAACGGCTACACGATCTTCGGCACCGTGACCGCGGGTATGGACATCGTCGACAAGATCGCCGCCGCCGGGATCAACCCCAGCGACCAGTCGTCCCCCCTCGCCCCGATCAGCATCCTCAGCGTCGACGTGCAGCCGAAGGCCTGATGCCCATGACCGACGACCACCCCACCCCCAGCCCGCCCACGCCAGAGGTGCTGGAGTCCGAGTCCTCCCCGCCCGAAGACCTCGAGGCCTCGGCCCCGGACCTGCCCGAGGTCGAACCCGAGGCCGCTGTCGCCGACGCCGATCCCGAGCCCTCGGCAGCTGAGCCCGAGGCGGTGGACCCCGAGCCAGAGCCCGAAGCCGTGGTCGAGGAGCCCGAGCCGGTCTCGGAGCCGGTGGTGCCCGCTGAGCCCGAGCCCGCTGAGCCCGAGCCCTCCGAGCCTGAGCCCTCCGAGCCCGAGCCCGAGCCCGCCGAGCCGTCGGCCCCGGAGCCCGCGACACCGGAGCCCGCGACACTTGTACCGACGCCAGCACCGAGCGGGCCGGTGCCCACTCCGGCGATGTTCGCGAAACGGCACGCCGAGCCCAACCGGCACGCCGGGTTCGGTCGGGTGGCCGAGGACGGGGTCGTCTACGTCAAGGACGGCGACAGCGAACGGCCCGTGGGCTCGTACCCCGGCGCCTCCCCGCACGAGGCTCTCGCCTACTTCGGCCGCAAGTACGACGAGCTGCTGGCTGCGGCCGACCTGCTGCTCCAGCGGGTCACCCAGACCGACATCTCGCCGAAGGACGCCCAGGAGGGCTACAGCAGGCTTGCGGAGCAGTGCCAGGAGCCGAACGCGGTGGGCGACCTGTCAGTACTGCGTGACCGGGTCGCCGCGATCGCCACGACGGTGGATTCGCGCAAGGCCGCCGACGCCGAGCAGCGCGCCGCCGCCCGCGAGGAGGGCCGTGCCTACCGCGAGGGGCTGGTCGTCGAAGCCGAGGCGATCGCCGCCCAGCCCGAGGCGTCGGTCCAGTGGAAGAACAGCGGGGCCCGTATGCGGGAGCTGCTCGACGAGTGGAAGGCGCACCAGCGTTCCGGCCCCCGTCTCGACCGCACGACCGAAACGGCGCTGTGGCAACGCTTCTCGGCGGCACGCAACGGCTTCGACCGCGCGCGTCGGATCCACTTCGCACAGCTCGACTCGCAGCAGGCCGCAGCCAAGGTCTCGAAGGAGCAGCTGGTCGCGGAGGCCGAACGGCTCGCGACGAGCAAGGACTGGACCCCCACCGCCGGCGCCTTCAAGCGGCTCATGGACGAGTGGCGCCGGGCCGGACGGGCCGGTCGCCAGGACGACGACGCCCTGTGGGAGCGGTTCAAGGGGGCCCAGGACGCCTTCTTCGCCGCCAAGGACGCCGTCGTGGCCAAGGAGGAGGCGGAGTTCAAGGGCAACCTCGAGGTCAAGCAGCGGCTCCTCGCCGAGGCGGAGCAGATCCTCCCGGTGACCGACCTCGAGACCGCCAAGTCGGCGCTGCGCAGCATCCAGGACCGGTGGGACAAGGCCGGGAAGGTGCCGCGCGCCGACATCGAACGGACCGAGAAAGGTATGCGCCGCATTGAGCAGGCGGTCCGCGATGCGGAGGAGAAGCGCTGGGCGTCCAGCAACCCCGAGGCGGCCGCTCGCGCGCAGAGCCTGGCCGACCAGCTCGAGTCGGCGATGCGGGCTCTGCATGACGACCTCGCCAAGGCCGAGGCGTCCGGGGACGCCAAGCGGGTCAGCCGAGCCCGCGAGGCGCTCGAGGCCCGGGAGGCGCTGCTGGCTCAGGCCCGCCGAGGCCTGGACGAGTTCGGCTCCTGACGCGTCGCCAGGGCGGAGCCTCGGCTCGCCCCTCTCCATCTCAGAGTGCGGGTCAGAGTGCAGCTGGTGTCGTCCCGGCAGCACCTGACGCACTCTGACGCGCACCGGGGAGAAGTTTGAGGGTGTCCACCCCGATGTTGCTCCCCATCGGCCCCGCCCGGGACGCGTTCGGGGCCTCAGCCGGTCCGGGCTCAGACCGGGGCGTGCTGGGTCTTGCCGCCGGTGATCCGGTAGACGTCGAACACGCCGTCGATCCGGCGGACCGCTCGGATCACGTGGTCGAGGTGTGACGGCTCGCCCATCTCGAAGGTGAACCGGGACAGGGCCAGCCGGTCGCGTGAGGTCTGCACCGACGCCGACAGGATGTTGACGTGCTGGTCCGAGAGGACCCTCGTGACGTCGCTGAGCAGTCGGTTGCGGTCCAGCGCCTCGACCTGGAGCTGCACGAGGAAGACGCTCGACGAGCTGGGCGCCCACTCGACGTCGAGCAGCCGGTCCTTCTGGCGCAGCAGGGAGTCGGCGTTGGTGCAGTCGCGGCGGTGCACCGACACGCCATTGCCGCGGGTGACGAACCCGAGGATCGGGTCGCCCGGGACCGGCGTGCAGCACTTCGCGAGCTTGACGAGCACGTCGTCCGCCCCGACCACGACGACCCCGGGATCTCCGGCGCGACGCGTCCGGGTACGCGTGGGGACGGTCGCCTCGGCCAGGTCTTCGCTCGCGCCGTCCTCGCCGCCGAGCGACTGCACGATGCGGTTGACGACGTGGACCGCGGAGACGTGGCCCTCCCCCACGGCCGCATACAGGCCGTCGATGTCCGGGTAGCGCAGGTCGGCCGCGACGCCCGCGAGCCCCTCGACCGACATGAGTCGTTGCAGCGGCAGCTTCTGCTGGCGCATCGCCTTGGCGACCGCCTCCTTGCCGCGCTCGATCGCTTCCTCGCGGCGCTCCTTGGAGAACCACTGGCGGATCTTGTTGCGCGCCCGCGCGCTCTTGACGAACTGGAGCCAGTCGCGGGACGGCCCCGCCCCGTCGGCCTTGGACGTCAGCACCTCGACGACGTCGCCGTTCTCCAGCGTCGACTCGAGCGGGACCAGCCGTCCGTTGACCCGGCCGCCGATGGTGTGGTGACCGACCTCGGTGTGCACCGCGTACGCGAAGTCGACGGGTGTCGCCCCGGCCGGGAGCGAGACGACCTCGCCCTTGGGGGTGAAGACGTAGACCTCGCCGACGTTCATCTCGAACCGCAGCGAGTCGAGGAACTCGCTCGGGTCCTCGGTCTCGCGCTGCCAGTCGACCAGCTGCCGCAGCCACACCATCTCGCCGCTGTCGCTACTGGGCGGAAGCGCGCCCCTGCTCTCGCGCGTGTCCTCCTTGTACTTCCAGTGCGCGGCGACGCCGTACTCCGCGCGGCGGTGCATCGTATGCGTGCGGATCTGGATCTCGACGGCCTTGCCCTCGGGTCCGATCACCGTGGTGTGCAGCGACTGGTACATGTTGAACTTCGGCATCGCGATGTAGTCCTTGAACCGGCCGGGCACCGGGTTCCACCGCGCGTGCAGGGCGCCGAGCGCCGCGTAGCAGTCACGGACCGTCTCGACGAGGACGCGTACCGCGACGAGGTCGTAGATGTCCTCGAAGTCGCGGCCGCGGACGATCATCTTCTGGTAGACGGAGTAGTAGTGCTTGGGCCGGCCCGTGACGGTGGCCTTGATCTTGGCGCTGCGCAGGTCGTCTCCCACCTGCGTGCGCACGCCGGAGAGGTAGTCCTCCCGGGCCGGGGCACGTTCGGCGACGAGGCGGACGATCTCGTCGTAGACCTTCGGGTAGAGGGTTGCGAAGGAGAGGTCCTCCAGCTCCCACTTGATGGTGTTCATGCCGAGCCGGTGGGCCAGCGGCGCGTAGATCTCCAGGGTCTCGTGAGCCTTGCGCTGCGCCGACTCCTTGGAGACGTAGCGCCAGGTGCGGGCGTTGTGTAGCCGGTCGGCCAGCTTGATGACGAGGACCCGGATGTCGCGGGCCATCGCGACGATCATCTTTCGGACCGTCTCGGCCTGCGCGGCCTCGCCGTAGGTCAGCCGGTCCAGCTTGGTCACACCGTCGACGAGGCCCGCGATCTCCTCACCGAAGTCCCGGCGGAGCTGGGGCATCGTGTAGGCGGTGTCCTCCACCGTGTCGTGCAGCAGGGCGGCGGCCAGCGTGGCCGGCGTCATGCCGAGCTCGGCGAGGATCGTCGTCACCGCGAGAGGGTGCGTGATGTAGGCGTCGCCGGACTTGCGCAGCTGCCCCCGGTGGGCCTCCTCCGCGGCGATGTAGGCCCTCTCGATGACCGCGACGTCGGCCTTGGGGTGAGTGGTCCGGACGGTCTGGAGGATCGGCTCGAGGACCGGGTTGCCGGTGCGGGGTCCACCGAAGCGCGCGAAGCGCGCGCGCATGCGAGCCGGCGTCGCCAGGGGCGACGTCGTGGATGCGCTCGACGGCACGTCGGAGCGGACCTCGTCGCTCATGTCGAGAGTCTAGTCGGGACGACCATGCCTCCCGCCGCGCGCGGTGCCGCTCGGGTCAGAGCGGTGCGATGGCGTACAGCGGCCGGTCGCCGACCTTCTCGCGACCGCCGAGGAAGGTCAGCTCGAGAACGACGTCGATGCCGGTCACTGTCGCTCCGGCGCGTTCGACCAGCCGACAGGTGGCGGCGACGGTCCCGCCGGTGGCCAGGACGTCGTCGGCGACGAGGACCCGCTGCCCGGGCTGGAGGGCGCTCTCGTGCATCTCGAGGACGGCGGAACCATACTCCAGGGTGTACTCCTCGCGCAGCGAGGGACCGGGCAGCTTGCCCGACTTACGCACCGGGACGAAGCCGATGCCGAGATGGTGGGCGACGGCCGCGCCGATGATGAACCCGCGGGCCTCGATCCCCACCACGACGTCGACCTGACCCGCATACCGACCGGCGACGTCGTGGATGACCGCCGCGAACGCCTCGCCGTCGGCGAGCAGCGGAGTGAAGTCCTTGAACAGGACGCCCGGCTTCGGGAAGTCGGGGATGTCGCGGATCCGGCTGAGGACGAGCTCCGTGACCGACCCCTCGGGCATCGTCAGCGCTTCGACTTGGGGGTCCGACGCGGCTGGTTGCGGGGGCCGCTGCTGGCCCACTTGTGGACCTCGCGCGACGACGCGGCCCGCACGTCGGAGATCTCAGCCTCGTCGGTGTCCCCGTCGACGGCCGCGTCCCGCGGCGTGTCCTCCGGGGCGTCCGGGCCCGCGTCCCGCGACGCGGCGCCGGCCGGCACCTTCTCGCGGGACTGGAACCGCAGCGCCGCCTTGTCGAGCTCCTTGACGGCCGTCTCGTTCCGGCGCAGGTCGACCAGCAGCGGCGTGGCGATGAAGATCGACGAGTACGCGCCGACCGCGATGCCGACGAACAGGGCCAGGCTGAGGTCGAGCAGGGTGCCCGGGCCGAGCAGCGTGAAGCCGACGACGAGGATCGCGCCGATCGGGAGGAGGGCCACGACGGTCGTGTTGATCGACCGGACCAGGGTCTGGTTGACCGCGAGGTTGGCCGCCTGGGTGTAGGTGACGCGACGGGTGAGGAACGCCTCGGCGGTGTTCTCCCGGACCTTGTCGAAGACGACGACCGTGTCGTAGAGCGAGTACCCCAGGATGGTGAGGAAGCCGATCATCGACGACGGCGTGATCTCGAACCCGAACAGCGCGTAGATCCCGACGGTGATGATGAGGTCGTGGAGCAGGGCGACCAGGCCGGCGACCGCCATCTTCCAGGTGCGGAAGTAGATTGCCATGACGAGCGCCACGAGGATGAGGAACACGATCAGCGCCTGTATCGCCTTCTGGCTGACCGACGCCCCCCATGATGGACCGATCAGGGACGCGCTGACGTTGCCGACCCCGACACCGAAGGTCTGGGCCAGGGCCGCCTTGGCGGGGTCGTTCTTGTCGCCGGCCGCCTCGGTCTGCACCCGGACGGTGCTGCCGCCGATGACGGTGGACACGACGTTGCCGGAGATACCGGCCTGGGCGACCGCGGCCTGGGCCTTCTCCTCGTAGCTGCTGGTGTCGGAGACACCGGAGATGCGGTACTCGGAACCGCCCCGGAACTCGATGCCGAAGTTCAGGCCTCGGGCGAAGATGCCCACGAGGGCGAGCACGATGAGGACGCCCGAGATCGCATACCAGGTCTTCTGCCGACCGATGAAGTCGATTGACCGCTTCCCGGTGTACAGGTCGTTACCGATGGCGGCGAAGTTGGGCATGTCAGGCCTTCCCCTGCTGGGACGACGTGCTCGGGGTCATCGACACGGTCGCGGGGGTCTTGGCGGGGGTTTTGGCTCCGGAGGTGGGACTCGGCCTGGCGAACTTGCCCCGGCCGACGTAGCGGGTCTTGGCCCCCAACCGTTCGGGGTCGAGGCCGGACCACTTGTGGCCACTGCTGAAGAACTTGGTATGCGCGATGATCGCCACGACGGGGTGGGTGAACAGGAAGACGACGGCGAGGTCGATGAGGGTCGTCACGCCGAGGGTGAAGGCGAACCCGCGGACGTTGCTGGCGGCGAGGAAGTAGAGCACCGCTGCCGCCAGGAAGTTGACCGCGTCGGCGGCGAGGATGGTCCGCCGCGCACGGCCCCACCCGGCCTCGACCGCGGCGGCGAGCGGGCGGCCCTCGCGGACCTCGTCACGGATGCGTTCGAAGTAGACGATGAACGAGTCCGCGGTGACACCGATGGCGACGATCACGCCCGTGACGCCGGCCATGGTGAGCCGGAAGTTGTACGACCAGCCCAGGAAGGTCAGCACGCCGTAGGTGAGGATCGCCGCGATGACCAGGGACGCGACGGTCACCAGCCCGAGCAGGCGATACTGCAACAGCGAGTAGATGATGACCAGCAGCATGCCGATGAGTCCCGCGAGCAGGCCGAGCTTGAGCTGCTCGCTGCCGAGGGTCGGGCTGATGTCGTCCTGCGTCTGGAGCGTGAACGACATCGGGAGCGCGCCGAACTTCAGCTGGTTGGCCAGGGAACGGGCCGACTCGATGGTGAAGTTGCCGGTGATGCTCGCCTGGCCGTTGGTGATTGCGGCCTGCGTGGTCGGTGCCGAGATGACCTGCTTGTCGAGGACGATGGCGAACTGGTTCCGCACACCCTGGAGCCCGACCAGCCGGGTGGTGACGTCGCCGAACTTCTTCGCGCCGTCACCGGTGAACTTGAGCATGACCTCGACCACGTTGGTCGGCTGGCCGTTCTGCGAGGTCTGGTAGCCGGCCGACGCGTCGGCGATGTCGGTGCCGTCCACCTCCACCGGGCCGAGGATGTACTTCGCCTTCTTGTCCTCCGAGCACGTCACCAGCGGCTTGGCCGGGTCGTCGACCACGGCGTTGACCGACTCGGGCTTGGAGCAGTCGAGCTTGGTGAACTGGTCGAGGACCTCGGGGGTCACCCAGGCGGGGTCGCTCGCGTCGGTGGGGGTGGCCGTCGGGGTCGCCGTGCCGGTGGCGGCACCGGAGCCGGCGGTCGCGCTGGTCGGCGCCGGGGTCGGGTCGGCCATCAGGGCCTGCGGGATGGCCCGGTTCGCGGACGTGGCCGCGCTGGTGGCGGGCGAGTCCGGCGTGAACGCCGGCGGGGGCGTCGTGGCCGTGGAGCTCGGCGTCCCGGTGCCGGTCGTGGCGGTCCCGGACGCGGTCGCGGTACCGGTGGCGGCGGCCTGCGGCGAGCCCGCGTCGGCGGCGAGGACCGCTCGGAAGCGCAGCTGGGAGGGCTTGCGGATCGCGTCGAGGGTCGCCGCGTCGGGCGTGCCCGGGATCGACACGACGATGTTGCGCCCACCCTGGGTGGTCACCTCGGCCTCGGCGACGCCATAGGAGTCGACACGCTGCGAGATGATGTCGCGCGCCTTCTCGAGCTGGCCCTGGTTGACCTGCTGGGAGGGGTCGGCCAGGACCGGTTCGAGAGTCATCTCGGTGCCGCCCTCGAGGTCGAGGCCGAGCTTCGGGGTCCACTGGGCCGAGGCCCAGGTGGCGGCCGCGGCGATGCCGCCGAACAGGACGACCATCGCGACCAGCAGCGCCGCGAGGGTGCGGCGCGGGCCGCGCGTACGGGGGTTCAGGGCCACGGACTACTTCTCGGGGTCGGTGCTGGGTGAGTCGGACGGCGTCGCGGGCGACTGGCTGCCGGCGCCGGTGATGGGCCGGCCGCTGGGGTCGACCTTCGTCGCGATGGCGCGCCGGTCGAACCGGACGACGGTCCCCGGGGCGATCTCGAGGGTCGCCATGATCTCGTCGAGTGCGGTGATCCGTCCGAACAGCCCGGAGGTCGTACAGACGTCGTCGCCGACGTTCAGACTGTCCTGCAGCTGCGCGGCCGCGTTCTGCCGGCGCCGTTGGCTCCAGAACATGAACGCGATGAGGACGATGACCATCGCCGGCAGCAGCAGTGTCGCCAGCCCTTCACTCATGCACCATCGTCCTTCGTGTCGTTCGGGTGGTCCCTGTTCAGGGATCCTGCGGTGGCGGTCACCGTTCCCCAGAACGTCTCCGGGGCCGCGAGAGTGCCGCGATGGCGCGAATGATCCGGTCGTACCGGACCGGGGCGCCCGCGAGAGTCTAGGTCAGGAGACCGTGGGCCACCAAAGTCCCAGTATGCCCGCGCGTCGCGATGTCGTCCGCCTCCGGCGTGGGAACGGCGGTGAGCCGCCGAAGCCCGGGCACCGTCTCCTCGCTTCCACCCCGACGTCCTACGCGCTTCTGCAGCCCTTCGAGAGCCCGAAACGGGGTTCTACGCCGGGTTGGAAGGCGGTGGTGGTGGGTCAGCCGCCGAATCGGCCCGGCTGGTCGAGCGGCAGAAGCGGCTCCTGAGCGCCGAAGCGCCCCGGGCTGGTGGCCCCGGGGGTGGTCGCCGACCGTGGTGGCGTGAGGCCGAGGTGTTCCCAGGCCAGCGGCGAGGCGGCCCGGCCCCGTGGGGTCCGCACCATGAACCCCTCGCGCACCAGGAACGGCTCGGCGACCGTCTCCACGGTGTCGGCCTCCTCCCCCACGGCGACCGCCAGCGTCGTGAGGCCGACCGGTCCACCACCGAACCGGCGGCACAGCGACTCGAGCACCGCCCGGTCGAGCCGGTCCAGGCCGCGCTCGTCGACGTCGAACATCGCCAGCGCCACCCGCGCGGCGTCGAGGTCGACCATCCCCTGGCCGTGCACCTGCGCCCAGTCGCGGACCCGGCGCAGCAGCCGGTTGGCGATACGCGGTGTGCCGCGGGACCGTTTTGAGATCTCGGCGATGCCGGCCTCGTCGGCCTCGACGTCCAGCAGCCGGGCACTGCGCCGCAGGATGACCGCCAGCTCGTCGGTCGAGTAGAAGTCCAGGTGGCCGGTGAACCCGAACCGGTCGCGCAACGGTGCGGGCAGCAACCCGGCCCGGGTCGTGGCCCCCACCACGGTGAACGGGGGCAGCTCCAACGGGATGGCCGTCGCCCCGGGGCCCTTCCCGACGATGACGTCGACCCGGAAGTCCTCCATGGCGAGGTAGAGCATCTCCTCGGCCGGCCGAGACATCCGGTGGATCTCGTCGAGGAACAGCACCTCGCCCTCGGCCAGCGACGACAGGATCGACGCGAGGTCGCCGGCGTGCTGGATGGCCGGACCCGAGGTCACCCGGATCGGCTGCTCGAGCTCGGTGGCGACGATCATCGCCAGCGTGGTCTTGCCGAGCCCTGGCGGCCCGGACAGCAGCACGTGGTCCGGAGGAGTCCCGCGTCGGCGGGCCGCCTCGAGGACCAGCGACAGCTGCTCGCGCACGCGGGTCTGACCGGGGAAGTCGGCCAGCCGCCGGGGCCGCAGCGCGGCCTCGACCTGCCGGTCGCGCTCGTCGGGTCGGGCGTCGACGACACGGGCGGTCGCCTCGAACGAGCCGTCGTCCTCCGACTCCGGCTCGTCCCCGTCGCGGTTCGGCGGGCTCATCGGCCCAGCTCCTGCAGGGCGGCCTTGAGCAACGCCGACACGGTCGCTCCGTCGGCGGCCAGCGGCGTGACCGCCTCGACGGCGTCATCGGCCTGTCGTACCGTCCACCCCAGCCCGACCAGGGCCTCGCGCACCTGACCCTGCCAGGCCGCCGATGCCGGACGGTCGCCGACCGACACCGACGGCGAGGGCATGCCGATCTTGTCGCGCAGCTCGAGGACGATCCGTTCGGCGCCCTTGCGGCCGATCCCGGGCACCTTGGTGAGGGCCACCAGATCACCTGTCGTGATCGCGCCGCGCACGGCGTCGGGGCTGTGCACCGCGAGCATCGCCAGGGCCAGCCTCGGCCCGAACCCGGACACGGTCTGGACGGTCTCGAACACCTGCCGCTCGTCCTCGTCGGCGAACCCGTAGAGCGTGAGCGACTCCTCCCGCACCACTAGGGCGGTGGCCAGGGACGCGGTCTGACCGGTCCGCATACCGGCGGCGGTGAGTGGTGTCGTGTGGATGAGCATGCCGACGCCACCGACCTCGACGACCACCGAGTCCAGGCCGGCGCGCAGCACGGTCCCGCGGACGGACGCGATCACCGGGATCCCGTCCGGGCCGAGACCGCGGCGTCGAGCCGGGCCTGCGCTCCGCCGCGCCAGATATGGCAGATCGCCAGCGCCAGGGCGTCGGCCGCATCAGCCGGCCTGGGCGCCTCGGTGAGCCGGAGCAGGCGGGTGACCATCGCGGTGACCTGGGCCTTGTCGGCCCGGCCGCTGCCGGTCACCGCGGCCTTGACCTCGGTGGGGGTATGCAGGTGCA
Organism: Lapillicoccus sp.; assembly: GCF_036559105.1. GTDB lineage: Bacteria > Actinomycetota > Actinomycetes > Actinomycetales > Dermatophilaceae > Lapillicoccus. Next base: position 6,884 of record NZ_DATBTV010000061.1, on the reverse strand, counting down.
CCGGTATGCCGCGCGACGCGGCGGCCAGCATGGCCACCGCCGAGGCCTGCGCGGTGCCCATCACGCTCGCGACGTTGACGTCGGCGAAGACCCGCTCGATGGCGACCGCGTCGGGGTGGTAGCGGCGGACCCAGGCGTCGATGTCGACCTGGAGCGACAGCAGCCGCTCCGCGATCGGCAGCGAGGCTGGTGTCCGGAAGACGTCGACGTCGATCATCCGCAGCGGCCGGCCCGGGGCGCCCTCGACGACGCCGATGCCGCAGCGGGTCAGACCGGGGTCGATCCCGAGGACGCGCATCACCCGCATACCCTCCCTTGCCGAGCGACCGACCGAACACGTGTTCGGGACGACGCTACCGGGGCGGACGTCGCGGAGCCGGGAGCAACGCGCCGAGGGTCGCTTCGGGCCTACTCGTCCTCGTCGAGCCGCGCCAGGACGTCGTCGGGGATGTCGCCGTTGGCGTAGACGTCCTGGACGTCGTCGCTGTCCTCGAGCGCGTCGATGACGCGGATCATCCGCCGCGCGCCGTCGAGGTCGAGCGGCACCTGGAGGTTGGGTACCCACGACGCCTCGGCCGACTCGTAGTCGATCCCGGCCGACTGGACCGCCGTGCGGATCGCGACGAAGTCCGACGCGTCCGAGACGATCTCGAAGGTGTCCCCGTTGTCGTTGACCTCCTCGGCGCCGGCGTCGAGGACCACCTCGAGCAGGTCGTCCTCGGTGAGCCCGTTGCCCTTGGGGACGATGACGACCCCGCGGCGGTCGAACACGTAGGCGACGCTGCCCGGGTCGGCCAGCTGGCCACCGTTACGGGTCAGGGCGGTCCGGACCTCGGCGGCGGCCCGGTTGCGGTTGTCGGTGAGGCACTCGATGAGCACCGCGACCCCGCCCGGGGCATACCCCTCGTAAGTGATCGTCTGCCAGTCGGACGCGCCCGCCTCGGCCCCCGACCCGCGCTTGATGGCGCGGTCGATGTTGTCGTTGGGGACCGAGGTCTTCTTGGCCTTCTGGACAGCGTCGTAGAGCGTCGGGTTGCCCGCGACGTCACCGCCGCCGGTGCGCGCCGCGACCTCGATGTTCTTGATCAGCTTGGCGAACACCTTGCTGCGCTTGGCGTCCTTGGCCGCCTTCTGGTGTTTCGTGGTCGCCCACTTGGAGTGGCCGCTCATTGCACGTCCTTACACATCTCGACGAAGAGCTCGTGGACCCTCGCGTCCCCGGTGACCTCCGGATGGAAGGAGGTGGCGAGCAGGGCACCCTGACGAACGGCGACGATCCTACCGGCGGCCCGGGCGAGCACGTCGACACCGTCCCCCGCGTCCTCGACCCATGGCGCCCGGATGAAGACGGCCCGGACCGGTCCGCCGTCGAGACCGACGAAGTCGATGTCCTCCTCGAAGGAGTCGACCTGCCGCCCGAACGCGTTGCGGCGCACGGTGATGTCGAGGCCGCCGAGCGTCTGCTGGTCGGGCCGCCCCTCGGCGATCCGGTCGGCCAGCATGATCATCCCGGCGCACGAGCCGTAGACCGGCAGCCCGCCGGCGATGAGGGCCCGCAGCGGGTCGAAGAGGTCGAACGCCCGGACCAGCTTGTCCATCGTCGTCGACTCCCCGCCGGGGATGACCAGGCCGTCGAGGTCGGTGAGCTCGGTCGGGCGACGGATCCCGTGGGCCTGTGCCCCCAGGCTCGTGAGCACCCGCACGTGCTCCCGGACGTCCCCCTGGACGGCGAGCACACCGATGGTGAGGGCGGACCGGGACACGACCGGGGACGCTATCGCCCGGGACGCCGCGAGCCGCCGCCGGGTGGCCGCGGGCGTCACCGGGGTCCGATAGCGTCCGAGGGTGGACGTCCCCGACGACCTGGCCCGGCGCGCCGCCGATCTCGACGTCGAGCACGCCGACGCCTACCGGCGGGAGCTCTTCTCCCTCCCGGCCGACCTGGTCTACCTGGACGGCAACTCGCTGGGTGCGCTCCCCCGCGCCGTGCCCGCCGCCCTGGCCGACGTGGCCGAGCGGCAGTGGGGCGACCGGCTGATCCGGTCGTGGAACGAGTCCGACTGGTGGGGCGCCCCGGAGCGGGTCGGCGACCGGATCGGCCGCCTGGTCGGCGCCGCCCCTGGTCAGGTGGTCGTCACCGACTCCACCTCGGTCAACCTCTTCAAGGTCTTCGTCGCCGCCGCCCGGATGCGCCCGCAGCGGCGGGTCGTGCTGACCGACCCCGACTCGTTCCCCACTGACCTCTACGTGCTCGACGGAGCCGCCCGCCTCGCGGGGCTGACCGTCGAGCGGGTGCCCCCCGCCGAGGTCGCGACCCGGCTGGGCCAGCTCGGACCCGACGTCGCCCTGGTCTCCTACTCGTCGGTCGACTACCGCACCGGCGAGCTCTGGGACCTGCCCGAGCTGACCCGCATCGCCCACGAGCTCGGCGCGCTGGCCTGCTGGGACCTCTGCCACTCGGCGGGCGTGGTCGACGTCCGCCTGGACGACCACGGCGCCGACCTGGCCGTGGGCTGCGGCTACAAGTACCTCAACGGCGGCCCCGGAGCCCCGGCATTCGTCTACGTCCGGAGCGAGCACCAGGCGACGTTCGACAGTCCGATCACCGGGTGGCACGGGCACGTGCGACCGTTCGCCATGGAGGGTGCGTTCGACCCAGCCGGCGGGATCACCCGGGCCCGGGTCGGCACCGGTCCGATGCTCAGCATCCTCGCCCTGGAGGCCGCCCTCAGCGCCTACGACGGGCTGTCGGTGCCGGCGGTACGGGCCCGGTCTCTGTCCCTCACCCGGTTCTTCGTCGAGTGTCTCGACGCCCTGGGCCACGGGGACTCGGTCGCCACGCCACGGGACGACGGCCGTCGCGGGTCCCAGGTCGCCGTCCGTCACCCCGAGGCCTACGCCGTGGTCCAGGCCCTGATGGCTCGAGGCGTCATCGGCGACTTCCGGGAACCGGACCTCGTACGGCTGGGCTTCGCGCCGCTCTACGTCTCGCACCACGACGCGGCGCGGGCGGCGGTCGCCGTCGCCGAGGTCGTCGACGGGCAAGAGTATGAGCGGGAGGAGTTCCGCGCGCGGGCGACGGTCACGTGACGGCTGGGCTCGCCCTCGCCGACCTCCGCCGGCTGCGGCTGGCGCACCAGCTCCTCGTCGGGTCCCCGCTCACCGACCCCGCCGCCGTGGTCTCCACCCTGGTCGCCATGCAGGCGCAGGAGTACGCCATGGCGCGGTGGGCGATCGGGCTGCGGCTCGCCGGTGGCGGGTCGGACGACGAGGTGGAGTCGGCGTGTGACGACGGGCGGATCCTGCGCGTGCACGCGTTACGCCCCACATGGCACTTCGTGGCGGCGCAGGACATCCGGCTGGTCCTGCAGGTGACCGCCAAGCGCGTACACCAGGCCAACGCCTTCATGTACCGCAGCCTCGACCTCGACACCAGGCGCATGGACCGGTTCGCGGGGTTCGTCGGTGACCTGCTGGCCGGCGGAAACCACATGACGCGCAACGAGATTCGCGCGGTGTTGCCGGCGGGGTGGGCCGAGGAGAAGGGGTTCCAGATGGCCTACCTGATGATGTACGCCGAGCTCGAGGGCGTCGTGGTGAGTGGCGCGAGGCGTGGCAACCAGAACACCTACGCCCTGCTCGACGAGCGCGCGGCCCCGACGCCGGCGCGCTCGGACGAGGAGGCGTTGGCCGAGTTCGTCGTGCGGTACCTCCGGACCCGAGGGCCGGCCACCATCCCCGACCTCACGACGTGGAGCGGCCTCACCGTGACGCAGGTCAAGAAGGCACTCAGTCTGCTGTGCGACGAGGTGACCACCGTGGAACCGGACGGCCGCGCATACCTGCTCGTCGAGGACGCTGCACCGCTCGCCGGGACGAGAAGCTTCCTCATGCCCGACTACGACGAGTACGGGATGGCCTACAAGGACCGCAGCGCGCTCGCCCACCCCGACCACGGCTACCGGGCTCTCCCGTGGAACCGGGCGGTCGTCGTCGACGGGGTCATCGCCGGCGCGTGGCAGCGAACGCTACGCCCGGACTCGGTCACCGTCGAGATCTCGATGACGGACCTCGAGGTCGACGACCCGCGCGTCGTCGCGGCCGCAGAGGAGTATGCGCGGTTCCTCGGCCGGGCTCTCGACCTCCGCTCGGCTACGGTCGAGTGGTGAGCGACTCGACGGCGGTCCTGAGAGCGGCAGCACGGCAGTTCCTCGACCGCCTCGACGCGGCCGGCCGAGCGGCAGCAGCCGCGCCGTTCTCGACGGCCGACCGGACGGAGTGGACGTACCTCCCCGGACCGCGTCCGGGCGTTGCCGTGGGCGATCTCGATGACGCCGCCCGCGCCGACCTCGACGACCTGCTCGACGTGAGTCTGAGCGCGATGGGCGCCGACCGGACCCGTCAGGTGATGACCCTCGACGACGTCCTGCGCGAGGTGGAGCGGTCGGTGGGCAGGACCGGCTGGGAGCGGCGCGGCTCCGAGCAGTACTGGGTCCGGGTCCTCGGCGACCCGGACGACGACGTCTGGGCGTGGCACCTGGGCGGCCACCACGTGGGACTCCACGCCACGGTCGTCGGCGACACGGTGGCGATCACCCCGTCCTTCCTCGGAGCCAACCCGGCCGTCGTGCGGGGCGGCCCGCACGCCGGGCTGCAGGTGTTGCGCGAGGAGGAGCAGCTGGCCCGGGAGCTACTCGGCGCGTTGGACGCCGACCAGCGCGGGGTAGCGGTCGTCTCACCGGACGCACCCGACGACATCGCGACCCGGCACGACCCCGTGGCGGACTCGGACCTGGTCCCCTCTGGCGTGCGACACGACGCGCTCGACCGGTCGCAGGCCGAACGCCTCGAGGCACTGGTGCGGTGGTACCTGGGGCGCGCGCCGGAACGAGTCGCCGACCAGGCCTGGGGGGCGGTCGTCGACGCGGGCCTCGGGTCGGTGACGTTCGCGTGGGCCGGGTCGACCACTCCCGGCGAGCGGCACTACTACGCAGTCCGCGGCGAGACCTTCCTGCTGGAGTACGACAACACCCAGGACGGCGCCAACCACGCGCATACGGTCTGGCGCGACCTGCGCCGCGACTGGGGCACCGACCTGCTCGCGGAGCACCATGCCGAGGCGCACGGCTGACCTGCTGCGGGTCGTCGTCCTGTCGGACACGCACGCCCCGCGGCGGTGGAAGCGGTGCCCGCCGGCGGTCGCGGAGCAGCTGCGCGGCGCCGACCTGGTCCTGCACGCCGGCGACGTCTGCACCGCGGGGGTGCTGGAGGAGCTCGGCGCCTACGCGCCGGTGCACGCCGTGCTCGGCAACAACGACGGTCCGGACGTCGCGGCCTGGGGCGCCCCCGAGACGCTGGAGCTGGACGTGGCCGGACTGCGGGTGGGGATGATCCACGACAGCGGGCCGACGACGGGTCGACTGGATCGGCTGCGACGGCGCTTCACCGGCTCCGACCTCGTCGTGTTCGGGCACTCGCACATCCCGATGGACGTGGCTGCGAACGGGTTCCGCATCCTCAACCCGGGGTCGCCGACGGACCGGCGGAGCCAGCCGCACGGGACGTTGGCGGTCCTGACGCTCGAGGACGGGCGGATCCGGAGTGTCGACATCGTCGACGTCACCTGACTGGCCCGACCGCCGCCTCGCTCGACATGCGGCAGCACCCTGGCCGAGTTCTACTGAGGACATGGGTGACTTCACAGGTTCGACGACGGTCGACGCACCGCCGGCATCACTGTTCGACTACTTGTCCGACGTGGACAACCTCCCGAAGTACTTCACGCGGATGACCTCCGCCAAGCGCGGCGACGGCGAGGAGGTGCACACGACCGCGCAGATCCCCGGCGGCCGGGAGGTCGAGGGCGACGCGTGGTTCCGGGTCGACGAGGACACCCAGAGGGTCGAGTGGGGTTCCGAGGGGCCGAACGACTACCACGGCTACGTCGACGTCACGCCGTCCGGGGACGGGAGCCAGGTCGAGGTCCACCTGCACACGACTCGGGCCGACGACGGCGATGCCCAGATGGAGCACGGAATCCAGGAGACCCTGGCGAACATCAAGCAGCAGGCGGAGCAGATCGAGTAGCCACCCATCGTCCCGACGGGACGACGGGTCACCAGCCGCGCTGGGCCAGCCGGTGCGGCTGCGGGATCTCCTCGACGTTGATGCCGACCATGGCCTCGCCGAGGCCGCGCGAGACCTTGGCGACCATGTCGGCGTCGTCGAAGAACGTCGTCGCCTTGACGATGGCCTCCGCACGCTGGGCGGGGTTGCCGGACTTGAAGATCCCGGACCCCACGAACACGCCCTCGGCGCCGAGCTGCATCATCATCGCCGCGTCAGCGGGGGTCGCGATGCCACCGGCGGTGAACAGCACGACGGGCAGCTTGCCGGCCTCGGCAACCTCCTTGACCAGCTCGTACGGCGCCTGCAGCTCCTTCGCGGCGACGTACAGCTCGTCCTCGGGCAGGTTCTGGAGGCGGCGCAGCTCGGCGCGGATCTGGCGCATGTGCGTCGTCGCGTTGGACACGTCGCCCGTCCCAGCCTCGCCCTTGGACCGGATCATCGCGGCACCCTCGGTAATGCGGCGCAGCGCCTCACCCAGGTTGGTCGCACCACACACGAAAGGCACCGTGAAGGCCCACTTGTCGATGTGGTTGGCGTAGTCCGCCGGGGTCAGCACCTCGGACTCGTCGATGTAGTCGACGCCGAGGGACTGCAGCACCTGGGCCTCGACGAAGTGGCCGATGCGGGCCTTGGCCATGACCGGGATCGAGACGGCCTCGATGATGCCGTCGATCATGTCGGGGTCGGACATGCGCGAGACGCCGCCCTGGGCGCGGATGTCGGCGGGGACGCGCTCGAGGGCCATCACGGCCACG
>NZ_DATBTV010000060.1:0-5359 GCF_036559105.1 Lapillicoccus sp. | reverse complement strand
GGTGAAGCCGCCGGCCCTACTGACCGGGGTCGACCATGATGGCGGGTATGAGCGAACCGTTCCACGCCGTCGACGTCATCATCACCAAGCGTGACAGGGGCGAGCTGTCCGACGAGCAGATCGACTGGGTGGTCGACGCCTACACCCGCGGTGTCGTCGCCGAGGAGCAGATGTCGTCGCTGACCATGGCCATCCTGCTCAACGGGATGAACCGCCGCGAGATCGAACGTTGGACCGCGGCCATGATCTCGTCGGGGGAGCGGATGAACTTCTCCGGCCTCTCCCGGCCGACCGCCGACAAGCACTCCACCGGCGGCGTCGGGGACAAGATCACCCTCCCGCTCGCTCCGCTGGTCGCCGCCTGCGGGGTGGCCGTGCCGCAGCTGTCCGGCCGCGGCCTCGGGCACACGGGAGGCACGCTCGACAAGCTCGAGTCGATCCCCGGCTGGCGGGCGTCGCTGGACAACGCCCAGATGATGGCCCAGCTGGAGGACGTCGGTGCGGTCATCTGCGCCGCCGGGCCGGGCCTCACGCCGGCGGACAAGAAGCTGTATGCCTTGCGGGACGTCACAGGGACGGTCGAGGCCATCCCGCTGATCGCCAGCTCGATCATGAGCAAGAAGATCGCCGAGGGCACCGGGGCCCTCGTCCTGGACGTCAAGGTCGGCTCCGGGGCGTTCATGAAGGACGTGAACCGGGCCCGTGAGCTGGCGGAGACCATGGTCGCCCTCGGCACCGATGCCGGGGTCACCACGGTGGCCTTGCTGACCAACATGCAGACGCCCCTCGGCCTGACCGCCGGCAACGCCCTGGAAGTGCGCGAGTCGGTCGAGGTCCTGGCGGGGGGTGGCCCCGAGGACGTCGTCGAGCTGACCCTTGCGCTGGCCCGCGAGATGCTCACCGCGGCCGGGCGTACTGACGTCGACCCCGCCGAGGCGCTGGACGACGGCCGGGCCATGGACGTGTGGCGGCGGATGATCAGTGCCCAGGGCGGCGACCCGGACGCGGACCTGCCGTGGGCCAAGGAGACCCACGAGGTGCGAGCCCCGGCGGACGGCGTGCTGACCCAGCTCGACGCCTACAAGGTCGGCGTCGCCGCCTGGCGGCTCGGCGCCGGGCGGGCCCGCAAGGAGCACTCGGTCCAGGCGGGTGCGGGCGTCGTGATGCACGCCAAGCCTGGCGCCATCGTGCGCTGCGGCGACCCGCTGCTGACGCTGCACACCGACGACCCCGACCTGTTCGAGCGGGCCCTCGAGGCGCTCGACGGCGCGTTCTTCATCGCTCCCGAGGGTTCCCGGCCCGACCTTCTCCCACTGGTCATCGACCGGATCGGCTGAGCGACCGGATCGGCTCAGCGACAGGGTCCTGAGGACCGAGCGAGGAACGAGCGAGGCCCGGAAGGGGCCCGCGGAGCTCAGTCCGTGAGTTCGGCTGACCCCTACGCTGGGCGGATGCCTCAGCTGATCGCCGCCCCGACACGGATCCCGGTCCCGGGCGGGAAGGTCATCGACGAGTACGTCGGCGCCGTGAACACCCCCTCCACGCCATTGGCCGGCGCGTCGGCGCATCCCGTGTCGGTGGCGCACATGAACGCCCCCGGGGACTGGTCGGAGCCGTTCCAGACGCCGGAGTTCGGGGAGATCACGGTGGTCCTGCGCGGGACGGTGCTCGTCGACCACGCCGGCGGCCGGCTGGAGGTCGGTGAGGGGCAGGGCGTCGTCACGGCCCCGGGTGAGCGGGTGCGGTACTCGACCGGCCCCGAGGGCGCGGAGTACATCGCGGTGTGTCTGCCGGCGTTCGACCCAGAGGCAGCGCACCGTGACGACGAGTGAGCTGAGCCTGGACGCGCTGCGAACCGTCCCCAAGGTCCTGCTTCACGACCACCTCGACGGCGGACTGCGGCCCCAGACCATCATCGAGCTCGCGGTCGGCGACCCCGCCGTCGAGGCGAACCTGCCGGCGCCCGACGCAGCAGGCCTCGGGGAGTGGTTCCGCGCCAACGCTGACTCCGGGTCGTTGGAGCGCTACCTCGAGACGTTCGCGCAGACCCTTGCCGTGATGCAGACCGAGGAGGGCCTGTTCCGGGTCGCCGCGGAAGCCGCCCAGGACCTCGCCGCCGACGGCGTCGTCTACGCCGAGATCCGGTATGCCCCAGAGCAGCACCTGGAGCGCGGGCTCACCCTCGAGCAGGTGGTCGAGGCGGTCAACGACGGGTTCCGGGAGGGCGAGCGGCTGGCCCGCGAGTCCGGTCACGGAATCCGGGTGACGGCGCTGCTGACCGCGATGCGCCACGCCGCGAAGAGCCGAGAGATCGCCGAGCTGGCGGTCCGCTACCGCGACGACGGGGTGGCCGGGTTCGACATCGCCGGGGCAGAGGCTGGGTACCCACCCACCCGCCATCTCGACGCCTTCGAGTTCTTGCGCCGGGAGAACGCGCACTTCACCATCCACGCCGGCGAGGCGTTCGGGCTGAAGAGCATCTGGGAGGCGATCCAGTGGTGCGGGGCCGAACGGCTGGGTCACGGCGTCCGGATCGTCGACGACATCACCGTCGAGGGACTGCCGTTCCCCGATTGGCTCGACCAGGCCGCCGCGCGGGGACTGACCACCCTGGCCGACGTAGACCTCGACTCGGTCTACCTCGGTCTCCTGGCCGCGTACGTCCGCGACACCCGGATCCCTTTGGAGATGTGCCCGAGCAGCAACTTGCAGACCGGGGCGGCGACGTCCATCGGTCTGCACCCCATCTCGCTCCTCGCGCGGATGCGGTTCCGGGTGACCCTCAACACCGACAACCGGCTGATGAGTGGCACGTCACTGTCGCGGGAGGCCGGTCTGCTTGCGGCGGAGGCGGATTGGACGCTCGCCGACTTGCGCTGGGTCACCATCAACGCGATGAAGTCGGCGTTTCTGCCGTTCGACCAGCGGCTCGCCCTCATCGACGACGTCATCAAGCCGGGGTATGCGGAGTTCGGGCTTCCCGCCTGACATCACGCCCGTTCGGTGAGGTGGCGCGGGTCCTCACGGCCGTCACATCCGCTGAGCGATCTGACCTTCGAAAATCGAGCCACCGTGAGGCAGAGGCATCACACCCGGGAACTGCACCACCTTCTAACCAGTGCTCTCCCACCCGTGATCTTCACCGCGACCGTCTCGGTCACGTGGGGGCAAACCCTGGCGGCTGGGTCGGATCCCGGGCCCCTGGTGGTGACCATGCCCGTGTCCGGAACGCCGGCGGTCTGCATCTGTCCGCCTCGGTAGGTCAGCTCATCCGGTCCGGCGCGGTGAGCCGCTGGCGTAGCGCCGTGTCGCGAGCCAGCCGCACGGTGTCGCGTCGTCGACGGTCGGCGAGGATCGCCGCCAGCACGTACTCGGGATGGTTCCCGGGCGGGGGCGGCGGCGAGACGTAGAGGGTCATCTCGGCGAGCAGCTTGCGCCCCATCTCGTCGCGGCTCCGGGGCGTCATCGTGGGCGCCGCAGGGAGGAAGGTGCGCACCGCCATCGCCAGGTCGTCCGGCAGCTGGGTGATGTCGGCGTTCATGGCCCAGCCGGCCAGCTGCGGTGGCATCGGGACCGGCGGCGGCAGCTGCGCCGTGACGCGGTCGCGGACCACGTAGGTCCCAGCGAGCATGTCGCCGAGCCGCTTGCCCTTGCTGCTGAGGATCGACGCGATGACGGCCGGGATGCCCCAGAACAGGTAGACCTCGACCACCCCCAGCAGCCCGCGGGCGAAGGCGTGTCGGAACGTGATCGGGCCCGCGTCGTCCCGGACGGTCCGCAGCCCGGCGGCCATCTTCCCGAGGCTGCGGCCGCGGGTCAGGGTCTCGATGGTGACCGGGTAGACCAGCCAGGCGACGAGGAAACACACCAGCACCGTCGCCGCGATCAGCGCGTCGTCGAGCTGCTGGGACAGGGCCGTTCCGGCCGAGACGAGGGTGAAGGTCATGACCCAGACGATGAGGTAGTCGAGGAACCCCGACAGGATCCGCGACCCGATGGACGCCGGGGGCAGGTCGAGCGCCACGGCCTCGCCGGTGACGAAGTCGTCGTCACCTACACCGACGGTCGCGCTGCTCACCGGGTCATCGTAGGTGGCTGCCCTCGGCCGCACCGGCCCTTCTGGGACCGGCCGTGCGGTGGCAACCCACCGCATACAGTGACCGCGTGGATCTCGACGCCTACGTGCTCACGCACCAGCACGAGTGGGCGCGGCTGAACGAGCTGGCGTCGAGGCGCGGCAAGCTGACCGGCGCCGAGGGCGACGAGCTGCTCGACCTCTACCAGCGGGTCGCGACGCATCTGTCGGAGATCCGGACCCGTTCGCCGGAGCCGACTCTCGTGGCGCACCTGTCCTCGATGCTGGCGACCGCACGCCTCCGGTCGGCGGGGACCCGCACGCTCAGCTTCGACGACGTGACGACGTTCTTCACCGACACCTTCCCGGCGGCGCTCTACCGGCTGCGCGCGTGGTGGCTGTGGACGATGGCGGCCAACGTCGTGGTCGCCTGGGTGATCGGGGCGTGGTTCGTGTCGAACCCCAGCATCGAGTCCGCGCTCATCTCTCCGACCGAGGTCGACCAGCTCATCAACAACGACTTCGAGAGCTACTACAGCGAGTATGCGGCGGGCAGCTTCGCGCTGAAGGTCTGGACCAACAACGCCTGGGTGTCCGCCCTCTGTATCGCGCTCGGCGTGCTCGGTTTGCCGGTGATCCTGTTGCTGCTCAACAACATTCTCAACGTCGCCCTTATCGGTGGCCTGATGTGGGCGCACGGTCGGGCCGACCTGTTCTTCGGGCTGATCCTCCCGCACGGGATGCTCGAGCTGACCGTGGTGTTCGTCGCCGCCGGCGTCGGCCTCCGAATCTTCTGGTCGTGGATCGAGCCCGGGCCACGAAGACGGCTCGACGCCGTGGCCCACGCCGGACGCACGGCGATGTCAGTCGCGCTCGGGTTGGCGGCCGTGTTGCTGGTCAGCGGCATCATCGAGGCCTTCGTGACGCCGTCGCCGCTGCCCACCTGGGCCCGTGTCGGGATCGGGTTCGTCGCGTGGAGCGCCTTCATGGCCTACGTGTTCACCGTCGGCCGGTGGGCGGCTCGTCGTGGGGCCACGGGGGACGTCACCGCGGCCGACGCCGGCGACTACGCCCCGGTCGTGGGCTGACCGCACGCTGCGCGCGTCCGACTCAGATGTTTGTCGGTTTTCGACATCCAGCGCCGGGCGGCTTCAGGGGGTCAACGCAACACCTGGCTTGATCGAGGGGTGTTGCGTTGTGGGTCGTTCAGGTCGTACCGCGATTTCTGTGGAGGTTCGTCGCCGGTTCTGGGCTGCGGTCCGGGAGGGGATGTTGACCGATGAC
>NZ_DATBTV010000059.1:0-3483 GCF_036559105.1 Lapillicoccus sp. | reverse complement strand
ATGATCTGAGGCCTGAACGGCGGAGACGTCGACCACTGGCGGCCGCGTCGTCAGATCATGAGGTACCAGGGAGGATTGGTGTTCGCGGTAGCAGGTACCTGGATCAGGGACGACGCGATGCGTTCGAGACAGAGCCAGGCCGTGCCTGACCTGGTGAACGGCGTGAGGCAGAACCCCGGTTTGATTCGGGGCTTCTGGGCGAACGACCTTGACGAAACCGAACGGAGGGTCACCTTCATCGCTGTTGACACGATTGATCAGGCTCGGGCATTCCGCGACGCGGTTGTAGCCAACGCGCGCAGGCAGATCCAGGTGCGCATGGGGCGAAGCGAGCTGCACATCCTTAGGTTCACACTGACGCATAGGCGTTGAATGGACCGGATGGCCGTCGGCGCGCTGCTGCCGCAGCATTGCGGGTCGCCCATGCCGCCTAGCCCGGTCCTACGGGACCACGTCAAGGCGCATCACCCAGCGCCACTTCGCGATCTGGCGCTGACGCGTAAAGCCGAAGTCCTCGAACAGGGTCTCCGGACCGGTGTGGAAGTACGCGCCCCGCTGAGGACCGCGGTCCGCGACCTGTTCGGGGTAGGCCTCGACGATGCCTCCCCCTGCCTCCTTGATCGCGTCCAACGTGGCCGCCACGGCTGCCCGGGCCACTCCGGTTCCGCGGTGTCTGCTCCCGGTGAAGATGCAGCCGATCCGCCAGGCGGGCGGGTCGACGGAGCCCTTGGCGTACGCCGCCGGGTTCTTGATGTTCGGCAGTTCCACCGGCGACCCGTACTGGCACCACCCGACGCATACATCTCCGTCGTAGACCAGGGTCTGATGAACCGTTCCCGCATCGACGTGCGCGCGTTTGGCGGCGCGGTTACCGGTGGGAGTACGGCCCTGCCCGACGCCCTCGGGGTGGAACCCCATGCACCAGCACCCGCCCCATACACCGTTGTTCGCTTCAACGAGCGCGGCGAAGTCGTCCCAGGTGTCGGCAGTCAACGGCCGGGTGGTGTACGACGGCTCGACCTCAGTCATGGGCTCCAAGATCTCGCACACCTCCGACAGCGGTCCGCCGGGGCTCACTCCACCAGCTGCTGCGTCCCCAGGACCACGGCCAGAGCCAGCCGTTCCGCCTGGTCGGTGCCCGGTTCGGCGGTGTAGATCATCAACCTCACGTCGTCGGTCGCGACGACGAGGACGTCGCAGTCGAGCGTAATCGGGCCGATGAGCGGGTGGTCGACGACCTTCTGCTTCGGCTGGACGGGCTGACCGAGTACGCCGCGCTTCGACCCGTGACGGCCACCGGCACCAACCTGCTCGGGCTCGTCAAGCACCTGACCATGGCCGAGGTGTGGTTCTTCGGCCGGGCGTTCGGACGTCCGTTCCCGGAACCGTTGCACTGGTGGGACGACGACGCCGAGGAGGGTACCGACCTGCGGGCGACCGAGGACGAGTCGCGCGCCGAGATCGTGGAACGGTACGGACGGGCGTGTGCCCACTCCGACCAGACGATCGCGCAGCTCGACCTGGACGCCCTCGGCCACGTCCCGAGCTGGCCGAGGCCGGACGTCACCCTGCACTCGATGCTGGTGCACGTCCTGTCCGAGACCAGCCGTCATGCGGGTCACGCCGACATCGTCCGGGAGCTCCTGGACGGCGCGGTCGGGTCGAGTCCGACGCTCTCGCAGGTCGCCGAACGCGACGCCGAAGAGTGGGAGCGATACCGCGCTCGCATCGAAGCCACTGCTCGCAGGTTCCAGACCCGCGGGTTCCCGACCCGCAGCGTCGAGGGCCGCTGAGCCTCCCCAACCGCCCAGCACCCCTCGTAGACTCACGCGCCGTGGCGATCCTCTTCCTCCACGGCGCCGGTGGGTATGCCGACGACCAGGGCATCGTCGCCGCCCTGCGCGCCGGGGTCGGAGACGAGATCCGGATGCCGGACCTGGGGGACGAGGACATGTCGCACGCGGCGTGGTCGGCTCAGATCTCCGCCCTCGTCGCTCCTGACGTGGACACCGTCGTCGGGCACTCCTTCGGCGGCTCGACGGTCCTCAAGCTGCTCACCGAGACCGAGAGCGAGACCGAGCACGACGTCGACCGGCTCGTCCTCCTGGCGGTCCCAGACTGGGGCCCCGACGGCTGGGACGTGGCTGAGTATGCACTCCCGGACGACGCAGAGGCGCGTCTCGCCCCCGGTCTCGGCATCGAGCTGCACCAGTGCCTCGACGACGAGGTCGTCCCTGCCGACCACGTGGACCTGCTCGCGCGACGGTTGCCACGAGCGACCGTCGTCCGTCACTCCCGCGGCGGTCACCAGTTCGACGGGGACGCGCTCGACGCCGTACTGCAGACGCTTCGTGAGCCGGCGTCGCATCGGCGCGGTGACCGCCCGACCGAGTGAGTGTGTGGGCGCGCTCGCGCGGGTATGTCGATGGTCGTGGAACCGATCCCTGAGACCGAACAGGCTCTGGCTCAGCTCTCGAACGCCACCCCCGTCGACCTGGTCGCATCTCTGCAGGAGCAGGTGTCGAGGGCCAAGGAGATCGTGCCGGAGCTCATGGGCGCCAGTTTGGCGTCGACCGCCGAAGGCCTGACGTTCACCTTCGTCGCCAGCAGTCAGCTCATCGCCACGTTGGACGCCCTCCAGTACCTGGACGGTGGTCCCTGCGTGCAGGCCGTGCGGCAGCGCGGCCTGGTGGACGTCCCGGTCGTCGATGCTCTCGACGAGGGTCAGTGGGAGCTGTTCTCCCAGGCGGAGGCGGCCGCCGGCGTGGCGGCGACCCTGTCCCTGCCGGTCCTCAGCGGGGACCGCGCAACCGGCAGCGTGAACTTGTACGCCTCTCGATCCGGCGCGTTCCACGGACGGCACGAGCAGCTCGCGGACGTCTTCGGCGCGTGGGCCGCCGGCGCGGTGACGAACGCCGACCTGACCTTCAGCACCCGTCTCGAGGCGGTCAAGGCGCCGGCGAAGCTGATGGCCCTCGACGACATCGACAAGGCCGTCGGCGTGGTGGCCGCCACCCATGGCGTCACCACGAGTGAGGCCCGCACGAGACTCGAGAACGCCGGCGCCCTCGCCGGGATCGCCATGGAGAACGTCGCCCGTGCGGTGCTCCAGGACCTCCGGGCTTAGACGACTTCCGCAGCCTGGCGCGGATGCCGTGGACGGCATCCGCGCTTCCACCGCTCTGGTCTCAGGCGACGACCGCGTCGATCACCTTCTTGAGCGCACTCGGCGACGCCGGCGTCTTGGGGGCCTGCTTCTTCGCGGCGAGCAGCTCCTCGCCGAGCTCCTGAAGCTGTCGACGACCGAGTCCTGCGCGCACCTTCGGGAACCAGTCCTGCTCTTCCTCGTCCATGTGGTGCGTCACGTTCTCGATGAGCACCGTGGTCTTGGCCTCGAACCGCTCGTCCTTGGGGGTCATCTGGTGCAGCTCCATGACCAGGACGTCGGCCACGTGGTGCTCCTCGTAGGACTCGAGGATGTCG
>NZ_DATBTV010000058.1:0-15652 GCF_036559105.1 Lapillicoccus sp. | reverse complement strand
TCTTCAACCGGTTCTGGCGGGCCGACCCCGCACGCGCCCGCACCACGGGTGGGACCGGACTGGGCCTCGCGATCTCCCTCGAGGACGCGCGTCTCCACAACGGCTGGCTGCAGGCCTGGGGGGCGCCCGGAGAGGGCTCCTGCTTCCGGCTCACCCTTCCCCGCCGCGCCGGCGAGTCACTCGAGTCCTCGCCGCTGCCGCTCAACCCCTTGATCGGCGATGTTCTGGTCACCCGGTCGGGAGTGTCCGGCCTACCGCTCGGGCCGTCGGGCTCCGAGCCGGAGACCGCGATCCTGCGGCGGGTGCGCGCCGCGGCCGACCCCGCCTCCGCCACCGATGCAGCCGCGCCGGCGACGAGCGAACGCACGACAGCCGCTGGGGTACGAGGCACTCCATGACCGCGGGTCGCGTCGCATACCGGATCCGGGTGGGGTTGGTGGCCCTCCTCTGCGGAGTCGCTCTGGCCGGCTGTGGGATCCCGCGCTCCAGCGAGGTCGTCGACGGCCGGCGCATCGGTGACAACGTCGCCCCTCGAGCCCGGATCGTCGTCTTCCCGCCTGCGGTCGGGTCCTCGCCGGACGTCATCGCGCGCGACTTCATCCGGTCCGGCGCGGCCTTCCAGGAGACCGGCGACGACCAGCAGGTGGTCGGTCGCTCGTACCTCGCTCCCGGATCGGTGGACCTCTGGCGGCCGACTGCGCTGGCCACCACGGTCTACGACTCCCGGACGCCGCTGACGATCGAACCGCTGCCCTCGGACCAGGTGCGGCTCACGATCACCGCCGTCGCGACCATCGACGAGACGGGCCACTACCGCGAGCTCCCGCCCAGCACCCTGGTGTCGGCGGTATTCGGGATGACCAAGGTCGACGGGGAGTGGCGGATCAAGCTCCCGGACGACGGTTTCGGTCTCTGGCTCAACACCGACGACTTCGACCGGGTGTTCGCGCCCTACGAGGTCAACTACGTGCTGACAGCACGAAAGGAGCTGGTCCCGGACGTCCGATGGTTCCCGGTCGGCCCCCGGCTACCCACCGCGCTCGCTCGAGCCCAGCTCGCCGCCGTTCCCGCGTATCTGACCGGCGTCGTGGACACGGCGATTCCGCAGGGCACCCGACTGGCCGTGGACGCGGTCCAGGTCGACCCGACGGGGACCGCGACGGTGACGCTGACCAACAGCGCGCAGACGATCGACCCCGCCCGCCGCCGGCCGATCTGGGCGCAGTTCCTCGCGACCCTCACCCAAGCACCCGGCGTGGTGGCGGTGTCGATCGAGGTGCAGGGGATCGGCAAGATCCCGGTCTCCTCCCTCCCGACGGCGGTGTCCTCGCTGTCCGACCTCGGGTTCACCGTCGCGCCGACCGATCCCGCGACGGCGGGGCTGCTCCGGTCCAAGGACACCCTGGAACGGATCAACCCGCAGCTCCTCGACGAGAGCAGCCCGCCGGCGGCCAACGGCTCGAAGACGGTGCCCGGTCTGCCGAAGATTCCCGAGGCGTATGTCAACGTGGCCATGTCCAGCGACGGCAACGACATCGCCGGCGTCTCGGCGAGCCGTGCCGAGCTGGCCCGATGGCGCGGTGGCGCCGGCCTGACGGTGCCACCGTTCGGGACCGGTCTCACCAACCCGATGTATGCGTCGGACGGTCGCCTCTGGGTCGCCGGGCAGGCCGCCGGTGCAGCCAGGATCTGGACCTTCGACGCGTCCAAGCTGGCCGGCGGGCCGGCCGAGGTCACGGCGCCCTGGCTCGACGGGAGGCAGGTCGTCAGCCTCTGCGTGGCGCCCGACTCCACCCGGGTCGCGATCGTCTCCAAGCTGCCCAACGGCACCGACTTCCGCCTCGACGTGGCGGGTATCGTCCGGAACGACGCGGGGCTGGCGACCTCGCTCGCAGAGCCCTACCGGCAGGGCGAGCCGCTCACCCAGTTCGTCGACGTGATGTGGCTGGACCAGATGACCATGGCGGTGCTGGCCCGCGAGGAGGATGGAGCAGCGCTGCGTCCGTTCAAGGTCGACCTCGGTCAGGGAGTCGGGCTACGCCGCGTCGGCCAGCTCGACCTCGACCAGACCCTCATCAAGGAGCTCCCCGCGGCAACCAGCCTCACGTCGCGCGGTGGCGTGCGCGGGCTCATCGTGATGACGCCTCAGGCGGCCTTCCTTCGGGCCGGTAACGCGTGGGCACAGCAGGAGAACGTGACGGAGATCGTCGTCGGCGGGACCTGAGATCGTCCGAACGGACGACCCCGGGGTCGTCCGTTCGGATCCCGCAGCGTGCCGTGACGGGTGATGTGTCAGGTCCGCCGAATAGGCACGATGGATCCGAAGGGGCTCGGTCGGTCCCTTCTCGTACCACGAAGGGAACTCACCATGCTCAAGGCCTTCGCCACTCTGCAGACGCGGCTCCACACCCGCGACAAGGGCGCAACCGCGGTGGAGTACGGACTCCTCGTCGCGCTCATCGCCGCCGTGATCATCACCGTCGTCGCGACGCTAGGCAATCAAATCAACAACGCGTTCAACTCCGTCTCCAGCCAGCTCTGATCCGGCTTCGGCGTGGCCCGGACGGGCTATGGCGTCGGAACCAGCAGCGGGTGAGGATCGTGACGTCGTCCCGCCGGTGACCCGAGCGGAGGCGGCGACCACTTCCGCCCTCGCCCACCGGAGCTCGCCCGATGAGAACCTCCGACGCCGACCGCCGAGCCACTCGGGCGGCTCGCCCGTTGCCCCGGACACTCATCGCCGCCGAAGCACCTGCACACCCTGACGACACCGAGACACCGCACGTCACGCGTGTCCTCGCCATCCCAGCCCCCAGAGGTATAGATGTTCCGCCGCAAGACGACGCCGTCCGACCGGGGGGCAACTGCCGTCGAGTACGCGCTGATCATTGCGGTCCTCGTCCTGGCGGTGGTCTTCGTCGTTGCCAAGCTCGGGAGCCAGGTCTTCACCCTCTACAGCACGGTTCCGCACTTCTAGCCGCCGCCGCGGGGGCCGGCACGGGCCCCTGCCGGGCGCGTGCCATCGTGAGGGAGAGGTAGCACCATAGTGAGTCGTCGCGTGATCGCCATGTCCGCTGCCATCCTGCTCGGGGTTCTCGGCGTGGTGGCCGTCGTGCTCTACGCCAACGGGGCCGACCAACGAGCGGTGGCCGGCGCCGAGCCACGGACCGTCTTCGTGTCCGACAAGGCCGTGCCGCTGGGCACCTCCCTGAACGACGCCGTAGCGAACGGGCTGATCGTGCAGACGTCCCTTCCGGCCAAGGCGGTACCGGCCGGCATCCTCACGTCCGTCACCGACGCCAACAAGGGACTCGTCGCCGTTTCCGACATTCCGCCGGGCGAGTACATCCTCACCGCCCGGTTCGGAACCACCCCCCAGGCCAACACGGCCATCCGCGTCCCTCAGGGCCAGGTGGCCATGTCGGTCCCGCTCAGCGACCCGGCCCACGTGGGGACCTTCGTGGCGCCCGGTTCGCGCATCGTGCTGTATGCGACGACAGGGGGTGGCGCAACCGCCAACGGGGCGAACGGCACGACCACCCATGTTCTCTTCGACGACGTCCTGGTGATCGCGGTCGGGACGACCGCCTTCGCCCAGGCCCAACCAACGGGCGAGGCAACGAGCGCGGCGGGGACGGGCGGGACCCTCGTCACGGTGGCCCTGTCGCCGGAACAGGGCCAGAAACTGGCCTACGCCCTGCAGACAAGCACGCTCTACGCCGGCCTGCTGGGCAACGGCGTCAAGGGCCCCGCCGGTGTGGTCAACGGCGACAACGCCTTCCCACGTTAGGGCACCCGATGGCGATTCTCTGGAACAACGACCCCCGCGCCGCCGAGCGCTACTCGATGGCGGTCGGTGAGTCGCTGCAACCGGTGGAGAGCGCCTCGCTGGCGCTCCGGGTGCTCGAGAGCGACCAATCGCAACAGCTGGTCATCATCGGTCCGGACATCGACATCGACGCGGCCTGCACGCTCGCGGAGATCACCCGGGTAGAACGTCCGGACGTCGGGGTCGTCCTGCTGCGCCGCCGACTCGACGTGTCGTTGCTCACGCAGGCGCTTCGTGCCGGCGTCCGCGAGGTCGTGCCTAGTGACGACCTCACCGCGGTCGCCGATGCCTGTCGGCACAGCAGGGACATCTCGGCCAAGCTCTCGGGTGGCGCCGCGCCACATGGGTCGCGCGAAGGACGCATTGTCACGGTCTTCTCGGCCAAGGGAGGGGTCGGCAAGACGACGTTCTCCACGAACCTCGGCGCCCACCTGGCCGCGACGGGGAGCCGGACGCTCCTTGTTGATCTCGACCTCGCCTTCGGTGACGTCGCCATCAGCCTGCAGCTCCTCCCGGAGCGCACCGTCACCGACCTCGTCCCTATGTCCGGCCACCTCGACGAACAGGGCTTGGCCTCGGTCGTCACCACGCACCCAGCGAGCGGTCTCGAGACCGTCTGTGCCCCCGCCGAGCCCGGTGACGCCGACCGGGTGCAAGGCCCGACGATCGGGGAGCTGCTCCGTGTGGCCAAACGCGCGTACGACTTCATCATCATCGACACCCCGCCGGCCTTCACCGAGCACGTGCTGGCAGCCTTCGACATCAGCGACCAGATCATCCTGCTCGCGACCCTCGACATCCCCGCCCTGAAGAACCTGCGGCTGACCCTGGACACCCTCGACCTGCTCGGAAACCCCACCGAATCGCGTGTGGTCGTCGTCAACCGGTCCGACGCCAAGGCGGGACTGCGCCCAGCCGACGTCGTGACGTCGATCAAGCAGGAGATCGGTGTCATGGTCCCGAGCAGCTCGGACGTGCCGGCCTCGGTCAACCGGGGGGTGGCCATCCTCCTGGAGGAACCCCGCCATCCCGTGAGCGTCGCCCTGCGCCAACTCGTCGACGAGTTCATCCGACCGAGCAACGAACCGGCACCGCCAGCCCGCGAGACGCGCTCCGGTTTTCGTGCCCTGACGAGGGGGAGCCGACGATGAGCCTTTCCGAGCGGCTGGACAGCGTCCGGCGGTCCCAGCAGCCCCCGGCTCCCCAGAACGGTCAGCGTGCGGCGCCCAAGGGCCGGGAGGACCCGGTGGACGCGGTCAAGGCTCGTGTACACGAGGCGATGATCGACCAGCTCGGCCCGAAGCTCTACGACCCGAACATGCTGCTTACCGAGCTCGAGACGAGGGTGCGGCAGGCTCTCCAGCCGATCCTCGACGCCGAGCAGACACCGCTGTCGTCCGCCGACCGCACGCGCGTCTCGCAGGAGGTCTCCGACGAGATTCTCGGCCACGGACCGCTCGAGCCGTTGCTGCGGGACCCGGAGATCACCGAGATCATGGTGAACGGCCCCCGCAGCATCTACGTCGAGCGAGCGGGCCGGATCCACGCCGTGCCGGCGAGCTTCGTCTCCGACGCCCACCTACGCCGAACCATCGACAAGATGGTCGGCCGCGTCGGTCGGCGCGTGGACGAGGCGAGCCCGATGGTCGACGCGCGCCTGCCGGACGGCTCCCGGATCAACGCCGTGATCGCGCCGATCGCGTTGGACGGCTCCATGCTGACGATCCGCAAGTTCGCTCCCGACCCGTTCACCGACCGGGACCTGCTCGCGTTCAGTACCTTCTCGCCCCAGGCCCGTGACCTTCTCGAGGCCTGCGTCCGGGGACGCCGCAACATCGTCATCTCGGGTGGAACCGGTTCGGGCAAGACGACGACCCTCAACGTCCTTTCGGGCTACATTCCGGACGACGAGCGCATCATCACCATCGAGGACGCGGCCGAGCTCCAGCTCCGCCAACGGCACGTCCTGCGGCTCGAGGCCCGCCCGTCCAACACCGAGGGCCGTGGCGAGATCAGCATCCGTGAACTCGTCAAAAACGCCCTGCGTATGCGTCCAGACCGCATCGTCATCGGCGAGGTCCGTGACGGTGCCGCGCTCGACATGCTCCAGGCGATGAATACCGGCCACGACGGGTCGATCACGACGATCCACGCCAACAGCCCCCGCGACGCGCTCTCCCGGCTCGAGACCATGGTGCTGATGGCGGGAGTGGAGCTGCCGGTGCGGGCCATCCGCGACCAGGTGGCCAGCGCGCTCGATCTCGTCGTCCAGCAGGCGCGGATGAGGGACGGCAGCCGTCGCATCGTTGCGATCAGCGAGGTCAGCGGCCTCGAAGGGGACGTCATCACCCTCCAGGACCTGTTCACCTTCGACTACTCGGCAGGACGCGACAACACCGGCCGGTTCCGCGGCGGGCTGGTGAGTACGGGGCTGCGCCCGAAGTTCGCCACCACGCTGCACGACCAAGGGATCGACCTCCCGTCGAGCATCTTCATGCGGAGTTTTGCGTGACGCGTCGGGTCGTGCGCGCAGTCCTGGTGGCCGCGTCAGCCCTGGTCGCCGTCGTGCTGCTCTCCGGAGCGGCGCTGGCTGATACTGGCGCCAGCCTCAGCAGCGTGAAGCGCGGCGCTGACGGGACGGTCACCGGCACGCTGACGGTCAGTGCGGGGACCGATACGGCAGTCGTCGACATGAGCACACTGCGCCTCGTCGTCGAGGGCCAGGAGTACAAGGTCGATGGATCGCCCGGTTCAACCCTGGCGCGCTCGACCATCCTGCTCATCGACCGGAGCGGCTCGATGCGCGACTCGGGGATGTCGACCGTGCGCAGCTCGGTCGCCCAGTTCTTGAGTACCGCACCGAAGGACGTCAAAGTGGGGGTGGTCTCGTTCGGCGACCAGGCGACGCAGGACCTGCTCCCGACGTCCGACCGAGGCGCTGTTCAGACGGCGGTCAACGCCCTGAAGTCCGGTGGCGACACGGCGCTCTACGACGGGGTCGCCCTGGCGGTCAAGACGCTCGGCGACACCGGCGACCGCAGCATCGTCCTGCTCAGCGACGGCAAGGACACCACGAGCACGACGAGCGCTCAACAGGCCGAGCAGCTGCTGACCTCCGGCAACGGCGTCCGCACCGCGGTGATCGCCTTCCGGACCAGCACCACGGACAACCTCGCCCTCGAGTACCTCGCTCGAGCCGGTGGCGGCACCGTCACGCCGGTCGACAATGCGGCCGCAGTCGGCGCGGCTTTCACCGCCGTTGCGAAGGCGCTCGACAGCCAGGTGTCGTGGAGCGCAAAGACCCCCACCTCCCTGTCGGGCACCCAGCCGGTGACCCTGCACGGCAGCGCCAACACCGGCACCTTCTCGGCCTCGAGCGCCGTGGACTTCGGCCCTCCGCCTCCCGTTCCCACCCCGAGTGTGACGACGCCAGCCCCGACTCCGACTCCGACGACAGCGCCCCCCGCCGTGGCTGCACCGCTGCCGGGCCGAGTCGGCGGTAGCGGTTCGTTCTTCACGAGCACGCTGGCCGGCACTCCGCTGGCGGTCGTGGTCTCGGCGCTGGCCATGTTCGCGGCGCTGGCCCTCGTCGTGCTCGCCATGTCACCGGCGTTCCGGTCGCAGCGCCGCGAACGGCTGGCTTCCATCGACCAGTACGTGACGCCGAGCACGCGTCGGTCCGAGCCGCGGACGACCACGTTCCGCGAGCTGACCGGCCACATCGTCCAGCTCGGCGACCGAGCGGTCGAGGGCCGGGGCTCCACCTCGGGCACCACCCTGCTCCTCCAGCGGGCAGACCTGCCGTGGCGCGCGGGGGAATGGGCGGTCCTGCGGGTCGCGGCCGTGGTGGTGGGCCTCGTCATCGGTGGTGTGGTCCTGCACGACGGGTGGGCAACGCTGGTCGGACTCGCCTTCGGCACGGTGGTCGGCCTGCTGGCACCGCCGGCCGTGCTGCGCTTCCTCGCCTCGCGTCGGGCCAAGCGGTTCGAGCGACAGCTACCCGACGTGCTCAACCTCATCGCCAGCAGTCTGTCCACCGGGTTCTCGCTGCCTCAGGCTCTCGACGCGATCGCTCGCGACGTGGCCCAGCCCGCGTCGAAGGAGTTCGCCCGGGCCATGGCCGAGACGCGCATCGGCGCTGACGTCGAGGACGCCCTGAGCAGGATGGCCGACCGGATGGACAGCGAGAACATGCGATGGGCGGGCATGGCCGTCGAGATCCAGCGCCGGGTGGGCGGGAATCTCGCCGAGACACTGCGAGTCACCGCGCAGACCCTCCGCGAACGCGAGTCGCTGTTCCGCCAGGTGCGCACGCTGTCGGCCGAGGGCCGCCTCTCGGGCTGGATCCTGGTGGCTCTCCCCGTGGGGATGTTCTTCTGGATGGCCTACGTCAACCCGGAGTACATCTCCCTGCTCTGGAAGAGCGCGTTCGGGATCGCCATGGTCGTCATCGCCCTGGTCCTCATGGTCATCGGCGTGTTCTGGATGCGCAAGGTCGTCGAGGTGGAGGTCTGATGTCCTCGCAGCTGCTCCTCCTGGCCGGGGTCGGGCTGGTCTTCGTCGCCATCCTCTTCGTGGCCGGCCTCTTCATCGGCGCCGACGAGCCGACCGGGGTAGCGCGCAGCTTGGCCATCATCGAGCGTCAGATCACCCACGACCAAGTGGCGAAGAACGAGCTCCCCGCTCGCGACCGGATCCTCGTCCCGGCGGTTGACCGGTTCCGGCGGCTGGGCTCCGCCGTGTCGCCCAGCGGCACGTCCGCACGGCTCCAGCGGATGCTCGACGTCGCGGGAAACCCGCCGGACTGGCCGGTCGAGCGCGTGTTGGGCGCCAAGGGCCTTGGGCTCCTCTTGGGCGGGGTCCTAGGCGTGCTCCTCGGTGGGCTCACCCTCACCGGCGCCCTCTGTGGGCTGGCAGGGGCGGCCATGGGCCTCTTCCTGCCCGACCTGCTCGTCTACAACGCTGGCCTGCATCGACAAGATCTGCTGCGGACCGGCCTCGCCGACGCTCTCGACCTCCTGACCGTCTGCATGGAGGCCGGACAGAGCTTCGACGGAGCGGTCCTCCAGGTGGCCCGGTCGATCGACGGACCGATCGCCGGGGAGTTCGCCCGGGTGCTGTCGGAGATCCAGATCGGGCGCACCCGGGCCCAGGCCTTCCAGGGCTTGGGTGACCGGACGACCTCTGCGGAGGTGCGCACCTTCCTCAGCGCCATCGTCCAGGCCGACCGGCTGGGGCTGCCGCTGGCCAGTGTGTTGCGGGAGCAGGCGCGCGAGATGCGGCTCGTCCGGCGCCAACGGGCCGAGGAGAAGGCTCAGAAGATCCCGGTGAAACTCCTCTTCCCGATGCTCCTGTGCATCTTCCCCGCACTGCTGGTGGTCGTCATCGGCCCCGGCGTGATCCGCATCCTCAGCGCGTTCACCGTCCACTGACCACCGGCGGACGCCGCCTCAGGACTTGACGAACCCCAGCTTGATGGCGGCCATGACCGCGCTGGCGCGGTTGTGCGCACCGAGCTTCGAGTAGACCTTCGCGATGTGGGTCTTCACGGTCGACTCGCTCATGAACAGCCGCTTGGCCATGCCGGCCACCGAGTCGCCGACGGCGAGGCGCTCGAGCACCTCGAGCTCGCGCGCCGTGAGGTTGGGGCGGACCACGCTGGATCGCCGACGCAAGGCCTCAGCCAGGCCGATGGCCGTGAACGAGTCCGGGACCGACGCGGCGCGACGCACCATCGACAGGACCTCTTCCGAAGACGAGGTCTTGAGGACCAGAGCGGACGCGCCGGCATCGAGCGCCCCGAGGAGCGTCTCGTCGTCGTTGTGCATGGTGAGCACCACGATTCCCATGCGCGGCCGCCGAGACCTCATCGAGGCCACCAAGTCGAGGCCGGATCCGTCGCCCAGGGAGACGTCGACGACCATGACGTCCGCCTCGACGGTCTGGACCAGTCTGGTTCCCTCGGCGAGGTTCGACGCCTGGCCCACCACGGTCAGGCCGCCATCCTCGAGGAGGCGGGCGATCCCGTCGCGGACCAGCGGGTGGTCGTCGATGAGGAGAACCGACACTGCGTGACGGTCAGGAGTTTCTGTGGAGTGGGACACGAGGTCCTCCTTGAGGCCGTTCATGATGCTTGAGGGAGCCTTTCGTCGAGCACCGGAGTGGTTTCGGAGGCGGTCAAACGGACCGAGATCTCTGTCCCACTGCCGGTGGAGGCCACGGTGACTGCGCCCCTCGCGGACCGGGGCAGGTGATTCGACAGCTCGGATTCGGTGAGGGTGCTCGAACCGGATTGGGACAAGAAGAGCTGGGCGTCCGGGGCCTGGCTGCGCAGCGTCACGGTCATCTCGATCGGGGTGCCGGAGCGGCGCGCATCGGCCAGGAAGTCAAGGAAGATGCGGTACAGGCCCGTCTCGACGTGGGCGGGAAGCCGGAACGGAGACTCGGAGAGGCGCAGCGTGACGTCGGCTCCGGTCACCGCTCCGAACACCTGCAGCTGCGACGTGATCGCCGCACCGAGACCCCCTTCGGGTCGCACCGTCAGGCGCAGGTCGCCGATGTGAGAGCGGACGTCCGCGAGGATGCGGCTCACCTCCCCGCGGACCTCGACGGCCTCCGAGCGCAGCTGGTCGTCAGGCAGCCGCTTCAGCCGATCGACGCGGAACCCTAGCGCCACCAGCTCCTGCGCGATCCCGTCGTGGATGTGGCGGGCGAGCCGTTCGCGCTCCTCGATGCCGGCGCGCTCCCGCAGTCCACCGAAGGCCAGCGCGACCGCGACGAGGCCCTGGTGCTGAGACACCACCGCAACCGTGGTCTGGAAGGGGTCCTCGTGGTCGCCGGTATCGCTGAGGCTGTCCGCCACCACCACCCCGATCTGGTCGCCCCTGGTGTTACGCAGCGGGACGGCGACGAGGCGTCGGCCGTCCTCCTGGACTCCGGAGCCGGACTTGCCCTCGTGCCAAGCGCGCCCGAGCACGCCGGTGTCGTCGCGGGGGTCCCCCCAGGGAATCCGGAGCGACCCGCGCAGCGCCAGCGGCACCGGTCGGTCGGTGGGGGCGCCGATGAGCACGGCGGACCGCGGCTGGGCCCCCAGAGGGGGCATGGCGTCGAGGAGGTGCTCAGCCGTCGTCGCCGGGTCGAACCCGGCCCGCATCTCGCCGGCGAGCCCGTCGAGCCGCGACAGTAGCCACGCCGCCTCGTCGGCCAACGCGTCGTCCCGCTCGGGACGTGGTGCAAGTCGCTCGGACCACAGAGCCAGTGCGCCCAGGCTGACCGCGATGCCGAGCCACGGCAGCAGCGTCTCCAGTCGGAGGTCGGCCAGGCCTCCCATGAAGGTGGTCCAGGCCGCCGCGGCCGGGATGAGGTACGACGGGAGGCATACGAAGATCCCGCGCCGGCCCCATTCCTCCCATGCCCGCAGTAGCGGGATGAGACCGGCCAAGAGGGCACCAGGTCCGACTACGAGGGCCAGCCCCGCCGCCACCGCGCCCGCCACGGTCAGGGCGTACGCCGCCAGCCGACGGTCCTGCTCGCGCATGCCGCGAGCGCTCAAGGTCGCTCCGGCCGCCACGTCGAAGGCCAGGACCAGCAGGATCCAGGGCAGGACGCCGGGAGACCCGCCGTGGGCGGCGTTGACGAGCAGGGCTATCACGGCGATCGCGACGCGCCACCGGGCACCGGTGGACAGCACCGGACGAGCGCCCATGAGCACATGCCCCTTCCTGCTCGTTTGACCCGCCATCCGAGCGAGGTCCATCTTCGGGCAAAACGCCAGGGCGCGGGTCTGACTTGTCCAAAATCCCCCACAAATGGGCCGAACGGACCATCTTCCACAGCCTGTGTCCTCCTCGTCCCAGCCTCCACAGGTCCCGAACGGTCGGGGGCACACCCACCGGCCGGGGGTCAGGGTGGTGCCATGACTAGTGCCAAGACCCTGACCGGCAGCATCACCCGGTCCGTCGCCGTCGGTGGACGAGCGATGGCCGAGGCCCTGCTCGACCTGGCTCTACCCAGTACCTGTGCCGCCTGCGACGAGCCGTGGGGTCCCGTGTGCCCCGCCTGCGACCGCGACCTGCGGGCCGGCCTGTTCGACCGACCGCGCCGCTCGATGCCCGACCCGGTACCCATCCACCTGCCTCCGGTCGCGAGCCGGGGCCCGTATGCAGGCGTCCTGCGGCAGCTGGTCTCCGCCTACAAGGACGACGGTCGGCGCGACCTACGCCCGGTCCTCGCCGGCCTGCTGACCGAGTCGCTCACCGTTGCGGCCTCGGGTCGACCGGTCGTCGTCGTGCCTATGCCCTCGTCGCGGGAGGCGATCCGCCGGCGGGGGGACGACCCAGTGCGCGACCTCGTGTCGGCGGCGGCCGCTCACATGCCCGGCTCGCCGCCGGTCCTGCCGGTCCTGCGGCCTCGGCGCCGGCTTGCCGACCAGTCGACCCTGGGGCGGCGCGAGCGCGCAGCGAACCTGTCGGGGGCCTACGCGGTGCGCGGTGGCGGAGCCGCCGAGCTGCAGGGCCGGATGGTCGTTCTCGTCGATGACGTCGTCACGACCGGTGCGACCCTGGCCGAGGCGGCCCGCGTGGTCCGGGCAAAGGGGGGACTGGTCGTGGGAGCGGCGACGCTAGCCGCCACCCAGCGACGGGCCCGAGGAGGGCGAGCATGACCGGGGGCACGTCCGGGGACGTGGGGTGCGCGACCGGCCGCGGCCCTCCGGTACCGCACGGCGGCCGGAAGGGTTACGGTCGTGACAGGACTCCGACGTTGAGGCGGATGGGAGGTGGGCCATCGGTGACGAGGGCCTGCCAGGCCCGAGGCGAACCATCCCCCACAGCGAGGAGAACGACGTGGACAACGACGTGGATATCGTCGTGACCGGGCGTCACACCCAGATCACCGAACGCTTCCGCACGCACCTGGAGGAGAAGCTCTCGAAGGTGCCCCATCTCCTGCCGCGAGTCTCGCGGATCGACGTCGTCGTGACCCACGAGAAGGCGGTCCGCAACTGCGACGCCGTGGAGATCACGTGCTACGCCAAGGGCCCGGTCATCCGGGCGGAAGCCTGCACCGACGATCTCTACGCTTCGCTGGACATCGCGCTGGACAAGCTCTTCGAACGCCTTCGTCGCGCCTCCGACCGTCGGCGGGTGTCGCGAACGGGCCGACGCGTGCCGGAGTCTGTCGCACGCGCGACCGGCCGGCTCGCCGACGGTGGTGCCGACACCTCCGCAGCCCCGTCGGGGGCGCAGGACGCATCAGTGACACCGGCCGCCAACGGGGCCTTCGGTGCCATGGGTGAGTCGCCTATCGAGGTACGCGAGAAGGTCCACGCCAGTGCGCCGATGACGCTCGAGGACGCGCTCAACCAGATGGAGCTCGTCGGACACGACTTCTACCTCTTCCACGACTCCGACACCGGCCAGCCGAGCGTGGTCTACCGGCGGCGGGGCTGGTCCTACGGCGTGATCCACCTGAAGGTCGACGCCTCCGATGCACCGACCCCTGAGCAGGGGGCTCTCGCTGCCTCCGACGGGCAGGCCACCGCCTCGGTCGGGTCGGCGACCGGCTGACCCGAGGCACGGACGACGGCGTGCAATGATGCCCGACATGGGCGGTTTGGGTAGCGAAGGGACGCCAGCCGTCGAGGCGCGCTCCGGTGCAGTGACGAGCGTGGACCTGAGCGGCCAGCCCGAGGCGATCCGGGTTCTCGTGGCCGACGACCACGTCCTGTTCCGCCGCGGCCTGGAGATGGTGCTGCAGGCCGAGGAAGGGATCGAGGTCGTCGGGGAGGCGGGCGACGGTGTCGAGGCGCTGCGCCGCGCCGAGGAGCTGCTGCCGGACGTCATCCTCATGGATGTCCGGATGCCCAAGCAGACGGGGATCGAGGCCTGCTTGGCCATCAAGGAGTCGGTGCCGTCCAGCCGCATCGTCATGCTGACCATCAGCGACGAGGAGTCCGACCTCTTCGAGGCGATCCGCGCGGGCGCGAACGGGTATCTGCTCAAGGACATCCCCGGCGAGGACATCGCCGACGGGATCCGGGCCGTCCACACCGGGCAGTCCCTCATCTCCCCGTCCATGGCCTCGAAGCTGCTGGCCGAGTTCGCCCAGATCAGCCGTCGGGAGGAGCAGGCGCCGAACCCGCACGCGCCGAAGCTCACCGCACGGGAGGTGGAGGTGCTTCGCCTCGTCGCCCGGGGCTTGGGCAACCGCGACATCGGCCAGCAGCTGTTCATCTCCGAGAACACGGTCAAGAACCACGTCCGCAACATCCTCGAGAAGCTGCAGCTGCACACCCGCATGGAGGCGGCGATGTACGCGGTGCGGCAGAACATCATCGACCCGCGCCAGTCGTGACCGTCTCGGCCTGACCGTCAGACCGACCTTCTAGGCTCGCTGTCATGGCCGGCCGGACGTTGACGATCGCGCAAGCCCGTCGGGTCGCCCTCGCCGCTCAGGGGTTCGCGGACCCCCAACCCGAGCCGTGGGCCGCGACGATGCGCCACGTGCAGCGCGTCATCGACCGCGTGCAGGTGGTCCAGATCGACAGCGTCAACGTCGTCTCGCGCAGCCACTACCTCCCCTTCCTGGCGCGGCTCGGACCCTACGACCGCGACCTGGTCGACCGTGCGTGCAGTCGCGCCCCGCGTCGGCTGGTCGAGTCCTGGGCGCACATGGCGAGCCTGGTCCCACCCTCCACCTGGCCACTGCTCGACTTCCGGATGCGTCGGGCGGATCAGGAGGCCTGGGGTGGCGCCCAGTCGGTCCGCCGCGAGTTCCCCGGGCTGGTCGACGCCGTCCTCGACGAGGTCGAGCGCCGGGGCCCGCTGACCTCACGAGAGGCGGAGGTCGCGCTGGCCCACGACGCTCCCCGCAACCGCGACCACTGGGGCTGGAACTGGTCGGCCGTCAAGACCTCGCTCGAGCTGCTCTTCCGTTCCGGCCAGCTCAGCTCGGCCGGCCGCACCAGCCAGTTCGAACGCCGGTATGCGTCGCTGGCTACGGTCGCGCCGGCGTCGGTCCGGGACCTCTGGCTCGACCCGAGCCTCCGGCCGAACGAGGAGGACGCGATCCTCGAGCTGGTCCGCCTCGCGGCGCGAGCGCACGGTGTGGGCACCGAGCTCTGCCTGCGCGACTACTTCCGGCTCAAGTCCGTCCAGGTCCGCCCGGCCATCGCGCGACTCGTCGAGACCGGGGAGCTCGTACCCGTCACCATCGCCGGCTGGGGCAGGCCGGCCTGGTTGCACGCCGAGGCCCGCATCCCGCGGCGGGTGCACGCGGAAGCGCTCCTCAGCCCGTTCGACTCCCTGGTCTGGCAGCGCGAACGCACCGAGGCGCTCTACGACCTGCGCTACCGGATCGAGATCTACACGCCGCAGGACCAGCGGGTCCACGGCTACTACGTGCTCCCGTTCCTCTACGGCGACAACCTCGTCGCGCGGGTCGACCTCAAGGCCGACCGCGCCGCCGGCGTCCTGCGACTGAACCAGGTCACCTGGCAGCCCGGCGCACCGGGCGAGGCCCGCCCTGCGCTGCTGCGCAACCTCGCGTCGATGGCCGACTGGCTCGGCTTGGACGACGGGGTCGTCGAGGCGGTGCCGGCGTGACGGAGCCGGTACCCGACGCCGACCCGCCGGCCGTCATCGCGGTCGTCCCGGCATACCGGCCCGGCCTCAACCTGCTGGAGCTCGTCGCGGGCCTCCTCCCCCAGGTGACCCAAGTCGTCGTCGTCGACGACGGCAGCCCCTCCGGCCAGGAACTCCTCGACGCCGCGGCCGAGCTCGGAGCTCACGTCGTCCGCCACGACACGAACCGAGGAATCGCCGC
>NZ_DATBTV010000057.1:0-10506 GCF_036559105.1 Lapillicoccus sp. | reverse complement strand
ACGACGGTCCACTCGACGCTGGCGCCGGTGCGGACCATGGTGGCGGTGCGCGGGTGCAGGGCGTGGATGTCCTGGAAGTAGGAGGACAGCCGCGGGCGCAGCGACTTGGCCTTGCCGACGTAGATGACCCGGCCGTCCTTGTCCCGGAACCGGTAGACGCCCGGGTCGACCGGGATCTCACCCGGCTTCGGGCGGTAGGACACGGGATCGGCCACGCTTTCACTCTAGGAGCCGGGTCGGACTCCCGTTCGGCACCCGTCCTGTCTGCGCCGACCCTCGGCGCATGCCCGATGGGTCAGTGGACGTAGACCGAGTCGCCGCTCACCGTGGTGGTCTTGGCCGGCAGCGGGCTCCTGGCCTGGCTGGAGGGGGTCGGGGCGCCCGTGGAGATGTCGAACATGCTGCCATGGCACGGGCAGACGATCTTCCCATTCTGGACCTGGGTCACCTCGCAGCCCTGGTGGGTGCAGATCGCGCTGAACGCCTTGAACTGGCCCGCCGACGGCTGGGTGACGACGAAGAGAGCCGAATCGTTGATGACACCTCCGCCCACCGGGATCTCGGCCGTCTTGACCGGGGTACCGCTCGGCGCCCCCGCGCCGGATGCCCCGGACCCGCCAGAGCCGCTGGACTCGGGGGCCGACCCGGACGTGGTGCTCGGTGCGACGCCGGTCGTGGGTGGGGTGGTGGAGCCGCCGCAGGCTGCGAGGGCGGCAACCCCGACGACCCCGGTGCCGCCGACGCCCGCCGCGCGAAGCATCGTCCGTCGGTCCATCCCAAGATGGCCGTCGCGCTGCTCACCGGGCGCGGTCGACGTGGGTGCTGGCTGGTCTGACAATGGCCTCGTCCTGCCTGGTGGGTGAAGGGAACCTTGTGAGCGGCCACACATCTCGTTGCCGGTTCAACGAACTGTGCGGACCATCGTGCCGACCGCAACTGTCAAGCACCTGTGGTGACGCCATGTCAGGGTGGCCGGTTCAGTCGACTACTAGCCCCGTCTCAGGAAGTGGACGCCACCTCATCGGCACTGAACACCGAATCGAGACATCACAAGACGGACACGGACACGCTTAGCGCGGGTTCGACCACCGCCGCGACGAACTACGCTGCGTTCGCTCGCGGTTGTCGCGACGGGGCCGGGGGGCTCCCCCGCGTCCGAATCTCCAGGAGGATCTGTGCACCAGCGTTCCATCGTCCGGATCGGGGTACCGCTCGCCGTCGCGGCGCTCGCCCTGACCGCCTGCGGCTCCCGCGGCGACTCCGGCACCACCAGTGGCGGCAGCACCGGCGGCGCCACGAAGACGGCCAAGATCGGCGTCATCGCCCCGCTCTCCGGGGACCTGTCCGCCCTCGGCAAGGGCATCCAGCACTCCGTCGAGCTCGCCGTCAAGCAGGCCAACGACACCAACGCCGTGCCCGGCTGGAAGCTCGAGGTCTCCTCGGTCGACGACCAGGCCCAGGCCGACGTCGGCAAGAACGCCGCCACCAAGCTGGCCGCGGACGACCAGGTCGTCGGCGTCGTCGGCGACCTGAACTCGAGCGTGAGCCAGCAGACGCAGCCGATCTTCGCGGCGGCCAACATCACCCAGATCTCCCCGGCCAACACCAACCCGAGCCTGACCATCGGCGCGGACGCCACGGCCCCGAAGCGGGCGTACAAGACGTACTTCCGTACCTGCACCACGGACGCGGTCCAGGGACCGTTCGCCGCGCAGTACCTCCTGGCGCAGGGCATCAAGAACGTCGCGACGATCCACGACAAGAAGGCCTACGGTCAGGGTCTCGTCGCCGCGTTCACCACGGAGTTCACGAAGGGCGGCGGCACCGTCGTCGCGGCCGAGACGATCAACCCCGACGAGTCGAACTACCAGGCCGTCGTGTCCAAGGTCGCGCCGTCGAAGCCGCAGGCCGTCTACTACGGCGGCGAGTACCCGCAGGCCGGTCCGCTCTCGCAGCAGATGAAGTCCTCGGGTCTGAACGTCCCGCTCATGGGTGGCGACGGCATCTACGACCCGAAGTACATCCAGCTCGCCGGTTCCACCAGCAACGGTGACCTGGCCACCTCGGTCGGCGCCCCGACCGACAGCACCGACACCGGCAAGAAGTTCCTCTCCGAGTACCAGGCGGCCGGCTACGCCGAGCCCTCTGCGGCCTACGGCGGTTACTCCTACGACGCGGCCAACGCGATCATCCAAGGGCTCAAGTCCTCGCTCGCGAGCGCGAGCGACGCGAAGTCGGCCCGGACCACGACGATCGACGCGGTCGGCAAGGTCTCGTTCGACGGCGTCACCGGCAAGGTCGCGTTCGACCAGTACGGCGACTCGACGAGCAAGGTCCTGACCGTCTACAAGGTCGACGCGGGCAAGTGGGCCGCGGCGAAGACGGACACCTTCAAGTAAGTCGCGAAGCAACAGTCAGCACGAAAGCCGAAGACACGAGGGCGGGCTTGCTCGACAAGCCCGCCTTCGTGCTGTCCGGGGGTGCACAATGCCCGCGGGCGGGCAGTATGCGGCGACACGAGCGGCAGCGGTACGAGTGGGCAAGCGCGGACGGCCGGTACCGGCCAGTGAGGAAGCTCCTGTGACGGCTCAGCACCCCAGTCAGGTCATCGCTCAGGTGATGGACACATGACCGACGTCCTCCAACAGCTGGTCAACGGGCTGACCCTCGGGTCCCTGTACGCGTTGATCGCGGTGGGCTACACGGTGGTCTACGGCATCGTCCAGCTCATCAACTTCGCCCACGGCGAGGTCTTCATGATCGGCGCCTTCGGGGCGCTGGCCACCTGGAGCGCGCTGTTCCAGGGCACCCTGGCCCTCTGGGTGCTGCCCATCATGATGATCGGCGCGATCATTGCGTCGGTCGCGGTCGCGGTGATCATGGAGCGGTTCGCCTACCGTCCCCTCCGGAACGCCCCACGCCTGGCACCGCTCATCACCGCCATCGGCGTCTCGGTGTTCCTCCAGGAGGCGGTCCGACTGTTCTACCCGGGCGCCAAGAGCAAGCTGCCGTTCCCGCCGATCGACGTCGTGACCGGCCCGGCGCTGCAGATCGGCGGGCTGACCATCCAGCGGGCTGCCATCTTCACCGTGGGCGCCCTGGTCATCTGCGCCGCGCTCCTCTGGTACTTCGTCAACCGCACCAAGCTCGGCCGCGGCATGCAGGCGGTCTCCCAGGACCCCGACACCGCCCGGCTCATGGGCATCAACGTCGACCGGATCATCGTCGTCGCCTTCGTCCTCGGCGCGGTCCTCGCCGCCGTGGCCGGCGTCGCCCAGGGCCTGCAGAACCAGAACATCGACTTCCGGATCGGCTTCCTCGCCGGCCTCAAGGCCTTCACCGCCGCCGTGCTCGGCGGCATCGGAAACATCCAGGGCGCCGTCCTCGGCGGCCTGGTCCTCGGCGTGGTGGAGGCCTTCGCCACGCAGTTCATCCCCGGCCAGTTCGGCGGGTCGGCGTGGAAGGACGTGTGGGCCTTCGTGCTCCTCATCGTCGTCCTCGTCTTCCGGCCGCAAGGCCTCCTCGGCGCAAGGGTGGTGGACCGGGCATGAGCGATCGACTCGACTCCCTGCGCGAGCGGTACCAGCGGCTCGGCTGGCCTCTCGGCCTCGCCGGCGCGATCCTGCTGGCGGCCGGCACGTTCCTGTCCTGGAGCTACGTCGCCACGATCCTCGGCAACCTCTCGGTGTACGTCTACCCGGGCAGCGTCCAGCTCTTCGCCCTGTTCCTGGCCCTGGGTGCGATCGCGTTCCTACTCATGTACCGCGGTCCACTGCACCGTCTCGGCGACTGGTTCAAGTCGGCCCTCGCGGTGCGCACCCTCGGTCTCGGCTCGGCCGTGTTCATGACGATCGTGCTGCTGCTCATCGCGATACAGAGCGGCGGCCTCATCAACATCGACCCGGGCGGCTGGGTCTCCTGGGTCGGCAGCCTGCTCCTGGCCGCCGGCGGGCAGCTGATGCAGGTCCGCCCGATCAACGACCCGATCAAGGCCAAGCTGCCCGGCTGGGTCGAGATCCTCGTCATCGTCATCCTGCTGGCGCTGGCCCTGTTCGGCTCCGCGTTCGCCCTGGGCCAGGAGGACGGCAGCGTCTTCCTGCTCTTCTTCGTCGCGCTGGGCACGGCCATCTGGGCGCTGGCGTCCTGCGGGTTCTTCACCTGGATCGGGATCCTCGCCGCCCGCCACCGTCGGGTTCTCATGCTCGGCGCCTTCGTCGTGGCGTTCCTGTTCCCGTTCACCCAGGGCGGGTCCGACGCGAACATGTCGATCGCGACGCAAGTCATCATCTTCGCGGCCACGGCCATGGGCCTGAACATCGTCGTCGGCCTGGCCGGGCTGCTCGACCTCGGGTACATCGCCTTCCTGGGCGCCGGCGCCTACACCGCCGCCGTCCTCTCCGACTCGGCATTCGCCACCGTCCACTGGAAGCCGCCGTTCCTGCTCGTCGTCCTCATCGGCGCCTGCGTCTCGGCCACCCTCGGCCTCATCATCGGAACGCCGACCCTGCGCGTCTCCGGGGACTACTTGGCCATCGTCACCCTGGCGTTTGGGGAGATCTTCCGGCTGACCATGGGCAACCTCGACGGGAGCAACGGGCCGAACCTCACCCGAGGGCCCAACGGCATCCCCGCCATCCCGGACCTCGTCGTCTTCGGCTGGGACTTCGGTGAGACGCACACCGTGGCCGGCATCCCGCTCGGCCGGTTCGCGAACTACTACTTCCTGCTGCTGATCTTCGCAGCCTTCGTCATCACCGTGTTCGTGCGGCTCAACAACAGCCGGATCGGCCGGGGTTGGGTGGCCATCCGGGAGGACGAGAAGGCCGCCGAGGCGATGGGCGTCAACGTCTTCGGCCTCAAGCTCTTCGCGTTCTCCAGCGGCGCGTTCCTCGCCGGCATGGCTGGCACGGTCAAGGCCCACCAGGACGTATCGGTTACCCCAGACCAGTACGTGTTCCTTAACTCGGCGTTCCTGCTCGCGGCTATCGTCCTCGGCGGCATGGGCACCGTGGCCGGCGTGCTCATCGGGTCGGCCATCCTCCAGGTGCTGCCCGAGAAGCTGCGGTTCATCTCCGACTACCGGCTGCTCATCTTCGGCTTGCTGCTCGTCATCATGATGCGGTTCCGGCCGGAAGGCATCATCGCCAGCCAGCGTCGCAAGCTGGAGTTCCACGAGGACGACCAGGAGCTGGCCGAACGCATCGAGGAGATCCACCTCGAGGAAGAGGAGGCGACGGCATGACCGCCACCCCCACCCGACCCGACACCGCCCCCGCGGGGGGCCGCGAGTTCGGCGAGATCGTCCTGCAGGCCAAGGGGGTCGTCATGCGGTTCGGCGGCCTCACGGCGGTCAACGACGTCGACCTCGTCGTCCGCGAGGGCGAGATCGTCGGCCTCATCGGCCCCAACGGCGCCGGCAAGACGACGTTCTTCAACTGCCTCACCGGCCTCTACAAGCCCACCGAGGGCGAGGTCACGTTCAAGGGGGCGATCCTGCCGCCGAAGCCGCGCAAGGTCGTCCTCGCCGGGATGGCCCGCACGTTCCAGAACATCCGGCTGTTCGGCAACATGACGGCGCTCGAGAACGTCATGGTCGGGCGCTACTGCCGGACCTCGGCCGCGGGCTTCACCTCGATCATCCGCGGTCCGAAGTTTCGCCGCGAGGAGGCCGAGACCCGGGCTCGGTCGCAGGAGCTGCTCGACTACGTGGGGCTGGGCAAGTCCGGGGAGTACCTCGCCCGCAACATGCCCTACGGAGACCAGCGGCGCCTGGAGATCGCCCGGGCCCTGGCCACGGACCCCCAGCTGCTCCTCCTCGACGAGCCCACCGCGGGCATGAACCCGCAGGAGACCCGTCAGGCGATGGAGCTGATCTTCAAGATCCGCGACAGCGGCATCGCCGTGGTGGTCATCGAGCACGACATGCGCTTCATCTTCACGCTCTGCGACCGGGTGCTCTGCCTGGTCCGGGGCGAGACCCTCGTCCAGGGCTCGCCCGCTGAGGTCCAGTCCGACCCGCGCGTCATCGAGGCCTACATCGGCACCGGGGACGAGGACGACGAGGAGGCCGCCGAGGTGGAGCGCGAGCTCGACGAGCTGGACCAGCGGTTCCCCGCCGAGCATCCCGACGACGCCAAGCGGACCACCGACTACCCCCACGACTCCCGCGGGGCGACCGAGGGCGAGGGAGGCCGCCAGTGACCGCCATGCTCGAGGTCAACGACCTCCACGTCTCCTACGGGAAGATCGAGGCGGTCAAGGGCATCACCTTCTCTGTCGACGAGGGCCAGGTCGTCACGCTCATCGGCACCAACGGCGCCGGGAAGACGACCACCCTGCGCACCATCTCCGGGCTGCTGCGGCCCAGTGGCGGGAGCATCAGCTTCCAGGGCAAGCCCATTCACAGCGTCGCCGCCCACGACATCGTCGCGCTCGGCATCGCCCACTCCCCCGAGGGCCGGCGCATCTTCCCGCGGCTCAGCGTCGAGGAGAACCTGATCCTGGGCGCCTTCGCCCGCAAGGACCAGGCGCAGATCCGCACCGACCTGCACGCGGCATACGACCTCTTCCCGATCCTCGGGGAGCGCTCGAAGCAGCCGGCCGGGACGTTCTCCGGTGGCGAGCAGCAGATGCTCGCGATGGGACGCGCCATGATGAGCCGGCCCAAGCTGCTCATGCTGGACGAGCCGTCGATGGGCCTGTCGCCGCTGATGATGAAGCGGATCATGTCGACCGTCCGGACCCTCCAGTCCCAGGGCACGACGATCCTGCTCGTCGAGCAGAACGCGCAGGCGGCGCTGAAGCTGGCCGACAAGGGCTACGTGCTCGAGGTCGGCAGTATCGTCCTCGACGGCACCGGCCAGGAGCTGCTGGCCAGCGACGACGTCCGGAAGGCGTACCTCGGCGAGGACTGATCCGGGCCCGTCTCTTTGACCCCGCATCACCGACGAAGGAGTCGCCGTGAGCACGCTCGACACCGTTGCCCTGATCCGCGCCAAGCCCGGATCGGAGTCGGTGGTGCTGGACGCGCTCACCGAGCTCCGGGTGCACACCCGGGCCGAGGAGGGCTGCCTGCGCTACGACCTGTTCGAGTCGGCGGCCACGCCCGGGACCTACGTCACGGTGGAGGAGTGGACCGACCAGGCGGCCCTCGACCAGCACCTCGGCTCTGCGCACATCGCCGCAGCCCTCGCGGCGGTCGACGGTGCGTTGGCCGGCCCGCCGGCGATCCACCCGCTCACCCCGGCCTGACCCGACGTCGTCGGGGTTGCCGGGTCAGGCCGGTCGGCGTCTGGGCGTTGCCGCCTTGGCTGCCTTCTTGGCTGCCGGTGTAGCCACGGTCCGGGTGGGCAGGGACTTCTTCGTGGCCGCGGTCTTCTTCGTGGCGGTTTTCGTGCTGGCCTTGGTGGTGGTGGCGGCGGCCTTGGTCGTCGTGGTCCGACGACGCGCGGCCGCGGCGGCGACGCTGGGACGGGCGGCACGCATACCGGCGCGGCCCTTCTCCAGGATCGGCGCGAGGAACTGGCCGGTGAACGAGTGCTCCATCGCCGCGACGTCCTCCGGCGTCCCCTCGCCGATGACCAGTCCGCCGCGCTTGCCGCCCTCGGGGCCGAGGTCGACGATCCAGTCGGCGCTCTTGATGACGTCGAGGTTGTGCTCGATGACGATGACCGTGTTGCCCTTGTCGACCAGCCCCTGGAGCACCTCGAGGAGCTTGCGGATGTCCTCGAAGTGGAGTCCGGTCGTCGGCTCGTCGAGGACGTAGATGGTCCGGCCGGTGGACCGTTTCTGCAGCTCGGTGGACAGCTTCACCCGCTGCGCTTCACCGCCCGAGAGGGTCGGCGCCGGCTGGCCCAGCCGGACGTAGCCCAGGCCCACCTCGTTCAGCGTCGACAGGTGGCGGGAGATGGCCGGGACCGCCGCGAAGAAGTCGGCGGCCTCCTCGATCGGCATGTCGAGGACGTCGGCGATGGTCTTGCCCTTGAAGTGGACCTCGAGCGTCTCTCGGTTGTACCGCGCGCCGTGACACACCTCGCACGGCACGTAGACGTCGGGGAGGAAGTTCATCTCGATCTTGATGGTGCCGTCGCCGGAGCAGTTGTCGCACCGGCCGCCCTTGACGTTGAACGAGAACCGGCCCGGTTGGTAGCCCCGGATCTTGGCCTCGGTGGTGTCGGCGTAGAGCTTGCGCATGTTGTCGAACACGCCGGTGTAGGTGGCCGGGTTGGACCGCGGCGTGCGCCCGATCGGGCCCTGGTCGACGTGGACCACCTTGTCGAGGTGCTCCAGGCCGGTCACCGTCTTGTGGCGGCCGGGGACGTGGCGGGCGCCGTTGAGCTTGTTGGCGAGGACGTTGTAGAGGATGTCGTTGACCAGGGTCGACTTGCCGGACCCGGACACCCCGGTGATCGCGACCAGCGTCCCCAGCGGGAGCGACACGGAGATGTCCTGGAGGTTGTTCTCCCGCGCGCCGACGACGGTGACCTTCTTGCCGTTGCCCGGCCGGCGGACCGGCGGGACCGCGATCTCGCGGCGGCCGGAGAGGTACTCCCCCGTGATCGAGTCGGCGTGCTCCAGCAGACCCATGACGCTGCCGGAGTGGACCACCTGTCCACCGTGCTCGCCCGCCCCCGGGCCGATGTCGACGACCCAGTCGGCCGCGGCGATGGTGTCCTCGTCGTGCTCGACGACGATGAGCGTGTTGCCGAGGTCGCGCAGCCGGGTCAACGTCTCGATGAGCCGGTGGTTGTCGCGCTGGTGCAGGCCGATCGAGGGCTCGTCGAGGACGTAGAGCACGCCGACCAGGCCGGACCCGATCTGGGTCGCCAGCCGGATACGCTGCGCCTCGCCGCCGGACAGCGTGCCGGCCGGCCGGTCGAGCGACAGGTAGTCGAGGCCGACGTCGAGCAGGAAGCCCAGTCGCGCCTCGATCTCCTTGATGACCCGCTCGGCGATCTGCCGCTCGCGCACCGAGAAGTCGACGTCGGCGAGGAACTCGGCCGCCTCGTTGATGGCCAGCGCGCAGATCTCGGAGATGTTCTTGCCGCCGATGAGGACGGCCAGGATCTCCGGCTTCAGGCGGGCGCCCTTGCACTGGGGGCAGGGCACCTCCCGCATGTAACCCTCGTAGCGCTCCCGGCTCCAGTCGGAGTCGGTCTCGGCGTGCCGCCGCTTGACGAACGGGACCACCCCCTCGAACCCCGTGGTGTAGGAGCGGTCGCGGCCGTAGCGGTTGCGGTACTTGACGTGGACCTTGTAGTTCTCGCCGTAGAGCAGCGCCTCCTTGGCCCGCTCGGGCAGGGCCTTCCACGGCGTGTCCATCGAGAAGCGGAGGTCCTCGCCGAGCGCGGCGATGACGCGCTGGAAGTAGTCGGCCGAGCCGGAGCCCTGCGACCAGGGAGCGATGGCACCGTCAGCCAACGACAGGTCGTCGTCGGGGACCAGCAGCTCGGGGTCGACCTCGAGCTCGGTGCCGATTCCGGTGCAGCGCGGGCAGGCGCCGTAGGGCGCGTTGAACGAGAAGGACCGTGGCTCGATCTCGTCGATGGCGATCGGGTGGTCGTTGGGACAGGCCATCTTCTCCGAGAACCGGCGCTCTTTGGGAAGGGACGGGTCGGCGTCGTCCTTCGAACTGTCCACGTCGACGAACTCGATGAGCAGGACGCCGCCCGCCAAATTGAGCGCGGTCTCGACCGAGTCGGTCAGGCGTCGCTTGGAGCCGGCGTCGCCGCCCTTGGCCACCAGCCGGTCGACGACCACCTCGATGGTGTGCTTGAGCTTCTTCTCCAGCAGCGGCGGCTCGGTCAGCGAGACGACCTCGCCATCGACGCGGGCCCGCGAGAACCCCTTGGTCTGGAGCTCGGCGAACAGGTCGACGTACTCACCCTTGCGTCCCTTGACGACCGGCGCGAGCACCTGGAACCGGGTGCGGTCGGGCAGCTCCAGCAGTCGGTCGACGATCTGCTGTGGGCTCTGCCGGGTGATCGCCTCGCCACAGATGGGGCAGTGCGGACGGCCGGCCCGCGCGAACAGCAGCCGGAGGTAGTCGTAGACCTCGGTGATCGTGCCGACGGTCGACCGCGGGTTGCGGTTGGTCGACTTCTGGTCGATCGAGACGGCCGGCGACAGCCCCTCGATGAAGTCGACGTCGGGCTTGTCCATCTGCCCGAGGAACTGGCGCGCATACGAGCTGAGCGACTCGACGTAGCGGCGCTGGCCCTCCGCGAAGATCGTGTCGAAGGCGAGCGAGGACTTGCCGCTGCCCGAGAGCCCGGTGAAGCAGATCAGCGCGTCGCGTGGCAGCTCGACGGAGATGTCCTTGAGGTTGTGCTCCCGGGCGCCGCGCACGATGAGGTGGTCGTGCCCCAGGGGGCGGAACGGAGAGTCCTCCGGCGGGGCAGCGAGAGGTGACGCGTCGGGCACTGGACAACCCTAAGCGTCGTCACCGACAGCCACTAACCGACGGTCGAAGGAGGGGTGTCAGGAGCGGACGACGACGTTGAGCGG
>NZ_DATBTV010000056.1:0-12260 GCF_036559105.1 Lapillicoccus sp. | reverse complement strand
TCCGACCACCTGACGGTCGGTAGCACCGTCACCGACATGCTCACCAACACGCGACTGCCGGACGTGGGTGACGGTCACACCCTGCGCCTGAACCTCCAACCACACCAAGGCCTATCACTGCTCCTGACCCCACCAGAACGGCCCTAGACACCGGCAGCGGGCCGGCCGGGCGACCATGCACAAACCCAGGCGACGTGGCAATTGGCTCACGTGCCACGGAATTTCTGGCAGCGCCGAGAGACTTACCCAGCGCTGCTGGGCCTGGACCGCACCGTCTGAAGCCGCACGATGGCCCGGTCAGCGGTCACCTCGACGGACACGTCGTCAACGAGATGGCGCGCCATCCACAACCCCCCGACCCGACAGCTGGTCGACTGTCGGGGCCCGGGTCACCGGCATGGACGGCCAGACGCGCCGGTTCTCGATCTCGAAGACCAGCTGGTGCCCGTCGTCCCAAGCCCGCAAAACGCCAGTCCCTGCCCCGTGCACAACACTGTTGGCGGCGACCTCGTGGACCGCCAGCACGACGTCGGCGGCCTGCTGCCGGTCCACGCCCGTCAACATTCGCCGCACCGCAGCACGGACCCTGGACAACTGGTCGACCGTGAACTCCAGCCGGCCGAGGTCCCGCCCGCCAGCCGGCCTGCCGGCCACCCTCCCGAGAGGGCCCCGCTTGGTGCTCAGCGTCGGTATGGCGGTCTGTGTCGAGGGCCGGTTCAACGGCCAAAGCATCAAGCAAGCTCCGAAACCCGTAAGAAGCCCGAACCACCAGTCTCCGGAGATCAATCTCACCGTCCCAGCCTCGGAAACG
This sequence comes from Lapillicoccus sp., assembly GCF_036559105.1. Lineage (GTDB taxonomy): Bacteria > Actinomycetota > Actinomycetes > Actinomycetales > Dermatophilaceae > Lapillicoccus. The sequence goes on along the minus strand of NZ_DATBTV010000056.1, from coordinate 11,449 downwards.
CCGTAACACTGACGCGCGATGCTGCCCCACCTTACGGGCGCAGTCTCATTCTTAGTCGCATCCGTAAGCGTCCACGTAGGTCCCGGACGGTCCTCACTCACTGTCTCGCGCGCTCAGCCGCTGCGGGCACACGTCGACGAATCGAACGTCGCAGAACTCGAAAGCGTGTGCGGGGGTAACTCCACCGGGGGTTCACATCCCACCGCCACCGCATCACCGCTGACGCCGGCCGCCCCTGAGCGTGGCGGCCGACGTCCACCGCGTTCGTATGCTGCCGGGCATGTCCGAGCCGCCTCGTCGCTCTCAGCGGCCCCGGTGGTACCTCGAGCTCGCCGGACTCGTGGGCGGGTACGTCGCGTTCGGTGCGGCTCGCGCCGCGGTCGACCGCGGCGACCCGACGGCGACGGACAACGCCCTGCTCATCCAGCGGGCCGAACGGTCGATGCGGATCGCGGTCGGGGGGTGGATGAACGAGCTCGCTGCGAGGCACGACGTCGTCGTCTACGCGACGGGCTACTTCTACCGGCTCTGTCTGCTCGCGGTCCCCGCGGTCCTGGCCTGGCTCTACGTGGCGTCCCCGGCCGACTACCGCCGGTGGCGCACCGTCCTGGTCGTGGTGACCCTCGTCGACCTGCTACTCGTGTGGCTCTTCCCGGTGAGCCCACCGCGGTTCGCGCAGCCCGGGATCGTGGACTACATCGCGGGTGCCGACATCCTCGGCGGTGCCGCCGCGTCCGTGCCTCGCCCTGGCGTCAACCTGCTGGCCGCGATGCCGAGCATGCACGTCGCCTGGACCACCTGGTGCGCGGCTGCCGCCTGGTCGGTACTGCGCCGCCCGTGTCGGCAGGTCGCGGTGCTGGTGTGGATCTTCCCGGCCCTCACCGCCCTCGTGGTCCTGGCGACCGGGAACCACTACGTCCTCGACGTCGTTGCCGGCGTCGTTCTCGTCGCCGTTACCGCGGTGATCTTGCCTCACCATCGCGGCGAGTAGCGCCACCGAGGACCGACGGCTCTGAGGTGCTGCGCGTCGGATCTGAGGTGAGCTCCTCATGTGGGTCCCTGCCGCGCGACGAGACCGTGGCGTCATGTTCCGCACCGCCCTTCCCGCCATGACGCCTCTGGGCGTCGCAGCGGCCTACCAGTGGCCGTACATCGACTCGCCGGACTGCGGCGCGCTGCCGTGAGCGCCACCTCGAACCTAGGTCCGGTCGTCACGCTCGTGGCCGCCGTCCTGGTCGGAACCGGCCTGGTCACGGCCGACGTGCTCACCGACCCGGCCCACACCCGAGCCGAGACGCCGGTGGCCACCGCCGGGGCGAGCGCGACTCCCGCGGCGACGACGTCCACGGCGAGCGCGGCGTCGCCCCCGACGACCGCGACCACCAGCGACGCGCCGTCCACGGCGCAGACGGTGGCGCAGACGGTGGCGCCGACGGTGGCGCCGACCACTCCGGCGTACGCCGCCGCCTACCTCTCCCCGGCGGTCTACGTCGGCCGCGACGCCACCCGACGGACCAGTGTGGCCGTGGCGGTGCGCGACGGGAAGGTCGCCGCGTACGTCTGCGACGGGAAGTCCCTCGAGTCATGGCTGACCGGCACCGCCGCCGGGACGACCGCCACCCTCGCGGCCGGCACCGACCGTCTGACGACCGAGGTGACGAGCCGAGGGCTCCACGTGACGGGCACGGTCCACGGTCGACCCGTCGACGTGACCGCCGCCCTGGCGTCCGCCCCGGCCGGCCTCTACCGACTCGACACCAATGGCACGACGGTCGGCTGGATCGTCCAGCCCGACGGCACGCAGGTCGGCCTCCGGTCCCGATCCGGCGTCGTCGCCCCGGCGCCGGTCCTCGTCCCCGGACGGGCCGTCACGCTCGACGGCCAGCAGGCATACCCCCAGGAGGTGAGCGGCGATGACCGCTTCTGACGTCAAGTCCCCCGTGACGAGCCGGCCGGGGCTCGCCCTCCTCGCCGTACCTGTCGTGGCCGGCGTCGGCGTGGCGGTCGCGCTCGGTGTCTACGGGTCGGTGCACGAGCCGGCGCAGTACGGGATCGGCATCGCGGGCTTCTCGACCGGAGCGGTGGCGAAGTCGTGGCTCACCACGGCCGCGGTCGTGCTGGCCGTCGTCCAGGTCGTCACGGGAGCGGGGATGTGGGGCTGGTTCGGTCTGGGCGACCGAACCTGGGTCGCGCCGTTGCACCGGTGGTCCGGTCGCCTCGCGGTCCTCGCCACGCTGCCCGTGGTGACGCACTGCCTGTATGCGTTCGGTGTCGAGCACGACAACCCACGGGTCCTGGCCCACTCGCTGCTCGGCTGCCTGTTCTTCGGCGCCTTCACCGCCAAGATGCTCGCGTTGCGTCCGACGTCCGTCCCGGGCTGGACGCTCCCCGTGCTCGGCGGCCTGCTGTTCACCGCCCTGGCCGGGCTCTGGCTCACGTCGGCGCTCTGGTACTTCACGACGACGGGAGCCCTCCGATGAGCACGACCTCGACCGCAATCTCTAGTTCAGAGCCCGCGCCCGGCCTGCAGGCCCGCCGCCCGGTCCTGTGCGGCGCCGCGGCGATCTGTGTCACGGCCGTCGGCGGCTGCGCGGGCTACGGCAAGGGCCGCCCCGCGCCGCCGCCCGCAGCTCCGGCTCAGGCCGTTCCACCGGCTCAGGTCGCCCCACCGGGTCAAGCCGCAGTCAACGCGCCGACACCGATCGCCAAGCTCGCCGACCTCCCGGTGGGCGGTGGGGCAGTCCTCGCCGACCGGCAGCTCGTCGTGACGCGCCCGACCGCGACCGAGGTCCGGGTCCTGAGCGCCGTCTGCACGCACCAGGGCTGCCTCGTCGACTCCGTCGCGAACGGCACGATCTCGTGCCCCTGCCACGGGAGCGCGTTCTCGCTGACCGGCGAGGTCACGTCGGGGCCGGCCGCGCAGCCGCTCCCCGCGCGGCAGTTCTCCGTCGTGGACGGTGTCGTCACGCTCTAGAAAGCCGTGTAGAAAGGCCGACATGGCCCGCCCGGTGATCGCCGTCCTCAACGGCCCGAACCTCAACCTGCTCGGCGAACGTGACCCGTCGGTCTACGGGTCCGAGACCCTCGCCGACATCGAGGCGCGCTGCGCCGCATACGCCGATGGTCTGGGGTTCGACGTCGACTGCCGCCAGAGCAACCGCGAGGGCGAGCTGGTCGACATGGTCCAGGACGTCCGGCACGGGGCGGGGATCGTCATCAATGCCGGCGCCTACACGCATACCTCCGTGGCGATCCGCGACGCGCTGGTGACCGTGACGTGCCCCGTGGTCGAGGTGCACATCTCGAACGTCCATGCGCGAGAACGGTTTCGCCACTATTCGTACCTGTCGGCCGTGGTCACCGGCGTCATCGTCGGGCTCGGTCCTCAGGGGTACGAGCTGGCCATCGCCGCGGTCGCGGCTCGGGCCTCGACGACCTGACCGTCAGCAGGGGTTCGGGACCGCAACCGTCGCCGTCGGAGTCGCCGCGACAACCAGAGCCTTGAACCCGTTGCCGATGACGAGGTCGACGGTCGCATCCGCCCTCGTGTCCTGGGTGGGCTTCGACCCTTCGACCTGCTTGGCCACGAGATCCGCCGCGGCCTTCCCGTTGGGGCCGAAGCGGACTTCGGCTGGGCCGTCGATCTTCTTCTTCAGGGGGTCGTTCGTGACCTGGCCGATGACGAACCCTCGCGCCTTGATGTCCTTGGCCGTGGAGGCCGCAAGTCCCGCACGGTTCGTGGCGTTGTAGATGTTCACCGTGATCTGGGCCGGCGTGATGGCCGCCGGAGCGGCTCCCGCCGTGAAGTCGCTGGTGGGACAACCCGACGCGGCGGGGCTCGACGGCCGGTTGAAGTAGGAGGCCGCGTAGTAGAAGGCGCCGGCCAGCAGGGCCACCAGCACGACGAGGATGATCGCCGTTCGCCGGTTTCTCCGGTGCCGCTGCGACGCCGCAGACTCCACCACGTGACTCACGGAGGTTAGTGAAGCACGAGGACGCGTGCGTGGAGGGTGGGTCGCTGCTGGAGAGCGGCGCGCAGCGCGCGGTGCAGTCCGTCCTCGAGGTACAGGTCGCCCTTCCACTCCACGACGTGCGCGAAGAGGTCCCCGTAGAACGTCGAGTCCTCGGAGAGGAGCATGCCGAGGTCGAGCGTGGTCTTGGTCGTGATCAGCTCCTGCAGCCGCACCTGCCGGGGCGGGACATCGGACCAGTCCCTCGCCGAGACGTGCCCGTGGTCGGGGTACGGGCGCGTGTCGCCGATGGCCTTGAAGATCACCGCCGCAGTCTAGGGCGACGTATCCGGTTGCTTCCGGGCACGACCAGTTCCGGCCCCGTTCCTACGGGTTGGCCCCGATTCGCGCGGACTAGCATGCGAATCGTGACCGATGCGACCACGCCCCCGCCACCTCCGTCAGTGCCCGCCGCACCGGCGGCGACCAACCCCGCGGGACCGGTTCCCGACCAGATCGCGGCCATCACGGCGGGGTACGGGTTCGACACCCCGTCCTTGCTGTTCGGGAGCGCAGTGTTCGAGGACACCATCTACCCCGAGGCCAAGGTGCGGATCCCGCTCTCCGTCATGAACCGGCACGGGCTGGTCGCCGGCGCCACCGGTACCGGCAAGACCAAGACCCTCCAGCTCATGGCCGAGCAGCTGTCGGCCCAGGGCGTCCCGGTCTTCCTCGCGGACATCAAGGGCGACCTCAGCGGCATGGCCGTCGCAGGGGAGCCGAACCCGAAGATCGAGGAGCGCTGCGCGAGCATGGGGCTCGCGTGGGAGCCGAAGGGCTATCCCGTCGAGTTCCTGTCGCTCGGTGGCATGGGCCAAGGGGTCCCGATCCGTACCTCGGTCACCTCGTTCGGTCCGGTCCTCATGTCGAAGGTGTTAGGGCTCAACGCGACCCAGGAGTCCAGCCTCGGTCTTGTCTTCCACTACGCCGACCAGCGCGGACTGCTGCTCGACGACCTCAAGGATCTGCGAGAGGTCATCTCGTACCTCAACTCCGACGAGGGCAAGGGCGACCTCAAGGAGCTCGGAGGCCTGTCGGCGGCGACCGCCGGGGTGATCCTGCGCGAGCTGATCACGTTCTCCGCCCAGGGGGCCGACGTCTTCTTCGGGCTCCCCGAGTTCGACACCGCCAGCCTGTTGCGCACCGCCGCCGACGGGCGCGGCATGGTGACGATGCTCGAGCTGCCCGCGGTGCAGGACCGCCCGGCGCTGTTCTCGACGTTCCTCATGTGGCTGCTGGCCGACATGTACCACGACCTGCCGGAGGTGGGGGACCTCGAGAAGCCCAAGCTGGTGTTCTTCTTCGACGAGGCCCACCTCCTGTTCAACGACGCGTCGAAGCAGTTCCTCGACGCGATCCAGCAGACCGTCCGGCTGATCCGCTCCAAGGGCGTCGGCATCTTCTTCGTGACGCAGTCACCCAAAGATGTCCCGGGCGACGTCCTGGCCCAGCTCGGCAACCGGGTCCAGCACGCTCTCCGCGCTTTCACCCCGGACGACGCCAAGGCGCTCAAGGCGGCCGTCTCGACCTACCCCACCAGTGACTACGACCTCAGCAAGGTGCTGACCTCGCTCGGTACCGGCGAGGCAGTCATCACCGTCCTGTCCGAGAAGGGTGCCCCGACACCGGTCGCCTGGACCCGGATGCGCGCGCCCGAGTCGTTGATGGCCCCGGCGCCGACCGAGACCCTGACGCAGATCATCAGCGTCAGCCCGCTCAACGAGGCGTATGCGACGGCGCAGGACCGCCAGTCGGCGTACGAGACGCTCAACGCCGCGACGCAGGAGCAGGCGGCCGAGGCCGCCGCGGCGGCGGCCGCCGAGGCACAGGCCAAGGCGGACGCCGCTGCCGAGGCGGCCCAGGCGAAGGCCGACGCCGCTGCGGCCAAGGAGGCGGAGCGGGCGCAGGCCGCTGCGGACAAGGCCCGGCTGCAGGCCGAGAAGGAGGCCGAGCGGGCCCGGGTTGCCGCGGAGAGGGAAGCCGCCCGCCAGGTGGCGGCCGACGCGAAGCGCCAGGCAGCTCAGCCCACCGTCGTCGAGTCGGTCCTCGGTAACTCGGCGGTCAAGTCGATGCTCCGGTCGGCCGGCACGGCGCTGGGCCGCGAGATCACCCGGAACCTCTTCGGGACGGCCCGCCGCCGCTGACCTGTCCGCTTCCAGACGGCCGTTGTTGTCGGTTTCCTCGCGCCCGGCGGCCCGAAACCGGTAACAACGGACGTCCGGAAGCGGGGTGTCAGGGGGCCCGGAGGCGTTGAGCGAGCACTCGCCCGAGCACGCCGACCGCGAACACGCCTACGCCGACCGCCACCGCGGCCCACGGCAGCGTCACCACGAGGACCACGCAGCCGACGATCCCGAGGAGGTGCAGCCCCCGTGGCCAGCGCCGGTGTGTCGCGTCCTGGGTGACCGCCGCGGCGTTCGCCACCGCGTAGTAGACGAGCACCCCGAACGACGAGAACCCGATGACGGCCCGCACGTCGAAGGCCACCACGAGCAGGACCACCACGGCGCAGACCGCCGCCTGCGCCGCCTGGGGAACGCCATGCCGCTCGTCGACCGTCGCCAGCACGGCGGGCAGGTCGCGTTCCCGTGCCATCGCCAACATCGTCCGGCTGACGCCGGTGACGAGCCCGAGCAGGGCACCGAGGCTGGCCAGGACGGCCGCCACACGGACGGGCGCGCCCATCCAGCTCACCCCCGCCTGGTCGGCGGCGGCGAGCAGCGGAAGGTCGGACCCCGCCACGCCGGCCGGGCCGAGGACGGCGAGGAGAACCACCCCCACGACGGCGTAGAGGACGACGACGATCCCCAGCGCTCGCGGGATGGCCCGCGGGATCGTGGTCTCCGGGTCCCGCACCTCCTCGCCCAGGGTGGCGATCCGCGCATACCCGGCGAACGCGAAGAACAGCAGCCCGGCGGACTGCAGGATCCCGTATGCGGACGACGTCCCCCACCCCTCGAAGGGCGAGTGCCACGTGCGGTTCGAGACGCCGATGGCGACCAGCGTCACGCCGAGGATGCCGATGGTCAGGACGACGAGCACCGTGGCCAGCCGCGCGGTCTTCGTGATGCCGCGCAGGTTCACGATGGTCAGGCCGACCACCGCCGCGATCGCGAGGAACCGGGTGGCCCGGGCGTCGCCCCCGACGGCGTAGGTCGCCACGGTGAGCGCCATCGCCGCGCACGACGCAGTCTTGCCGACGACGAAGCCCCACCCGGCGACGAACCCCCACCACGGCCCCAACCGCTCCCGGCCGTAGACGTACGTGCCGCCGGAGGTCGGGTACTGCGCGGCCAGCTGTGCCGACGCCGTCGCGTTGCACCAGGCGACGACCGCCGCCACGACCAGCCCGACGAGCAGGCCCGAGCCGGCAGCAGCCGCAGCGGGGGTGAACGCCGAGAACACCCCGGCGCCCACCATCGACCCGAGCCCGATGACGACGGCGTCCCGCACCCCGAGTCGGCGGTGCAGCGCGGGGCGGCCCTGGTCAGTCGTCGGCGTCGTCCTCGCTGTCATCCCACCCGGCGAAGTACGTCACGACCTGGATCTCCGGGTTGTCGGCGACCTCGAGGACGAGCTGACGCAACCCCACCTCACGGTGGTCGGGGAGCCGAACGCGCTTGATGCCACTGCGGTTCGGTGGGCCGTCGTGGCGTTCCCACCACGTGCGGGCCTCCGGCGTGATCGTGAAGATCTCCTCGAGCAGGGCCATGAACGACGGGTCGTGCCCGAACTGCGAGTACGACTCCCGGAAGTGCGCGACCTGGTTGCGCGCCTCGGCCTCCCAGTCGACGTAGAGCCGGCGGGCATACGGGTCGCAGAGGTAGAACCAGAGCATGTTCTGCTCCTCCGGCGGCCGGCGGTGCCAGTTCGTGAACAGCAGCTCGGCGGCGCGGTTCCAGTGCATGAGGTCCCAGCGTGCGTTCATCGTGTAGGTCGGGTTGGGGTCGAGGACGTCGACGAGCTCGTGCACCTCCTCGCCGATCTCGGTGAGGATCGAGTGGTGGCGGGGCGGCTCACCGGTACGGAGGTCCAACAGCTGTCGTTGCTCGCCGGCGGTGAGGTTCAGGGCACGACCGATCGACCGCAGCACCTCCTTCGAGGGCCGCACGTCGCGGCCGCGCTCGATGAACGTGTAGTACGCGACGGAGATGTCCGCGAGCTCCGCGACCTCCTCGCGCCGCATCCCGGGGTCGGCCGAGCTGCGCTGTCCGCGGGGGCGGCGAAGGCCGGCCTCCTCGGGTTGGAGCCGCATCCGGCGCTCGCGGAGGAACTCCCCGAGCGTGGGAGCGGGGCCGCCGCTCCCGTCGCCGCCCGTGGCTGCCATGGCGCCAGTGTGCCAGCGGGCCGCGCTACCCGCCCGATGGTGGTGGTGGAACTTCGAGGACAGCGCGTATGCCCCTCCATTAGCGTGGTGGGCATGGCAGGTCGTGCGCGCAGCACCACCCGGCCGCCTCGGGTCGAACCCGAGTCGCCGGCCGGCTTGCTGGTTCGGCTCCGAGGTCTCCGACCGTCCCTGTCGCCGGCGGAGGACCGGGTCGCCGAATGCGTCCTGGCCGACCCGCGCGCCGCCGCGGCGCTGACCATCAGCGAGCTGGCCGACGCGGCCCGGACCTCCGAGACGACGGTGCTCCGGTTCTGCAAGCGACTGGGCATGCCCGGCTACCCCCAGCTCCGGCTGGCGCTCGCCGCGGAGTCCGCCCAACCCCGGCTGCTCACCGCGTCGACAAGCGACATCAACGAGGACGACACCGTCGACGACATCATCTCCAAGGTCGCGTATGCGGATGCGAGCGCCGTCGAGGAGACCGCCCAGCAGCTCGACCGCGAGGCGCTCACCAGGGCCGCCGACGCGATCGCCGCGGCCACGCGGGTCGACCTCTACGGCATCGCCGCGAGCGGGGTGGTTGCCCTCGACGCCCAGCAGAAGCTGCACCGGATCGGAGTGCTCGCGTTCGCCTGGAACGACCCGCACGTCGCCCTGACCAGCGCGACGCTCCTGGGCCCCGGCGACGTGGCGATCGGTATCTCGCACTCGGGAACCACCAAGGAGACCATCGAGTCGCTGGCCAAGGCCCGCAGTCGCGGAGCCACGACGATCGCGATCACCAACTTCCCGCTGTCGCGCCTGGTCGGGACGGCGGACATCGTCCTCACGACCGCCGCCCGCGAGACCTCGCTGCGCTCCGGCGCGACGGCGAGCCGGATCGCCGCGCTGACCGTCGTGGACTGCCTCTACATCACGGTCGCCCATCGCGACCTCGACCGGGCGACCAAGGCCGTCGCCGAGACCCGGGCGGCCGTCGCCGGCCACCACGTCTGAGAGGCTCCGCCCATGCCTGGCGTCAGTCGTTGGCGTGATTGACCGTGGTCATGGAGGAAACTAACATCCGCAGCGTGGAGGACGCCGTCAATGTCAGTGCGCCGACGGAGGACCGCAACCCGGCCTCGGTGCACATCGACCGGCTGCCCACCCTCGAGGTGCTCCAGCTGCTCAACGCCGAGGACTCCACGGTCCCGACCGCGGTGTCGGCGGTGCTGCCCGAGCTGGCCCGGCTGGTCGACGCCGCCGTCGTGCGGATCCGGGCGGGCGGCGGTGTGCACTACTTCGGGGCCGGGACGTCCGGCCGGCTCGCCGTGCTCGACGCCGCGGAACTGATGCCGACGTTCAACTCGCCGGTCGGGCTGTTCACCGCCCACCACGCGGGTGGCGCCGAGGCCCTGCTGTCCGCCGTCGAGAACGTCGAGGACGACGAGGAGGCCGGCCGCCGCGAGGCGCAGATCCTCCGGTCCGGCGATGTCGTCATCGGCCTGACCGCGTCCGGACGCACGCCGTACGTGCGCGGCGCCCTGACGGTGGGCCGGGAGCGCGGCGCCCTCACGGCGCTGGTGACCGCTCACTCCGAGTCCGAGATCGGTGCGCTCGCCGACTTCGTCATCGCCCCCACCACTGGGCCCGAGGTCGTCACCGGGTCGACCCGACTCAAGGCCGGGACGGCGCAGAAGCTCATTCTCAACGGCTTCTCGACGTCGGTGATGATCGCGCTCGGGCGGACCTGGTCGAACCTCATGGTCGACGTCGTCGCCACCAACGCCAAGCTGCGCGGCCGGGTCGTGCGCATCCTGCGCGAGGCCACCGGGGTCGACGAGGAGTCCGCCCAGAAGGCCCTCGCCGAGGCGGGCAACGAGCTGAAGCCGGCTCTCCTGCACCTGCTCACCGACATCCCAGCGGCCGATGCCCGGGCCCTTCTCGACGCGCACGGCGGTTCCGTGGCGGCCGCGCTCGGCGCCATCCCGCCGACGCGCTAGGGGACCGGGTTGGGCGTCGTCGTCGGGATCGACGTCGGCGGCTCCGGACTGCGCAGCCAGGTGGTCGTCGACGGCGTTCCCGGACCGGTCCGCTCGGGCGCCGGACTGCGGATCGGACCGGCCGGGATCGACGTCGTCGCGCTCGTCGACTCCGTGGTACCGCTCGTTCCCACCGGACCCGACGTCCTCGTCTGGTCCATGCGCGGCCTCCTGGCGCTCGCCGACCCGAACCAGGTCATGGCGCTGGTCCGGGAACGCGTCGGGGCTCACGATGTGTGGGTATGCGGCGACGCTCTCGCCGCCATGGTGGGGGCCGTGGGGTCGGTCCGACCGGGAGCGGTCGTCGCCGCGGGAACGGGGGCGGTCGCCTTCGCGACCGACTTCGACCGGGTATGGCGACGGGTCGACGGGTGGGGGCACATCCTCGGCGACCGCGGCTCGTCGGTCTGGGTGGGTCTGCAGGCGCTCGAGGCCGCCCTCATGACGCTCGACGGGGTGACGGCCGGCGGGGAGGCCCTGCTGGCCGCCGCCACCGAACTGCTCGGCCCGCCGGAGACCTGGCCCCGCCTGGCCATGACCCGGCAGGACGCGGTGGCGGTCATCGCGGGCGTCGCACCCCTGGTGACGGCCCTGGCCCCGACCGACGAGGTCGCCGCCCGGATCTGTGCCCAGGCCGGCCGCGAGCTCGCCCACTCCCTCGCCGCGGCGGCGGCGGGGATCGACGGCGTCGGCCTGTCGCGTACCGGGGGCCTGCTGAGTGCAGCACCGGTGCAGGAGGCGTTCGACGCGGAGGCGGCCACGCTCGGACTGGACGTCCAGCCGCCGGTCGGCACCGGCCTCGACGGCGCGGTCCTGCTGGCCGAGCACCTGGCCGCCGGCCAGGAGCTGACCGGCCACGCCGCATACCTGCAGCGGGGCTGAGTCGCCGTTTCAGGGGGAGTCGCCTGGCGTGGAGCCACGAGGGGCCGGCGGCGGAGCGCCGGCACGGAGCGGAGGATAGGGGATTCGAACCCCTGAGAGCTTTCACTCAACACGCTTTCCAAGCGTGCGCACTAGGCCACTATGCGAATCCTCCGCCGCGCAGGCTATCCGAGGTCGCGGCGGCGGCTGAAATCCGCTTGAGGGTGTCA
>NZ_DATBTV010000055.1:0-7641 GCF_036559105.1 Lapillicoccus sp. | reverse complement strand
CCGGGCGAGCTCGCCGCCGAGGAGAGGGCCGGTGGTGCCGTCGACCCGGAACGAGACCGGCTCCTGCGCCTGCATGAGTCCCTTGTGGGCGAGCGAGTGGGCGATCTTGTGCGCCGCAGACCCTGGTACCCACCGCTGCTTCACGTGGGTGTCGAACGCGGCCGTTCTCGTCCTGGGCGACAGGAGAACCAGTGCGGCCAGCCACTCCCGGACCCCGAGGTCGCCCGAGATGACCGGCGTGATCGTCTCCTTCTGGGCCGCGTGGCGAGTGTCCGGCGTGGACAACCCGAAGGCATGAGTGGGCGCGCCGATCACCAGCAGCTCGACATCCTTGTCGATCACGGTCGGAGCGTCGCCCACCTCGACGACGGTGCAGCGAGTCGACCGCGAGAGGCCGTCAGCGACGGCCTCCGCGATCTGGCGAGTCGCGCCGAACATCGACTCATAGACGACAAGGGCGTTCTTCATGACCTTCTCCTCCCCGGTTAGGACGACCTTGAGGGCGCCGGAGTGCCCCGCGTCGGCGAACACCTCGTACGCCTGCAGCAGGTCGTCCAAGGGGAACCGATGGGTGATGAGCGGAGCCATGTCGAGCTGGCCGCACTTGACGAGCCGGATCAGCGTCGGCTCGAGTAGGTGTCCACGAGGCCCGTCGTGATCGTGACGTTGCGGATCCACAGGTCCTCGAGGTGCAGCGTCGCCGGGGGGCGCCGTGGACGCCGACGTTGGCCACGCGCCCACCGGGCCGGACGATGGCGGTGCAGAGCTCGAAGGTCTCCGGAAGGCCGACCGCCTCGATAGCCACGTCGGCCCCGAGTCCGTCGGTGAGGTCCTGGACCAGCGCGATCGCGTCGGCACCGGAGGCGGAGGTGGTCACGTCAGCCGGCGCCCTTGGCCGCGAGTAGCCGCGACTCAGAGCCCACGGGCCCCGCTCCCGGCGAAGCGAACTCGGACGTACTCGGCCTGCGTGCCGTCGATCCGGTGACCGAGGATCCATCCCCCACCCCCGAGACACTGTCCGTACTGGCCGGCCCGACAGAATCGGCAGGCGCCGCAGGACGAGATGCAGGAGACGAGGACCCGGTCGCCGACGCGGCGCCGAGTCACGGAGGAACCGACCTCTTCGATCGTCCCGACGGCCTCGTGCCCGAGGACGCGTCCACGGTCGACGGTCGGGACGTCACCCTTGAGAATGTGCAGGTCGGTGCCGCAGATCGTCACCGCGTCGACGCGCACCACGGCGTCGTTCGGCTCGAGGACGGTGGGCTTCGGCACGTCGTCCCATGAGGGACGGCCAGGACCGGTGTAGACGGCTGCTTTCATCGAAACTTCTTGTTAGGGAATGTCGTTCAGACGTTCGAGGGATGGTCGCTACGCGAGTTCGAGGCGTCCGGGTCCGGCTGAGGTGTGGTGAAGCCACCCTCGACGACGAACCGGCGCCCCGTGACGCTCGCGGGCTCGAGGCGCACGAACCGGGGCTTCCGGCCCGGCTGCCACGGGGACAGGGGAAGGCGTAGCGCCCGGAGGATCTCGTCGACCTCCCAGATCTCGTTGGCCCGGCCCTTGACGACGACGCTCCACGCCTTGGCGGAGCCCACGTCGTACCCGTCCACCTCGAAGGCGACCTCACGGTCCTTCGTGGCCGCGAGCTTGGTGCCGGCGGAGGTGCGGAACACGATGGACCCGTGGTCCACCACCGGGTTCACCGGGAAGATGTCCGGACGGCCCTCCACGACCACGGCCAAGCGGCCGACCACGCTGTCACGCAGCAGCTCCCAGCACTCCATGGTGGACAGCACCTCGACGTCAGCGGGCTCATGAGTGGTCATACCTCGAGACTCTCGGCCAGACCTCCCGCCGGACAGGGCCGAAGGTCCCGGTCAGGGCAGCTGGTCCCGCTTGATCCCACCCTCATGGGTGGCCGCGAAGACGGCCGCCTGCGTCCGCCGTTCCATGCCGAGCTTGGCCAGGACGGACGTCACGTAGTTCTTCACCGTCTTCTCCGCGAGGAACATCTCCTCACCGATCTGACGGTTCGTCTGGCCGGCGGCGATGTGCGCGAGAATGCGGCGCTCCTGCGGTGTCAGCACACGGAGCTGTGGGTCGGCGTCCCCGTGGACGCGCCACGTCTCGACGAGCCGGTGCGCCTGCGCGGTGTCCAACAGGTTCTCGCCGGCCGCGATCCGACGGATGGCGTCGACCAGACCGTTGCCGCGGACGTCCTTGAGGAGGAAGCCGGATGCGCCGGCGAGCACCGCGGTGGTCAGGGCGTGCTCGTCGTCGTAGGAGGTCAGGACGAGTCCTTTGATGGTCGGGTCCACCGATCGCACCTCCCGGCACGCGTCGATTCCCGACCCGTCGGGGAGACGGGCATCGAAGATGGCGACGTCCGGCCGTAGCGACGGTATGCGCCGGGCTGCCTCCTTGGCCGACGCCGACTCACCGATGACCTCGATGTCGTCGGTCGCCTCGAGCAGCTCCCGCAGGCCACGGCGGACGATCTCGTGGTCGTCCAGGAGGAAGACGCGAATGGTCACAGCTGGTCCACTCCTGTCCCGCTCGAGGGAGGACAGACCCAGGTGTCCACCGACCATGGGGACGCCGTGGACCGTGTTGTCCCTTCGGCTGACACGTCGTGGCGTCGGGGCTCCGTCAGCCTGATCGTTCGCACGCCGATCACCGTGGCGGCCAAGGACGCCGCGGCGTCTCCCTGGCGATCCGGGCCGTGCCCGGTGATGGTGACGACCCCTTGGGTCACGGTGGCCTGCCAACTCGGGTCGAGGTCCGCCAGGAGCCGGTTCACGTCGTCCTGGATCTCGTCGTCGTCTCGGGACATGGCACGGATGATGTCGCTGCGGCTGACCACGCCGACGAGCTCGTCGCCCCGCATCACCGGAAGGCATTTCCAGGCCGTGCGCCGGAACAGTGCGGCCACCTCGGCGACGTCGGCGTGCTCCGACGTCGTCTGCGGAGGGCTCGACATGAGCTCGAAAACGGTTCTCGGCGCCGACCCCGCGACGACGGGAGGGGCCGGGCGAAGGTGAGCGCGTGGGTCCAGCGGTTCGGGCAGCGCCAGCAGGTCGACCTCGCTCACGACGCCGACTAACCGGTTCTCGGCGTCCACCACGGGGAGCATCGTCAGCCGTCGCCGCGCCAGTAGCGACATGACGACCTGGGGGGACGTGTCCGCCCGAACGGTGACCACCGGGCTCGTCATGATCTCGCCGACCAACATCCCCGCTCCTTCAGCACGAACTAAGCCACCATCCGACCTCCCCAGCATGGGGTAGGGACCCCGACCGTACGGGGGGACCAAGGTCCCGATCCCTGTCGTCATCTCGGAGCGCGCCACCGCAACACGGTGCCGCGTGGGCTCTCCGGAAGGATGTCGAACGTCCCACCGCGCGCCGTCGCTCGCTCCGCCAGGTTGACCAGCCCTCCCCGGGCTCGTCGTGGGTCGACACCACCGCCGTCGTCGGAGACCACGACGCATACCGACTCGTCGTCCACAGCGACTCGCACGTCGAGCCGGTCGGCGCCGGCGTGCTTCGCGGCGTTGGCCAGTCCCTCCCGCACCACGGCGAGCACATCGGACGCGACGACCGGCGACAGCTCGTCGACGGGACCCTCGATGTCGAGTGTCGGGACGAAGCCCAAGGCCTCGGAGGAGGAGCTGGCCAGTGCCTCGAGACGCGCGGACGTCTCGGCCGGACGGACTGGGCGATGCAGCTGGTAGATCGCCTGCCGGATCTCCTTGATGGCCGCGTCGATGTCGTCGACGGCGTCCTCGATCCGTGGCTGGACCGCAGGATGCGTCGCCAACCGGCCTGCGGACTGCAAGGACAGACCGGTAGCGAAGAGGCGTTGGATGACGTGATCGTGCATGTCTCGGGCGATGCGGTCCCGGTCGTCCAGCAGCGCCATGAGGGCACGGTCCTTCTGCGCCCGCCCGGCCAGCAGAGCCAGCCCGGCCTGCTGGGCGAAGTCGGTCAGCGACGGCATCGACTCGCGGGGCAGCCCTTCGGCCTCCTCGTCCCAGGAGACGACGAGTACGCCGCCGTCCCCGTGGCCCGGGGGTAGGGGCAGGACCGCCGTCGGCCCGACTCCGGCCGGGCCGATCGCCGCGATGATCTCCTGACGCCACGGGGTCGTCTCGGCCGGGGTGGCCGGCGCCAGAAGGATCGGCTGCTTCGCCGACCGGACCTCGGTCCACATCGGGGCTACGAGCCTGGCGGCCGAGGCGACCGGCCTGCCCTGGCCCTCTGCTCGCGCCTCAGCGCAAACCTCGAGCTCGCGGTCGTTTCCTACGAGCGCAACGAGACTCGCGGAAGCCCGACTGAGCACGAGAGCGTGATGCGCCACGAGGCCGAGTGCGGCGTCCTCGTCCTCGCGTTCCAGGAGGAGCTGGGTGATCTCGGAGACGGCGTCCGACCATCGCCGCTGACGCTGAGTGGAGTCGAACAGCCGTGCGTTCTCGATCGTCACACCCGCCGCGGCGGCGAGCGCCACGAGGATGGCCTCGTCCTCTTCGGTAAAGCCGCCCCCGGTTCCCTGCTTCTCGGCCATGTAGAGGTTGCCGAAGACCTCGTCCCGGATCCGGATGGGCGTCCCCAGGAACGTGTGCATCTCCGGGTGGTTCGGTGGGAAACCGTAGGACTCAGGATGCTCGGCGATGTCCTGGAGCCGTCGTGGCTGGGGGTCACGGATGAGCAGCCCGAGAATGCCGTGGCCCCGCGGCGGGTGACCGATCCTGGCGCGCTCCTCCGTCGAGACGCCCCGGGTGACGAACTCGATGAGCCGCTCGCCGTCGCTGCTGATGACGCCCAGGGCGCCGTAGCGCGCGTCGACAAGTGCCGTGGCCGACTCGACGATCCGTCCGAGGACCTCGGCCAGGTCCAGGTCGGCACTCATCGCGACGACGGCGTCGAGGAGCTGGCGCATCCGGTCCTGGGCCTGGCGCGCCGCGCTGGCCCGTGCTCTCAGCTCGTCGACCAGGTCGTCCAGATCAAGCGAGTGGGCACCAGGCCACGACGACGAGATGGAGGGCGCCTCGTCTGGTGATCCCACGGAGACGATGGTATGTGCGGGCCGACGTTCGAGCGGTCGGCGAGAGGGGACCTTGGACTCTGACGGCGGCCGGTCCGGCCGACGCATGGTGGACGCGTGACGACGACGCTTCGAGACACCCATCGGTTCGGCTATCCGTCGCGGCAGCCGGCGGAGGTGGTCGCTGTGCTGGTCGATGACGGTTCGGCCCGAGCCGTCGCGTCCGTCGCCGTCCAGGAGGCCGTGGGGCGCGACGCACCCGTACGGTTTCTGCAGGTCGTGCCCACCTACCACCACGACGAGGGCAGCGGGCTCGCCGAGGACCGGATGTTTCGCGCCGCCCTCCTCGCCCTGCACGGCCACCCCCGTACGCACAGCGTCTTCGAGGTCGTCCGCAGCGATCCCACGGCCGCCGTCCGCACCAGGTCGCGGGACGCCGCCCTCGTCGTGGTCGGGGTCGACGAGGAGCGAGACGTTCCGGAAGGGCCTTCGCTGGCGAACCGGTGCCGCACCGTGGCGAGCTGCCCAGTACAAACGGTGCCGATCCCGATCGACCCGTTCGGTTGAGCGTTCTCCAGGCGCATGATGGACCGCTCACGCTGACGTGGACTGGAAGCGGCTCGATATCCCCGCGATCGGCCCTCGTCGACCCCTACGGCGCCTGCGGGGACGGGCGCCCCTGTTCGATCCGGAAGATCGTGGAGCGGATCTGGTCGATCGTCTGATCCAGGGTGTCCATGTACTCGACGAGGCGTTGCTTCTGCTCGGGGGCCGGCACTCGGTCGACCATGGCGGCGAGGCCCAATCCGACGGCGAACAGCTGGTGGATGACGTGGTCATGCAGGTCGGCGGCGATCCTGTCGTGGTCCTCGAGAAGAAGCAGCACCTCGCGGTCCTTGCGAGCCTGCTCCAGTTCCAGCGCCACGCCGGCCTGGGTCGCGAAGCTGGCCAGCTGGTCCCGGTCGGCGGCCGTGAAGCGGGGCCGACCGGCGACCCGGCCCAAGGTCAGGGCCCCGGTGGTGGTCTGGGCGACGGTGCGCAGCGGGACGCCGACGGCGCTCGTCACCTGAGTGGCCGGATCCCCGGACGCCGCCGCGCGGTACTCGGATACGTAGTCGTCGGTGAGGACCGCCTCGCCGGCTGAGATTACCCGAGCAGCCAGACCACCCTCGCCGGGCACGATGTGGTCGTCCGACGGTATGCCCATGGCCGCGACGACGCGTAGGCCGGAACCCGGCTCGGACAGGACGAAGGCGGCGGAGTCGGCCTGCGCGCCGAGGGCGGCATACCGCAGTACTAAGGCCAACGGCGACTCGTCCGAACCTTCGAACAGCTTTTGGGTCAGTTCGCTGGACGCCAACAGCCATCGGCGCTGCTGCTCGGTCTCGTCGAACAGACGCGCGTTCGCGATCGCTACCCCGGCGGTGGCCGCCAATGCAGTGACGAGCTGTTCGTCGTCGACGCTGAACGACCCGTTGACGCTCTCGGTCAGATACAAGTTGCCGAAGACCTGGTCTCGGACCCGGATCGGAACGCCGAGGAAGCTCTTCATGGGCGGGTGGTCCTTCGGGAACCCGACCGACATGGGGTGATCAGCCAATTCGCCGAGCCGGACCGGCTCGGGATGGTCAATCAGGAGGCCCAGGATGCCGTCACCCTCAGGCAAGTGGCCGATGCGCGCGACCTGCTCGGCGCCCATTCCAGTGTGGATGAACTCCTCGAGGACCCCGTCCCGGACCACGCCAAGCGCCGCGTACCGAGCCTGGACGAGGTCGCGCGCGGACGAGACGATCTGGCGCAGCACAACCGGCAGACTCAGGTCCCCCACCACCCCAGCGTTCGCCCGGAGGAGCTGCCGAAGCCGCCCTTGAGCGGCCAAGACGTCCTGGGCACGGGCGGTGAGCTGGTCGATCACCTCCTCCAGCTCCATCCGAGGAACGTCCGGAAACCACAGTTCCGTGTTCGCGGGCACCGGTGAACCCTCAGTGCCGGCCTGGCGAGGCGGCTGGTTCGCGTCTCTCACGACGTGTCCAGCGTCGGGCGACATCGACTCAGCGCTCGCCCGAGCAGCATCCTCCGCAGCCGCCACGCTTCACCCCGTTCCCAGAAGGCGCGATGTCGCTGCTCGTTGGACCCAGAGTGGACAAGGAGATCCCGCGACGCCCGCTGTTAGCTCCCGGAAGACGACCGTCAGTCGCCCCCCGCGGGCTGCGGGTCGTCGTGACACCTCGCGTGAGGGGGCCACCGACCCATGCGGCCCACTATCGCCCTCCCAGCCGGCCACGACAAGCGATTCCGACAGGCACGGTGACGACCGGAGATGGCCTACGAGGTTGCCCGGCGTCGCCGTGGTCGGCGCGAGCGTGCTCGCGAGGCGCCGGCGCGTGCGCGCCTGTCGCCGCTCGGGATGTCGGATCAGGATGGTGTAGAGAGCACGAGGTGATGCGGATGGTTCTGTCACGCGACCTGCAGCGCCGCGCCCAGATCGCGGCCGGAGCGGTGAGCAGCCTGGAAGATGTCCCCATGCGGGCGTGGGTGGTCGAGACACCTGGTCCGGTCGACACCGGCCCACTGGTCCGGATCCACCGGCCGACC
>NZ_DATBTV010000054.1:0-20165 GCF_036559105.1 Lapillicoccus sp. | reverse complement strand
GTGGCGATACTGAGCCGATGGGACGGCCCGCGGCGGGGTGGCGAGCGGTCGTGACCGCAGTGGTCGCGGCCGCCGCGCTCGGCGCGTGCACGTCCACCGACGGTGCCGGGTCCACGACCGCCACCGCCGGCAGCGGTCCTCGGCTGTCCTGGGCCCCGGTCACCCTCCCCGCGGGGGTCGAACCCAAGACGCTCACCACGATGGGCAACCGTGTCCTGGTCGGCGGGCTCAAGACCGGTGACACCCCCGACACGCCGTCGCCGACGATGCTCACCATCGACGCCGCAGGGAGCCAGACGCCGATCCCGCTGAACCCGCAGTCCCCGTACGCGCCGCTCGCCCGCTGGTACTCGGTCGCCACCGATGGCACCCGGATCGTCGCGATCGGCGGGGCGAACGGCGGCGCGCACGCGAACGTCCGGTGGACGACGTGGGCGGGCACCGCGGCGGGCGTCGACGAGCTGCCGCAGAGCTTCTACGCGTTCGGCGGCTGGGGCGCCGGGGACCTGGTCGACGCCGTCATCACTCCTGGCGGTGACGCGCTGGTGGGCAGCTGGGGCGGCGCCAAGGCCGGTCTCGATGCGGCGGTCTGGACCGTTGCCGGCCGCGTTTGGACCCGTCAGGACCCCGCCGGCACCGCCCTGGAGAGCACCACCACCCTCCTCGTGGGACCACGCGGGGCCACGCGGGATGGCGACGGCATCCTCGTCACCGGGTCCGCCCTGCACCTGGACCAAGGGGTCGCCCAGACCGCCGCCGTGTGGCGGTCGTCCGGGGTCGACGCCGGCTGGCACCGCATCGACCTTCCCGGCGCCGGCACCCACAGCGAGGCGGTCTCGGCCGAGTGCGCGAGCGGGGACGGCGACTGCCTGGTCACCGGACAGGTCGACGGCCGGCTGGCCCTGTGGTCGCTGCGGGGGGACACCGCGAGCCGGAACGTCAACGTCCCGAACATCGCGGTCGGCGACCAGGACGTCATCCCCCGACCGATGGCGGCCGGCGGCAACGGCACCGTCGTCGTCAGCCCGTCGTCAACCGGGACGGTGGTCCTCACCAGCGGCGTGGAGGGATGGGCGATCTCCGACGGTCCCACGGGCCGGCCGGTGGGCGCCGCTCTGGTGGGCGACCGCCTCTACGTCGCGACGCGACCGACCGCCGGTGCCACAGCGAACCTCGTCGTCGCCCGCTGGCCGAGGTAGGGGACGCGTCAGACTGCGGGCACCTCGGCCGGCAGACCGAACGTCTCGAACAGGCTGAGGTCGAAGTAGGCCGTGACCCGCTCGACGCCCTGGGGCCCGAGGGTCAGCTGCTGCAGCTGGAACGGCCACATCCGTCCGTCGAGGCCCTTCATGTAGAGGCCGAAGGCGGGCTGGCCGTTGGCGGTCGTCGGGACCATCCGCATGTCGCCGGCCTTGTTCGCCGGGCACTGGTTGGCGATGAGCCTCCCGATCTCCACGTTGCCCTGGTACCAGCCGGTGAACGGCGGCATGTCCCAGATCGCGTCGGTCGTGAGCATCTCGACGATGGTCTCGATGTCGTAGGCCTCGAACGCGGCGACGTAGCGCTCCAGCTTGGCCTTGACCTC
Organism: Lapillicoccus sp.; assembly: GCF_036559105.1. Taxonomy (GTDB): domain Bacteria; phylum Actinomycetota; class Actinomycetes; order Actinomycetales; family Dermatophilaceae; genus Lapillicoccus. The sequence goes on along the minus strand of NZ_DATBTV010000054.1, from coordinate 18,580 downwards.
CGGGTCGTCGGCGCTGAGCTGCGACGACGCCTCCTCGGGCGGCGCGAGCTTCTCGACGTGGGCTCGGGCCCGCTGGAGCGCGCTGTTGACCGCGGCCACGGTGGTGTCGAGGGCGGCGGCGACCTCGGCGGCCCGCCAGCCCAGGACGTCGCGCAGGATGAGCACGGCCCGCTGGGTGGGGGTGAGGTGCTGCAGGGCGGCGATGAAGGCGATCCGGATCGAGTCGTGGGTGACCGCGGTGGCCTCGGGGTCCTGCGGCGCGGTGCCCGCGACGAGGGTGTCGGGCATCGGCTCGAGCCAGGTGATCTCCGGCCGAGCCTCGAGTGCGCCGGTCGGGTCGGAAGCCGGGGCACCGAGGCCGGTGGGAAGCGGGCGGCGGGCCCGGCTCTGCAGCGCGGTGAGACAGGTGTTGGTGGCGATCTGGTACATCCACGTGCGGAGCGAGGAGCGTCCCTCGAAGCCGTGGAACGCTCGCCACGCCCGGATGTAGGTCTCCTGGACGAGGTCCTCGGCGTCATGCACCGAGCCGAGCATCCGGTAGCAGTGCGCCATCAGCTCGCCGCGCATCGGCTCGACGAGGGCCATGAACTCGCCGTCGGTCTGGGGCTGGTCGCGGTCGGGCCGGGGCTCGGCTGTCGGCGTGCGGGTCTCACTGGCCACCGGGATCATCATCCGAAACTACGCGACCCCACCGACATCCGTAGGGGGTGGGCCGACAGATTTTCGCGTCCGCGGGAGTCTCAGGGTGCATGAGGCGGATGATCTTCGTGAACCTGCCGGTAGCCGACCTGCCGACGTCGCGGGACTTCTACACCTCGCTCGGCTTCCCGGTGAACGAGACCTTCTCCGACGACCAGGTCGCCGCCATCGTCGTGTCGGACACCATCGTCGTCATGCTCCTGACCCGCGACCGGTTCGCCGACTTCGTCACCGGTTCAGTGGGGGATCCCCGGAACGGTCCGACGTCGATCGCCTGCCTCAGCGCGGAGTCACCGCAGGAGGTGGACCGTCTGGTCGGCACCGCGATCGCCTGCGGCGGATCACCGTGGCTGCCCAAGATGCAGGACGGCCCGATGTACGGCCACAGCTTCGCCGACCCGGACGGGCACGCGTGGGAGGTCCTGCACATGGACGTCGGCGGCGACCTCGGCGGCGACCTCGGCGGCGTGGACGAGACGGCCCTCGTCTGACCGCCGTCAGCCCCGCAGTGCCGCGAGCGCCAGCCGGATCTGGTGCTCGAACAGCGCCGCCGGCTGCGTGAAGGTGTCGGTTCCGAACTGCCCGAACACCTCGAGGCTGACCGCCCCGAACAGCACCGACCACATCATCACGGCGCGGCCGACGACCGCCGGGTCCATCTCCACCTCGAGCTCGCCGCGGACCCGCGCCAGGTCGGCCCGCAACGCCCTCGGCACAGGGACGTCGGTCACCCCGTCCACCACGTCACCGTCTCGAACCCCCTCGGCCATCAGCGCGAGGAGCGTCCGCACCACCCGGGTGCCCGGCTCGGTCGTCTGCTCGCCGGGGGCCTCGTACCCCGGAACCGGGCTGCCGTACAGGAGGGCGTAGCGCGCGGGTTCGCGCAGCGCCCACTCGCGCACGGTCGCGCATACCGCGAGGACCCGCGCGTCCCAGGAGGCCCGCGGCAGCTCGGCCAGCCGCGCGTCGACCGCGTCGCCGAGCTCGGTGTAGGCGTCGACGACGAGAAGGGTGAGCAGCTCGTCACGGCTCGCCACGTAGCGGTAGACCGCCGACGACACCATCCCGAGGTCGCGGGTGACGGCTCGCAACGACAGCGCAGCCGCGCCGTACTCGATCAGGTGCTGCCGGCCGATCTCGAGCACCCGCCGGGTGACGTCGTCGCGGCGTCGCGCGCGCACCCCTTCGGTCATGGAGGGAGTCTGTCATAAATTCGAGAGCACTGCTCTTGACTCGGCGTCGGATGACGCGCATACTCGAGACAAGCGAGAGCACTGCTCTCCAAATTTCGAAAAGGAGAAACGCCATGACCCAGGAGCCCGCCTCCACCACCCGCTACATCAAGGCCACCCGCGGCGACGTCGCGTTCATGAAGGCCGTGCGCTGGCTCACCGAGCACGGAGTGAGCCTGATGGGCTCGCGGGTCCTCACCGTCCGGGGTCGGAAGACCGGGACCCCGCAGTCCGTGCCGGTCAACCTGCTCACGCTCGACGGCCGGCGCTACCTCGTCGCTCCCCGCGGGCAGACCCAGTGGGTCCGCAACGTGCGGGTGGCGGGCGAGGCCGAGCTTCGGGTCGGCCGTCGCGTCGAGCGGGTCCGGCTGGTCGAGGTGCCGGCCACCGACCGCGTGCGGGTCCTCCGCGTGTACCTGAAGCGCTGGGGCTGGGAAGTCGGCCGCTTCGTCGAGGGCCTGACCACGAGCTCCACCGACGCCGAGCTCGCCACGGCAGCGCCGGGTATGCCGGTCTTCGCGGTGGAGCCGGTCGCCGCCACTACCGTGGCGGCGTGAGGACGCAGGGACATCGCTTCGTCCGTTCGGTATGCGCGGTGCTGGCCGCCGCGGGCGCCGCCACCGCCCTCGGGGCGTGCAGTAGCTCACCGCCCGCACCCGTACCGGCACCGAGCACCTCGACGTCGGCTGCCACCCTCGGGTCGACGACGACCCCAGCGACGTCGGGCTCCTCGACGGCGCCGGTGGAATCCGCCGGCCGGTGCACGAGCAACACCGCCAAGGCGGTCGTCGAGCCGGCGCCAGGCGGCGCCTCGGCCGGCCACATCGGCCTCCAGGTCACCGTCACCAACGGCAGCTCGGCTCCCTGTGTGATCCAGGGGTTCCCGGGCGTCTCCCTGGTCACGGGCGGCGAGGGCCAGCAGCTCGGCGCACCCGCGAAGCGGACGCCCGCGACCCCGGCCATGCTGACGGTGCTGCCCGGAGCCAAGGTCAGCGCGCCGCTCCAGCTGGCCCAGGCGGCGAACTTCCCGGACTGCGGCGTCACGCCGGCGATGGGTTTCCGGATCTACCTCCCGGACGACACGGCCGCCCAGTTCTCCCCAGCCACGCACCAGGGCTGCTCCAACACCGCCGTCGTCCTCATGGAGATCGGGCCGTTCGCTCGCTGAACCGCTGGTGTTGCACGTCTGTCCAGGGTTTGTAGAGTGTTGGTATGACGTCAGTCACGCTGCCTGTGGACGCGAGCGATCCCGGCGAGCCGGTCGGGGTGCGCATCGGTGAGCTGAGCCGGCGGGTCGGGGTGAGCGCCGAGCTGCTGCGCGCCTGGGAGCGCCGCTATCAGCTGCTCCAACCCGCCCGCTCCCCCAAGGGCTACCGGCTCTACACGGCCCAGGACGAGCTGCGCATCCGCGCCATGCAGGACCAGCTAGCCCGCGGGCTGTCCGCGGCGGAGGCCGCACGGGTGGCGCGGGGGGCGGCACCGGCCGAACCCGCATACCCGATCTCGACCCCTCCCGGTGCGCCGCCCAGTGCCGAGACCGATGCGGCGATGCGCCACTACCGAGCGCTGCAGCGGGCCCTCGACGCCTACGACGACACCGACGCCCAGCGCGTGTTCGACACGATGCTGCGCGAGCTCAGCCTCACCACGGCGCTCCGCGACGTCGTCATGCCCTACCTCGCCGAGCTCGGAAACCGGTGGGAGGCCGGCACCATCGACGTGGCCCAGGAGCACTTCGCCAGCAACCTCCTGCGCGGTCGGCTCGCCGGGCTCGCGCTGGGGTGGGGTCAGGGCGTCGGCCCGCGGGCCGTGATCGCCTGTCCGAAGGGCGAGCTGCACGACCTGCCGCTCATGGTCTTCGGGATCGTTCTCAACCGATGCGGTTGGCGGGTGACGTTCCTGGGCAACAACACACCGGTGAGCGATCTCGACAGCGCCGTGCACTACCTCGAGCCCCAGGTGGTCGTCCTCTCGGCGACGACGAGCGAACCGTTCGAGGCGGACCTCGACGGGTTGCGCTCGCTGGCGAGCCGCGTGCCGGTGGTGCTGGCCGGGCTCGGGGCCACGCCGGACGTGGTCGCCGCGACCGGCGCCACCGCCCTGCTCGGCGATCCGGTGACCGAAGCGATCAACCTGCCGGTGCCGCGTCAGTCCGTCGCGGCCGGGGCCGGCTCATGAAGGTCCTCGTCGCGGGGGCCTCGGGCTTCGTCGGCCGGCGGCTCTGTCCCGCGCTCGAGGAGGCCGGTCACGAGGTCCGGGCCATGACCCGGCACCCGGACACCTACGAGGGCGCCGGCACCCCGGTCGGCGCCGACGTCCATGACGCCGACTCGCTCGACGAGGCAATGGCCGGCTGTGACGCCGCCTACTACCTCGTGCACTCCTTGGACGACGACGACTTCGAGAACAAGGACGCCGCCGGCGCCTCCACCTTCGGCGCCGCGGCGGAGCGCGCCGGGCTCCAGCGGATCGTCTACCTGGGTGGTCTCGGGGACGACTCCGAGGAGCTGTCCGCCCACCTGCGCAGCCGACGCGAGGTCGAGTCGGCCCTGTCGGAGTCCGGGGTGCCGGTGACGACGCTTCGCGCCGGCATCATCGTCGGCGACGGGGGCATCTCCTGGGAGATGACCCGCCAGCTGGTCGACCACCTCCCGGCCATGATCACACCGCGCTGGGTGATGACCCGCACCCAGCCAATCGCCGTCGCTGACGTCGTCCGCTACCTCGTGGGCGTCCTCGAGCTGCCCGAGGCGGCTGACCGAGCCCTCGAGATCGGGGGCCCGGAGGTGCTGCGCTACAAGTCGATGCTCCAGCGGGTGGCTCGGATCCAGGGCCGCGACCTGCCGCTCGTCCCGGTGCCGTTGCTGACGCCCTCGCTGTCCTCCCGCTGGCTGTCGCTGGTGACCGACGTCGACACGACGACCGGCCGCAACCTCGTCGACTCGATGACCAACGAGGTTGTCGTGAAGGACGACAGCATCCGCACGATGGTGCCGTTCGAGCCGATGGGCTACGACGACGCCGCACGGACCGCGCTGAAGGAGCGAGCCGACCGGGGCGCCGACCAGGCTTCCGGTGCGTCACCCGCGGACACCGTGCACCGCATCCTCGGGCGGCTGCCCAAGCCGTTCCACCTGCAGGAGCCGCGGGTCCCCGACGAGACCGAGGCGGTGCGCAACCGCCGCCGCCGGATCGTCCTCGGCGTCGGCGCCGCCGGCGCGACGCTGCTGGGTGTCTCGTTGAGTGCCGAGCCCGGCTCCAAGCGCTTCTACTGGCTCACGGGTGCGCTGGCGGCGACCTGGACGGCCGGCGCGGTCGCCTCGGGTCCCCTGCACCTGGGCTGGATCAAGAGCCGCGACGACAACCTGCGCCGCCCGATCATCACGCCGGTGGCGACCGGTGTGGCGGCGTTCGGCGCGTTCTACGGCGCCGCTCTCGTGGCGCGCGAGATCCCGATCCTCAACCGGGCCATCGGCAACGTCCTGCGCTACGCCGACCAGGGCAACATGCCGCTGATCATCCTCACCACCTCGGTCAACGGGCTCGCCGAGGAGATGTTCTTCCGCGGCGCCTTCTACACCGCCGCCGCCGACCGGCCCATCCTCATCTCGACCGCGGCCTACACCGTCGCGACCGCCGCCAGCCGCAATCCTGCGCTCACCGTGGCGGGCGGGGTGATGGGGCTGCTGTTCGGGATGCAGCGCCGAGCGTCGGGCGGCATCCAGGCACCGATGCTGACCCACCTCACCTGGGCGATGCTCATGCTCCGCTACCTCCCGCCGCTGTTCGAGCGGTCGATCCGCCGGGAGGAGATCCGGGCGTGACCCCGTCGGTCCTGTGGTTCCGCCGCGACCTGCGGCTGCGCGACCATCCAGCCCTCGACGCCGCCGCCAAGGCCGGCCCGGTCTGTGCCCTGTTCGTCCTCGACGACGTGCTGCTCAGGGTCGACCACGGCCCGCGGACGGCATACCTCTATCGCAGCCTGCGCGCTCTCGACGAGGACCTCCGCTCGCACGGCGGACGCCTCACGGTCAAGCGCGGCCGCCCCGAGAACGTCGTGCCCCGGCTGGCCAGGGAGGTCGGCGCGAGCGAGGTCCACGTCAGCGAGGACTTCGCTCCCTACGGCGCGGCCCGCGACCGTCGCGTCGAGAAGGCCCTCGGCGACGTGCCCTTGGTACGGACGGGCAGCCCGTATGCGGTGTCGCCCGGCCAGCTGCTCAAGAAGGACGGCGAGCCGTTCAAGGTCTTCACCCCGTTCTACCGAGCATGGTCTGAGCGCGGCTGGCACAGCCCGTCGACGTCGAACCCGGCGGGGATCTCGTGGCACCCCGAGGACGGGATCGACATCCCTCACGACCCTCGGGTTTCTGCGGACCTGCCCGACGCCGGTGAGGCCGCTGCGCTGGCGGCGTGGAAGGAGTTCCTGGACGGGGACGTCGAGCGCTACAACGCGGAGCGCAACCGGCCCGACCTCGACAGCACGTCGCACATGTCGGTACACCTGAAGTTCGGGGAGATCCACCCGCGAACGATGCTCGCCGACCTCGGCCGGCGAGGACCGGCATACCGGCGTCAGCTGTGCTGGCGCGACTTCTACGCGCAGGTCCTGCACCACCGGCCGGACAGTGCGCACGGGTACTTCCAGCCGGCCATGTCGCGGATGCGCTACGACACCGGGAAGCAGGCCGACGAGCGGCTCGAGGCGTGGAAGCTGGGCCGCACCGGCTACCCGATCGTCGACGCCGGTATGCGTCAGCTCCTCGCGACCGGGTGGATGCACAACCGGGTCCGGATGATCGTCGCGTCGTTCCTCGTCAAGGACCTGCACCTGGAGTGGACGCTGGGAGCCCGTCACTTCATGGACCACCTCGTCGACGGCGACCTTGCGAACAACCAGCACGGGTGGCAGTGGACGGCGGGCACCGGGACCGACCCGTCGCCGTACTTCCGGATCTTCAACCCCGTCCTGCAGGCGAAGAAGTTCGACCCCGAGGGGGCCTACGTCCGCCGTTGGGTACCTGAGCTGACGTCGTTGCCCGCCAACGAGATCCACGAGCCGTGGAGCGTGGATCCCCCGCCGGACGGCTACCCGGCCCCGATCGTCGACCACGACGCGGAGCGCAAGGAGTCGCTGGCTCGCTACCAGGAGGTCCGGGCCGGCTGACGGATTCGACAGACCGTCACGTTCAACGGTCGCCACCTTCCGAACGTCGTCGGACGCGTGAGGAGTAGGCGTGTCGCTGTTCCAGCTGAGCACGCCGGCGCTCATCGTCGGCCTCTTCGCGGTCCGGGGATCGCCCTGCTCGCGGCGGTGATCGTCGCCCCCACGCTGTTCATCACGTTCGACCTCGACCGACCGGTTCGCGGGCTCATCAACGTGCCGGCCGACACCCTGACCACACTGCGCACCTCCATGGACGCCCCGCCGGCGTACGGCGGTCCCAGCTGACGATCCGCACCGCGGCGGCCCGGCTCCATAGCGAAGCGGCGCGACCGTAGCGGCGAGGTGTCGCGATCACGACGTGGTGGCCGCTACGAACGCCGCTGTGCGGACCGTGGAGCGGCGCCCGTCACGTCAGCTGGTAGTCGAACCAGACCCGGTGGGTGTCGTCCTCGTCGACGGACATCCCGCCACCACCGGAGATGGGCGCCAGGTCGCCGACGCCGCTGCCGGGGACGATGACGAACAGCTCGTACTGCCGGTCCGAACCCGTTGTCGTGGCCGAGTGCACGTAGGCGAACCCGCCGGTGTCGTCACCGAGCCGGCCCTCGAAGGTCTCCAGCGCCACGTACGTCCCCGTCCCCGTCCCCATGTCGAAGGCCGACGTGAAGATCGTGGCCGAGCGGCCGGACACGTCGCCCTCGTAGACCTTCTCCATGACCGCCGTCCCGACCGGGATGCCCACCTCGATGGCCACCGGCGGCGGGTCGATGCGAGCGGGGACGAACGACGCGACGGTGAAGGTGCCCTCGGCTCTCATGACTCCGGACCCTAGTCGGGCACGCGGACGAGACGTCGGTGTCGGTGCCGACCGCGACGATCAGCGGGTGACGACGTCGACGAGCACGACCATCCCCACCCGTGGGCCCTTCTCGCTGAAGGAGCTCGCCCTGTTCGGGTTCGGCCACCGCAACGAGCGGTCGTTCGACGGCGTCATGCGGATGGCCTTCCGCGTCGACCACGACCTCGAGACCGCGGTCGGCGTCGAGGTCCGTCAGGACGGCGACGAGCTCGACCTGACGATCCACGGCGACGCCGACCCGGAGACCGTCGCCGCGCAGGTCGCGCGGGTCGTCTCCTGCGACCACGACGGTGAGGGGTTCGCCGAGCTCGGCCGTCGCGACCCGGTCATCGGGGCGCTCCAGCAGGCGGCGCCGGGGCTCCGTCCGGCGCTGTTCTACTCGCCCTACGAAGCCGCGGTCTGGTCGGTCATCAGCGCCCGCCGAGCCCGCGCACAGGGCATCACCCTCCGCGAGCGCCTCAACGAGGCCCACGGCACCGCCTTCGAGCTGGCCGGCCAGACCGTCACGGCCCTCCCCGCCCCGTCGACGCTGGCGGCACTCACCGACCTCCCCGGGCTTCCGGCCGACCGCATCCCCCGGCTGCAGGCCATTGCCGCAGCGGCCCAGCGGGGCGACCTGGACGTCGGCCGCCTCGTCGCCATGGGACCCGAGGCCGCCCAGCTCGCGGTCCAGGAGCTGCCCGGGATCGGCCCGTTCTACAGCGCGCTCATCGTCGTCCGGGCCTGCGGCTTCGTCGACGTGCTGCCCACCGACGAGGCCCGCAGCCGTCAGGCGGTCCACGACCTCTACGGCCTCACCACCCCGATGACCGACGATGAGTATGCGACGTTCGCCGACCGCTGGAAGCCCTACCGCACCTGGGCGGTCGTGCTCATCCGCGCCGCCGCGCACCGGCTACCGGCCTAGCGGTCAGACGACGGCGGTCATGCCGCCGTCGACGTAGAGAACCTGCCCGTTGACGAAGTCCGATGCGGCGGACGCCAGGAACACCAGCGCGCCCACGAGGTCCTCGACGCCGCCCCAGCGACCGGCCGGCGTACGCCCACGGACCCACTCGCTGAACTCGGGGTCGTCGACCAAGGCCTGGGTCAGCTCGGTGTCGATGTAGCCGGGGCACAGTGCGTTCGCCTGGATCCCCTTCGGCCCGAGGTCCGCGCAGAGTCCCCGGGTCAGCATGACGACGCCACCCTTGGTCGCGCTGTAGGGCGCGATGCCCGGTCTCGCCAGCCGGCTCTGGACCGACCCGATCATGACGATCTTCCCGCTGCCGCGTTCGGCCATGCCCCGACCCACGCGCTGCGAGACGAGGAACGCACTGGTGAGGTTGGTCGCGACGAGCTCGTCCCAGTCAGCCACCGAGAAGTCGAGGACCGGAGCCCTGCGCTGCATACCGGCGTTGTTCACGAGGATGTCCGGCGTCCCCCACTCCGCCTCGATCCGGCCCACCCCTGCGTCCACCGATGACGCCGACGTCACGTCGAAGGCCGCCGGCAGCGTGACGGCCCCCTCGCCGGCCAGGGTGGCCGCCGCCCCGGCCGCCCGGTCCTCGCCCCGGCCGTGCACCACTACACGGGCGCCCGCCGTGAGCAGGCCGCGGGCGAGGGCGTACCCGATCCCCCGTGTGGACCCGGTGACCAGAGCGCTTCGCCCGGTGAGATCGAAGAGACCGTCCGGCATGATCTACAGCATGCCCGAGCCCGCACCCCGCGACCTGACCCAGGACGTCGAGCGGGTGGGCGTGATCGGGCTCGGCGCGATGGGCCGTCCGATGACCGAGCACCTGCTCCGGCGACCCGCCACCGCCGTGGCGATCCACGGCCGCGGCCCTGACCGCTATGTCGACCTCCTCGACGCGGGCGCCCGCTGGCACGACACGCCGCACTCGCTCGCCAGCGACGCCACCGTGGTCCTGCTCATGCTGCCCGACCTGCCGCAGGTCGAGGAGGTCCTCGCCGGCGAGGACGGGCTGCTGGCCGACCGTCCCGACGACCTGCTGCTCGTCGTCTCGTCCACGTCGTCGCCGACCGGGGTCCGCCGACTCGGCGAGCGGTTGGCCCGTGAGACCGACGGTCGGGTCCGCGTCGTCGACGCCCCGGTGTCCGGCGGGGTCGACGGGGCGCAGGCCGGGACGCTGTCGATCATGGTCGGCGGGACGGACGCTGACGCGCGCCGGGCGATGGCGGTCCTCGAGGCGTGCGGACGGGCGTACCACCTCGGGCCGCTCGGGTCCGGTGAGGTCGCCAAGGCCTGCAACCAGCTCGTCGTCGCCGCCGCCGTCCTCGCTCTCGGGGAGGCGGCGGTCCTCGCCGACCGCAGCGGGCTCGAGCTCGACACGCTGTTCGAGCTGTTCGCCGGCGGGTATGCGGACAGCCGCATCCTGCGGACCCGCGGCGACCGGATGGTCACCGACGACTTCAGCCCTTCCGGGATCGCCCGCTACGTCCTCAAGGACCTCGACTTCGCTACCGACGTCGCGACGGCCACGCGCACCGACGCGGCCCTGCTGCCGGCGGTCAGGGCGGCTTTCGCCGACCTGGTGAACCGGGGGATGGGCGAGTCCGACATGGCGGTCACCAAGCGCTACATCGAGGAGCGGAGCCGGCGGCGGTGACCTCCGCACCACCCGCCGGTCGCCGTCCCAACATCCTGTTCCTCCTCAGTGACGACCACGCGGCCCACGCCATCAGCGCCTATGGGTCGGTCGTCAACACCACCCCGCACATCGACGCGATCGGCGAGGCCGGCGTCCGGTTCGACAACCTCTTCGCGACGAACTCGCTCTGCGCTCCGAGCCGCGCGTCTCTGCTGACCGGCACCTACAGCCACGTCAACGGCGTGAGCACCCTCGACACGTTCATCGACGCCACCCAACCCACCTTCGTCAGCGCCCTGCGGGACGCGGGCTACCGCACCGGCTTCGTCGGCAAGTGGCACATGGGTGACGGCGACACCGACGGGGTCAGCCACGACCCGCACGGCTTCGACTACTGGGACGCCCTCGTCGACCAGGGCGAGTACCACGACCCCCGGTTCCTCTCCGCGGCCGGGCTGCGCGTCGAGCCCGGCTACGCCACCGACCTCATCACCGACCTCGCGATCCGCTGGCTGGGATCGCTGGACGGGGATGAGCCGTGGTGCCTCCTGGTCTGGCACAAGGCTCCGCACCGGCCCTGGGAACCGGACGACGCGCATACCGGGATGTATGCGGACCGCCAGATCCCGGTCCCCGGAACCTTCACGGACGACCTCGCCACCCGCTCCGACACGGCTCGCCGGGCGGCCATGAGCGTCGCCGACGACCTCACCAAGGTGGACCTGAAACAGCCTGTACCGCAAGGTCTTTCGCGCGAAGACGAGGCGTTGTGGAAGTACCAGCGCTACATGGAGGACTACCTCGCCTGCGTGGCCTCGGTCGACGACAACGTCGGCCGCCTCGTCGGCTGGCTGCGCGACCGCGGCGACCTCGACGACACCGTGCTCCTCTACGGCTCGGACCAGGGCTTCTTCCTCGGCGACCACGGCTGGTTCGACAAGCGGTTCATGTACGAGGAGTCGATCCGGATGCCGTTCCTCGTGTCGTACCCGCGCGCGGTCACTCCGGGGACGGCGCATACCGGCATCGTCAGCAACGTCGACGTCGCCCAGACCCTGCTCGAGGCGGCGGGCGTACCCGCCGACCCCCGGATGCAGGGCCGTTCGTTCTGGCCGGACGTCGCCGGAACCCGCGACCCCGACCCGCCGCACGACGGGCTGTACTACCGCTACTGGATGCACGACGACCGCAGCCACCACGTCGGCGCGCACTACGGCTTGCGCACCGAGCGGTACTGCCTCGTCTACTTCTACAACGACGGCCTCGGCGTGCCCGGCTGCTCCGACGAGCGCTACCCGGCCGAGTGGGAGCTCTACGACCTGCTCGAGGACCCGGCCGAGCTCCAGAACGTCGCCGACGACCCGGCGTACGCGTCGGTGCGGACCGACCTCGAGCGCCGGCTCTGGCGAGCCCAGGCCTCGGTGGGCGACGCGCCGCATCCGGAACAGCCGCAGCCCGCCGACGTCTGAGGAGACGCGGTTCCTATGACTGCGATATGAGTCGCGGTCCCGCACTGCCGCTCGCGCGTCGCCGAACGTACAGTCAGGAGGTGGCCCGCGTCATCGCCCCGCCCGAGGCGGACGCCGCTGGACCGAGCGGCGATGGCGATCCCGGCCGTCCGCGTGAGGACGGCGCCGGTATGCGGGTACGTCGGGCCGGCACCCGCGCCGCCCGGCCCTTCGTCGCCGCGTGGACGTGGGCCCGGCGCGTCCCCGGCCGGGTGTGGGTCGTCGGCATCGTCGCGGTGCTGCTCCTTGCGGCGGTCGGGACCTACGCGCTGACCCGGCCGAACCCCGTCGCTCCGGTCACCCAGCAGGACATCGACGCCAAGGTGAAGAAGGGCATCGACGACCAGGCCAAGGCCGAGGCCGCCGCCCCGCCCGACGGGACCGTCGCCTACCAGACCATCCAGCCCTCGCTCGTCCTCATCAACGCGAAGCGCGCCGGTGGCAGCAGCGGAGAGTCCGGCAGCGGTGCCGGCGTCATCGTCAAGGACGACGGCACGATCCTCACCGCCCTCCACGTCGTCAGTGGGGCGGAGGCGATCACCGTGAGCTACACCGACGGCACCTCCTCCCCCGCGACGATCGCCAGCCAGCAGCCGGAGAACGACATCGCCACGCTGTCGCCGTCGACCCTCCCGCAGACCCTCGTGCCCGCGGTCCTCGGTGGCGGAGTCCAGGTCGGCACCCCCGTGTTCGCGGTCGGCCACCCACTGGGGCTGACCGACTCGCTCTCCGCCGGCGTCGTGTCCGCGCTCGACCGGTCGGTCAACATCGGCAACGGTCAGAAGCTCGAGCACCTGATCCAGATGGACGCCGCGGTGAATCCCGGCAACTCCGGCGGCCCGCTGCTCAACAAGGCCGGACAGGTGGTCGGGATCGTCACCGGGCTCGCGAACCCGAGCCAGCAGGGTTTCTTCGTCGGGATCGGCTTCGCCGTCCCCATCGCCACGGCCGGCGGCGGCGCCGGTGCCCCCGCCCAGTGACCTCGCCTGTGACCGCATCCGTGACCGTGCCCAAGGAGCCGACATGACCGACTCGCCCCAGCCCAGCGCCGCGGCGCGGCCGCACCCGCTCGAGCAGGCGCTGTACGAGGTCAAGAAGACCATCGTCGGGCAGGACGACCTGCTCGAGCGGATGATCGTCGCGCTGCTCGCCGGCGGTCACCTCCTCGTCGAGGGCGTACCGGGGCTGGCCAAGACGATGGCCATCAAGACGCTCGCCGACGCCATCGGCGGCGACTTCCAGCGGATCCAGTTCACCCCCGACCTCGTGCCGGCCGACCTGGTCGGGACGCGGATCTACAACCAGCGCGACGGTGAGTTCCAGGTGTCGCTCGGCCCGGTGTTCGCCAACCTCGTCCTCGCCGACGAGATCAACCGCGCCCCGGCCAAGGTCCAGAGCGCCCTGCTCGAGGTGATGCAGGAGCGGCAGGTCACCATCGGCCGCGAGACCTACCCCGCTCCGGACCCGTTCCTCGTCATGGCCACGCAGAACCCGATCGAGTCGGAGGGCACCTACCAGCTCCCCGAGGCCCAGGTCGACCGGTTCATGCTCAAGGTCGTCGTCGGGTACCCCACTCCGCCCGAGGAGTTCGTCGTCGTCGAGCGGATGATCGGCACCCTCGCCGCGACCCAGAGAGTGCTGACCGCCGAGTCGCTGAAGGAGTACCAGAGGCAGGCCGCCCAGGTCTACGTCGACCCGGGAGTCATCGAGTATGCGGTCCACCTCGCCAACGCGACGCGGAACCCCGCGATCATCGGGAAGGCCGAGCTGGCCCGGTTCGTCACCTTCGGCGCCAGCCCGCGCGCCTCGATCAACCTGGTCCTCGCCGCTCGCGCGCTCGCCTACCTGCGGGGGCGCGACTACGCGCTGGCCACCGACGTGCGCGACCTGGCCCGCGACGTGCTGCGGCACCGCATCGTGCTCTCCTACGAGGCGCTGGCCGAGGACATGAGCGCCGACGACCTGCTGACCCCGATCCTGGCCGCCACCCCACTCCCGCAGATCCCGTTGAGGGAGAGGTCTGCCCACGCCGTATCGCCCGGTGACTCGCCGGGAGGATCGCCATGGACCAGGCCGCCTCGCTGACGCCGGAGCGCCTGCTCCGGCAGCTCGAGTGGCGGGTCGTCCGGCGGCTGGACGGCCAGCTCCAGGGCGACTACCGCAGCCTGTTCCGGGGGAGCGGGATCGACTTCACGAACCTTCGCGAGTACGAGCCCGGTGACGACCTGCGCCACATCGAGTGGAACGTCACCGCGCGGATGGACACGCCCTACGTCCGCGAGTACGTCGAGGACCGCGAGGTCACGGCCTGGCTGCTGCTCGACCACTCCGCGTCGATGGGGTTCGGGCCGGTGGACCGGCAGAAGGACCTCGTCCTCGCGGAGCTGGCGACGACGCTCGCCCTCGTGCTGACCCGGCGCGGCAACCGGGTCGGGATGGTCGTCTTCGACCAGGACGTGGAGCGGGTGCTGCCGGCGCGCTCGGGCCGGAACCAGGTGCTGCAGATCGCCGACGTGCTCCTCGACCGCCGGAACGCCCGCGCCGCCGCGACCGAGGCCGCGTCGGCCACCAAGCCCGGCCGCCGACGGCGCCGCGACGAGAGCGGACCCGAGCGCCACGTCACCGACCTGGGCGCGATGCTGAACCGGTCCGCCGGGATGATCCGCCGCCGGGCCCTGGTCGTCGTCGTCTCCGACTTCATCAGCGAGCCGGGATGGGAGAAGGCCCTGAGCCGGCTCGCGCGGCGCCACGAGGTGGTCGCCCTGCAGGTCAGCGACCCCCGCGAGGACGAGCTGCCCGACGTCGGCTCGATCTACGTCGAGGACGCCGAGACCGGTGAGCAGATCTTCGTCGACACCTCCGACCCCGGATTCCGCTCGCGCCTCAAGGCCGCGGCCGACGACCGCCAGGCGCTCCTCGAGGAGGCCACCCGTTCGGCCGGCGTCGACCTGCACCAGGTCCGGACCGACGAGGACCTCGTCCGCTCGCTGCTGCGCATCTCCGAGCTGCGCCGGAGGCGGCGCCGATGAGTCTCCCGAGCCTGCAGTGGCCCTGGGCCCTCCTGGGCCTGCTCGCCATTCCAGTGGTCGTCGTCGCATACCGGCGGCTGTTGCGGCAGCAGTCCGACCGCCGGGCCGACCTGGCCCGGGAGGGCCTCGTCGTCCCCACGGCCCGCCGGGACCGGTGGCGGCACGTCGCGCCGGTCCTGCTCGTCGCCGCGCTCGCCGTGATGCTGCTCGCCCTGTCCCGCCCGGTGGCCGCGGTGGCGGAGCCGCGTCGCGAGGGCACCGTCATCCTCGCCTTCGACGTGTCCACGAGCATGGCGGCCAAGGACATGCAGCCGACCCGCCTCGACGCGGCCAAGGCCGCGGCCAAGGGGTTCGTCGACAAGCAGCCGGCGACGGTGAAGATCGGCGTGGTCGCCTTCGGTGGGAGCGGCATCGTCGCCCAGCAGCCGACGACCGACAAGGACCAAGTGCTCGCCTCGGTGAACCGCCTGACGCCGCAAGGGGAGACGTCGCTGGGGCGGGGGATCCTCACGTCCCTGAGCGCTATCGCCGGCAAGCCCATCGTCAGTAACGGCGACACCGAGAACGGCAGCAACGGCGAGACGCCGATTGGCTACTACCAAGGGTCCGCGATCGTCCTGCTCACGGACGGTGAGAACACCAGCGGTCCGGATCCGGTCAACCTGGCCGACCTGTCCGCCGCGGCGGGCGTGAAGATCTACCCGATCGGACTCGGGAGTGCCGCCGGGACGGTGCTGCAGATGGGCGGCTTCAGCATCGCGACGCACCTCGACGAGGACGCCCTGAAGCAGATCGCACAGATCTCCGGGGGGACCTACTACAACGCGACCGACGCCACCTCGTTGTCGCAGGTGTACGACTCGGTCCAGCTGAGCTGGGTGTCGCGCAGCGTCCCCCACGAGATCACCTCGCTGGTCGCCGGGATCGCGACCCTGCTGCTGCTCGCCGGAGCGGTCGTCTCCGTACTGCGTCGAGGTCGGGTGATCTGAGTGAATGTCGACCAGCCCTACCTGCTGCTTGGCCTGCTGGCCGTGCCGGTCCTGCTCGCCGCATACGTGTGGCAGACCCGACGGAGGAAGCCGGCGGCGGTCCGCTACTCGAACGTCGCCCTGGTGCGCACGGCGGTCGGCCCGAGCCGCCGCTGGCGGCGGCACATCCCGGTGGCCCTCGTCATCGCCAGCCTCGGGCTCCTCGGCGTCGCGGCGGCTCGGCCACAGGTCAAGGCGGACGTGCCGATCTCGAGCTCGACGGTGATCCTCGCCCTCGACGTCTCGGGTTCGATGTGCGCGACCGACGTGGATCCCAACCGGCTCAGCGCTGCGCAGGCCGCCGTGCGCAAGTTCGTCGAGACACAGGGCGACGACACCAAGATCGGCCTCGTGCTGTTCTCCGGGTTCGCCCAGCTCGCCGTGGCTCCGACGACGAACAAGACCGACCTGCTCAACACCCTCGACGCCGTGACGACCGGCCGTGGTACGACCATCGGCGCGGCGATCCTCAAGTCGATCGACGCGATCGCCGAGCTGGACCCCAACGTGGCGCCGAGCTCGCCTGAGGCTGCGCCCAACCCCGACGGGTCGTCGATCCCCAAGTCGCCGGAGGGTGGGGACGGGTCGTCGACTCCCACCCCGACGCCGAGCGCCAACGGGGACAAGGCTCCGGAGATCGTCGTGCTGCTCACTGACGGCGCGAACACCCGCGGTATCACGCCCCAGGACGCCGCCGTCCAGGCCGCCGCCCGCGGTGTGCGGGTCTACCCGATCGGCTTCGGGACCAAGAACCCGACCCAGATGGTCTGCTCCGCCGCACAGCTCGGTGGGATGAACCAGCAGGGGTTCGGCGGCGGCGCCCGGGACTTCGGTGGCGGGGTGGCCCCTGGTGGTGGCCGGAACTTCCTCGTGGTCGACGAGGACGCCCTCAAGACCGTCGCGTCGACGACCGGCGGCGAGTACTTCGCGGCGACCGACGCCGACCAGCTGCAGAGCGTGCTGGCCAACCTGCCGAAGCACGTCACGACCCAGCAGCAGGACGTCGACATCAGCGCCGGGTTCATCGCGCTGGCGGCCCTGATCCTCCTGATCGGGCTGGGTCTGTCGATCCGGTGGAGCACCCTGTCCGGCTAGTGCCCCAGGTGACAACGCGGTGTCTTCTCCCCCTCAGGAGGGGAACGATCCACCGCACAGAGGGTCGGTGCGAACCGGTGCGAACCGGCGCGAACCTCGATCAGTCCGAGGGCTTCCGATCGAGTAAACGATCGGGCATGAGCGGCGTCGAGTGCCGGCGCCACACCCGCCACTCCCCGTCGATCCACCGCCAGAGATCCGACATGACGAACACCCCGCCACGGTCCTCGCCCATGACACTGGCCTCCATCCGAACCCGCCGGAGCACCGCCCCGACGTCGCCCTCGACCTCGACAATCTGCTCCTCGACCTCCCACTCGCTCACGACGTAGTCGGCCAGCACCTCGAGCCACACCTGGCGAGTCATGACGTTGCGGACCGGCTGGACCAGCTCGAGCGCGAAGTCGGGGGCCAGCAGCTCGGCGGCGGCCGACTCGTCCCGGTCGCGCACGGCGGCGTCCCACTGGGTGGCCCGGCGCAGCAGCTCGTCCGCGGTCGACGCGTCCGACTCCACCACGGTCACCGGTGACAGCTCGGCCTCGAGCTGCTCGTCAGGCATCACATCCACTGGCGTCCTCTTCTCGCCCCGAGTGAGCGGCGTGACACCCTTCGGTGGTGTCGTCCATGCCCGCGCCCGAGTCTGCCACCATCGCGCGGCGGTCCGCCTGGCGAGTGGTTGTCGGCTCACTGTGGGTAACCGGTGCCGTGGTCTGCGCGGTCCTCAGCCGAGAGTCGCTGCTCGCGGGCCATCCCGCCTACCCCGTCACGCTGGCGGCGGTCGCGGTCGTCGGCCTGCTCCTCATCGTCACGGAGCGACAGCACGTCCCTCGCGACCGACCGCACCATCGCGTGGCGACCGTCGTCGGCCGAGTGGCCGCGGCCGTCGTGACCGTGGTCGTCCTTGGCGCCATCGGCTATCTCGTCCCGCTGGCCGCGGCGCCAGAGGCCGTCGCGGCCATGTCGGGCGACTCGGCCGTCCGGGTCGAGACGTCCCCGACCAGGATCGTCCTCACGCCCACCGCCACCCCGAAGGCCGGCCTCGTGTTCCTGCCCGGCGCCAAGGTCGACCCTCGCGCCTACGTCCCTCTGCTGACCGAGGTCAGCGCTGCCGGGTACCTCGTCGTCATCGTCAAGGAGCCGTACAACATCGGCTTCCTCGCCACCGGTGAGCCGGCCAAGGTCGTCGCGGCCACCCCCGGTGTCACCCGGTGGGCGGTCGGCGGTCACAGCCTGGGCGGGGTCACCGCCGGGATCTCGGTGTCACCTCGCGACTCCGGCCTGTCCGGGCTGCTGCTGTGGGCGTCGTACCCGCTCGGATCACTGGCCGACCGGACCGACCTCGTGGTCGCCTCCGTGTCGGGAACGGCCGACG
>NZ_DATBTV010000053.1:0-85872 GCF_036559105.1 Lapillicoccus sp. | reverse complement strand
GCGACGCCGATCCCGATGGCGACGTTGGTCCAGGGCTCGCCCAGCGGCCACGCGTTGAGCACGACGAAGAGCACGCCCCCCACCGCACCGATGAGGGCGCCCACCCGCGCACCGTTCCACTGCACCGAAGGTCGAGCCACGGCCCCATTCTCGGGTATGCGTCGCGCGTCGGCGCCGCCGGGCACCATCGGTCATGGACCTGCCCACCGATCCCGACGAGGCGACCCACCCGCTGGCCGAGGCGCGGACGGGCGAGCCGACCGCCTGGTTCGACGACCTCTACCGGGCCGCCGCCGACGGGGAGGCGGTCGTCCCGTGGGACCGGGCGGAGCCCAACGTCCTGCTCGTCGAGTGGGTGGAGCGTGAAGGACCGCCGACCTCGGCGCGGACCATCGTCGTCGGGGCCGGGCACGGGCGGGACGCGTGGGGGTCCCCCGCTTGCGCGGGAGTACCTCCTCGCTCGGATGCCCCACGACCGCGTTCGACATCTCACCGTCCGCGGTCGAACAGACCCGGGCGCGCCACCTCGACAGCACCGTCCACTACGACGTGGCCGACCTCTTGGGCGCTGCCTCGCGGGTGGATCAGCGGGTTCGACCTCGTCATCTGGGCCCATGGTGGTGGCCGCCGCTAGGCGGCTGGCACCAGGGAGAGCATGAACGTCCAGGCCCTGCCCGAACCGCCCCGTGCCGACGCGATCCGCGCCGTGAGCGGGCTGGTCGCCCCGGGCGGGACCTTGGTGGTCATGGCGTTCGGGTCCGACGGGACGGCGAGCGAGCGGGATGCCTACCCCCGGCCGCCGTGGCCGCTCGTGCGCTCGGAGATCGACGCCTTCGCCGGTCACGGGATCGACCTGGTCGCGGTGGAGCGGGTCTACCCCGACGAGGACCTCCGCTGGCGCGCGACTTTCCGGCGGCGCTGACTTCCGGGGCTCGCGATCGCCCACGATGGTGGTTGGGCCGCCCGGTCGCCGGCACCAAGGCGCTCCAGAGGGGAGGTTGGCGAGACCGTGGGCGATTGTCGACCCCAGGGGGTCAACCATCGCCCAGGGTGCTGGTCGGCCGCCGCTACGTCCGGGGCAGGCAGACGTGCCGGAAGCGCTCTCCCGGAATGTCCGGGACGGCTGGGCCGTTGGACACTAGGTTGAGGGGTCAAGGAGGGATCTACGGTGAGTGCGGAGCTGGATGAGCCTCGCTGGCTGACTGACGGCGAGCAGCAGTCCTGGCGTGCCTACCTGCGCGGAAGCCGATTCCTGGAAGAGGCTCTGGACCGCGACCTCCAGGCGCACGGCCTGCAGCTGACCGAGTACGAGATCCTCTCCATGCTCAGCGAGAGCGACGGCGGCCGCCTGCGGATGTCCGAGCTGGCCGACCTCGTCGTCCAGTCCCGCAGCCGACTCACCCACACTGCCGCGCGGCTGGAGAAGCGGGGCTGGGTCGAGCGGCAGTCCTGCCTGTCCGACCGCCGCGGCGTCGAGCTCGTGCTGACCGACGAGGGGTGGGAACGGCTCAACACCATCGCCAGGACCCACGTCGAGAGCGTGCGCAAGCACCTGCTCGACGTCATGGGCGCCGGCGAGTTCTCCGCCCTCGGCGTGGCGATGGGCAAGGTGCGCGACGCCGCGCTCGGGATACACCAGGCCGTCGTGGCTGAGGCGTGTGCGGAGGCCGAGCTGCAAGAAGACCTCGAGTCACGGCTCGACCAGCTGGCCGGCGCCTGAACCGTCCCTCAGCCGGGGTTGCGACAATGCCCGGGTGACGTCCACGCATACCGACCTGCCGGCCTACCCCCTGGAGGCGCCGGCCTCGGCTGCCCTCCTCGACCGGGCGCTGGCGGTCATCCCGGGAGGGGTGAACTCGCCGGTGCGCGCCTTCCGGGCGGTCGGCGGTACGCCACGGTTCATGGCCGGCGCGGCCGGCCCCTGGCTCACCGACGTCGACGGCCGTCGCTACGTCGACCTGATCGGCTCGTGGGGGCCGATGATCCTCGGCCACGCCCACCCGTCCGTCGTCGCGGCGGTCCGGGAGACGGCGACCCGCGGCTTCTCGTTCGGTACCCCCTCCGAGAACGAGGTCGCCCTGGCCGAGGAGATCGTCGCCCGCACCCCGGCGGAGCAGGTGCGCCTGGTCAACAGCGGTACCGAGGCCACGATGACGGCGATCCGGCTGGCCCGCGGCTACACCGGGCGGAGCGTCGTCGTGAAGTTCGCCGGCTGCTACCACGGCCACGTCGACTCGCTGCTCGCCGCGGCGGGCTCGGGTGTCGCGACGTTCGGGCTGCCGGACAGCGCCGGGGTGCCGGCGTCCTCGGCGGCCGAGACGATCGTGCTCCCCTACAACGACCTCGCCGCCGTCGAGGCCGCGTTCGCCGCGCGCGGCCACGAGATCGCCTGCGTCATCACCGAGGCCGCCGCCGGCAACATGGGTGTCGTCCCACCGGTCGGGGGCTTCACCGAGGGACTCCTCCGGGTCGCGCACGAGCACGGGGCGCTCGTCGTCAGCGACGAGGTGATGACGGGTTTCCGGTGCTCACCGTCCGGGTGGTACGGCCTTGAGGGCCCGTATGCGTCGGGGCCACCGGACCTGCTCACCTTCGGCAAGGTCATGGGCGGCGGCTTCCCTGCGGCGGCGTTCGGGGGTCGCGCTGACGTCATGGCCCTGCTCGCGCCGGCTGGGCCGGTCTACCAGGCGGGCACCCTGTCGGGGAACCCGGTCGCCGCAGCCGCCGGACTCGCGACGCTGCGCGCCTGCACGCCGGAGGTCTACGAACGCCTCGACGTGGTGAGCCGGGCCATCGCCGAGGGGGTCTCGGAGGGGCTGGGTCGCGAGGGTGTCCCGCATACCGTGCAGTGGGCGGGGTCGATGTTCAGCGTCTTCTTCCGGGAGGGGCCGGTACGCAACTACGACGACGCGCGGGACCAGTCGACGGCGGCGTTCGCGGCGTTCTTCCACGCGATGCTCAGCCAGGGCGTCCACCTGCCGCCCAGCTCGTTCGAGGCATGGTTCGTGAGCGCCGCGCACGACGACGAGGCGGTCGATCACGTCCTGGCCTCGGTGCCGGACGCATGCCTGGCCGCGGCCCGCGAGTTTGCGACAATCGACGCATGAGCTCCCCGGTCACCGTCGTGCACCTGATGCGGCACGGCGAGGTGCACAACCCGGAGGGGATCCTCTACGGCCGTCTGCCGGGGTACCGGCTGTCCGAGCTGGGCCGGGAGATGGCCGAGACGGTGTCCCGGTTCCTCGCCGTGCACGACGTGGTCCGGGTCGTGGCCTCTCCGCTGGAGCGGGCCCAGGAGACCGCGGGGCCCATAGCGGCCACGTTCGACCTGCCGGTGGAGACCGACGAACGGCTCATCGAGGCCGGCAACTACTTCGAGGGCAAGACGTTCGGGGTCGGCGACGGCGCCCTGTCGAAGCCTTCGGTCTGGCCGCACCTACTGAACCCGTTCACGCCGAGCTGGGGCGAGCCCTACGAGCAGATCGCCGCTCGGATGCTCGGGGCGATCGCGGACGCGCGCGTCGCCGCATACGGGCACGACGTCGTCCTGGTCTCCCACCAGCTGCCGGTCTGGACCGTCCGCAACAAGATCGAGGGCAAGCGGCTGTGGCACGACCCGCGCAAGCGTGAGTGCTCGCTCGCCTCGCTGACCTCGCTCACCTACACCGGGGACGACCTCACCTCGATCACCTACACCGAGCCTGCCGCGGGGTTGCTCGCCCGCGCGGCCAAGAAGGCGGGCGCGTGACCGGAGGTTCCCCCCGGAGACGTGGGGCGTTCGTGGCCGCATGCGCGCTCGGCCTGTCCCTGGTGACGGCCGCGTGCAACGACGACGCGAACAGCGTTGCGTCGCAGGCGATGGCCGGCGACGGCAAGGGTTACGTCGCGGGTGACGGGACGGTCGAGCAGCTGGCCGTGGCCGACCGTGGCTCGGCCGTCTCGCTGGGCGGCACGACGGTGGACGGTAAGCCGTGGTCCACGGCCGCCGACGCAGGCGGCAAGGTCGTCGTCGTCAACGTCTGGGGCTCGTGGTGTGCACCGTGCGTCGACGAGACCCCGCACCTGCAGCAGGTATGGCAGTCGTACTCCACCGCCGGGAAGCCGGTGGCCTTCGTCGGCATCGACATCAAGGAGAGTGCGGCGACGGCGGCCGCGTTCCTCAAGGCCAACAAGGTGACCTACCCGTCGCTCAGCGACAGCGGGAGCGGCGGTCAGCCGATGCTCGCGCTGCAGGGCAAGGCCGCTGCGACGCCCAGCACGCTGGTCCTGGACCGGCAGGGTCGGATCGCCGCTCGGGTCCTCGGCGCGACGACCGTCAGCACCCTCACGGGGCTCGTCGACGACGTGCTGGCCGAGCAGGCCTGAGGCCGTGAACCGGTCGTGAGCCAGCCCGCCTACCTGCCCGCATACCTGCCCGCATACCTGCCCGCTGCCGACGCCGCGGTGGCGACGGCGGCGCTGCCGATCGCGGTCGTCGTCGCGCTGGCCGCCGGCCTGGTGTCCTTCGCGTCGCCGTGCGTGCTGCCGCTGGTGCCCGGCTTCCTCGGCTACGTCACCGGCCTCTCCGACGTGGCGCTGGAGCAGCGGCGCCGCTCGAACCTCGTCCTCGGCGCGCTCCTCTTCGTCCTCGGCTTCACCGTCGTGTTCATCGTGCTGGTGGCGGTGGCCTCCGCCGTGTCCTTCGCGCTGCGGGAGCACCTCGACCTGCTCACCCGGATCGGCGGCGCCGTCGTGATCGTCCTGGCGCTCGTCTTCCTCGGCGTCGGTTCCGGGATCGGGTTGCAGCGCACCACGGTTCCCCGCTGGAAGCCGGCCGCCGGGCTCGCGGGTGCCCCCCTGCTCGGCGCGGCCTTCGCGCTCGGGTGGGCGCCGTGCACGGGACCCACGCTCGCCGCCATCCTCGCGCTGACCGCGCCGCTCAGCGCCGACAGCGGTGCTGTCGGGCGGGGAGTGATCCTGGCGGTGGCCTACTCGCTCGGTCTCGGCGTCCCGTTCGTCCTCATCGCCGCCGGGTACTCGAGGGCCGGTCGCACCGGCACCTGGCTCCGCCGCCACCGGCGCGGGATCCACGTGTTCGGCGGCGTGCTGCTGCTCGCCGTCGGCGTCCTCATGGTCTCCGGCGTCTGGACCGACTGGGTCGCGTGGGTCCAGGCGCATCTCGTCGGCGGCTTCACGACGGTGCTGTGATGGCCACCCAGACGCCGGCGCGCACCTCCGTCACCCAGCCCCGCCTCGGCCCGGTGGGCTGGGCGCGGTGGGCCTGGCGGTCCCTGACGTCGATGCGGACCGCGCTGTTCCTCTTGCTGCTGCTGTCGATCGCCGCCGTGCCGGGGTCGATCTTCCCGCAGCGCTCCATCGATGCCGCCAAGGTCGCCGACTTCATCGCGAGCAACCCCACCACCGGACCGTGGCTCGACCGGCTCGGGTTCTTCGAGGTCTACTCCTCGGTCTGGTTCTCGGCGATCTACCTGCTGCTCGTCATCTCGCTCGTGGGGTGCATCGTCCCCCGCAGCCGGATGCACTGGCACACCCTCCGCGCGAAGCCACCGCGCGCCCCCCGCAACCTCTCGCGGCTCGACCAGCACGTCGAGCTCTCGTATGCCGGTGACGTGGACTCCGCGCGGGCGGCTGCCACGGAAGCGCTGCGGCACAAGCGATTTCGGGTGGTCTCCCACGACGACGAGTCGGTGAGCGCCGAGAGCGGCTATCTGCGTGAGACCGGCAACCTGGTCTTCCACACCGGCCTCTGTGTCGTCATCATCGGCGTCGCGGTCGGGCATCTGTTCGGATGGCGCGGCGACGTCATCCTCACCGAGGGTGACACGTTCTCGTCGACGCTGTCCTCGTACGACTCGTTCCTGCCCGGAGCGATGACCGACCCGGAGAAGCTTCCGCCGTTCACCATCGACCTGAGGTCGATGAACGCCACCTTCGAGGACCAGGTGGGCGGCGCCCAGTTCGGCGCGCCCCGGAGCTTCACGGCCGACGTCACGACGACCGAACAGCCGGGTGGCCCGTCGACGCAGTCCGAGATCAGCCCGAACCACCCGGTCACCCTCGACGGTGCCGACGTCTTCCTCCTCGGAAACGGCTACGCGCCGGTGGTGACCGTCCGCGACGCGTCCGGGGCGGTGCTCTACCAGCAGGCCACGCCGTTCCTGGCCCAGGACAACGTCTACACGTCGGTGGGGGCGATCAAGGTGGGCGCCGCGCGACCGACGGCGCTGGCGTTCAGCGGCTTCTTCCTCCCGACCGCGGAGCCGACGTATGCGAACGGCCCCACCTCACTCTTCCCGGACGACCGCAACCCGGAGCTGGCCCTGTCGGTCTGGGAGGGCGACCTGTTCCCCGCCAACCGGCCGCAGTCGGTCTACACCCTCGACACGACCAACCTCAGCCAGCTGACCAAGGCCGACGGGACGCCGCTGCTGATCCGCCTCCAGCCCGGACAGACGTTCGAGCTGCCCGACGGCCGGGGCTCGATCAGCTTCGACAAGGTGGACCGGTTCGCCGGTCTCTCGGCCCGGGTCGACCCGGGCAAGGAGCTCACCCTGGTGGCTGCGATCGCCACGATCCTCGGGCTGATGGCCTCCCTGCTGGTCCGGCGGCGGCGCATCTTCGTTCGGGTCCGCCCGACCGACGACCCCTCGCGTACCCTCGTCACCATCGGTGGTCTGGCGCGGACTTCGGACCCCGGGCTCGGTGCGGTGCTGGCCGGGCTGCGCACCGAGCTCAGCAAAGGACCCTAGGTATGCCCTCCGCGGAACTGGTCGGGTACTCCAACCTCGCGCTGTACTCGGCGATGGCCGTCTTCACGGTCTCGATGCTGATCTTCGCGGCCTACCTCGCAGCGCTCGGTCCGGTCGCCGCCGAGCGCGGCTCGAAGCGACGCTCGCGGGAGCTGGTCGCTGCGGGTGCCACCTCGGTGGGGAGCGCTTCGGTGAGGAGCGCTTCGGCGAGGAGCGCTTCGGTGGGGAGTGCTTCGGTGGGGAGTGCTTCGGTGGGTAGCGCTTCGGTGGGGGCGCCCACGGATGCTCCGCCGCCGGCCGATGCGGTGCCGGTCGAAGCGGTGCCGGCGTCCGATCCGCCGGTGGGAGAACCCTCGGCTCGGGCGCGCAAGACCGGCAACATCGCGCTGTCCTTGGCCTGGCTCGGCACCCTGCTGCTCATCGCCTCGGTCGTGATGCGCGGGCTTGCGGTCATGCGTCCGCCGTGGGGCAACATGTTCGAGTTCGCGACGGCGGGGGCCGCGGCTGCCTCGCTCGCCTACTGCCTGCTCGCCCGGCGTCGGCACTGGGAGTGGCTCGGCCTGTTCGTGATCGGCCCGATCCTGCTGACCCTGGGCCTGGCCATGTTCGCGTTCTACACCGAGGCCGCCGAGCTGATGCCGGCGCTCAAGAGCGTGTGGCTGGTCATCCACGTCGTGGTCGCCATCCTCGCGGTGGCGGTGTTCACCATCGGGTTCTCGATGGGGATCGTCTACCTCGTCAAGCGCCGCCGCGAGGAGCATCCGCCGGCCCGACGCAACTTCGTCGAGACCTTGCCGGCCGCAGCGTCGCTGGAGCGGGCCGCATACGGGCTGAACATGGTCGGGTTCATCCTCTGGACGTTCACCCTGGTGGCCGGCGCGATCTGGGCACAGAAGGCGTGGAGCGCGTACTGGACGTGGGACCCCAAGGAGGTCTGGACGTTCGTCATCTGGGTGGTCTACGCGGCGTACATGCACGCGCGGGCGACGGCCGGGTGGGAGCCGCGCAAGGCGACGTGGATCGCGCTGGCGGGCTACGTGTGCGTGCTGCTCAACTTCACCGTGGTCAACCTGCTGTTCACCGGGCTGCACAGCTACTCGGGGCTCAAGTAGTGCTGAGGTACACCGTCCTGCGGCTGCTGATCTTCTTCGGCTGCCTGGTCTTCTTCTGGCTCGTGGGGCTGCGTAACGACCAGATCCTCCTGCTGCTGGTGTCGGCGGCCGCGTCGGTGCTGCTGTCGTTCTTCCTGCTGCGCTCGCAGCGCGACCGGTTCTCCGAGCAGATCCAGGACCGGATGGAGAAGCGTCACGAGGCCAAGCGACTGGCCCAGGGGTCCGTCGACCCGGACTCCGACGAGGCCGCCGAAGACGCCGAGCTGGACCAACGCCCCGACCGCTGACCCCGATTTCCCGCTTCCAGACGCCCGTTGTTGCCGATTTCGGCGTCGTTAACCCCGCGAAACTCACAACAATGTGAGTCCGGAAGATGGGGTGAGGCGGTAATGACCGGTGAACCTGGCCGCTGAGCCGACCCGGCGCCGGGCTCGTATGTCGGCGCGAACGGCGCTCTCCCGGTGGAGCAGGTCAGTGAGGCCGAACCGAACTCGTTCCAGCCCCAGGTTGCCCACCCGGTCGTAGCGCCGCTTCTCCTCACGCCACGCGCCTGCCGGGTCGATCACACCGTCTCTCGGCAACAGGTACTTGCTCTTCCCATCCAGCTCCAGGACGGTCCCATCCTCGAGCCAGCCGCCATCGACGCGGGCCACGAAATCATGAGCCCCGTCGAAGACGCCGACCTGGGGCTCGGGCAGATCAACGCCCCACTCGACGAACCGGACGAAGGCGTAAGACTCGAGCCATGACTCGCGTCGCCCGTCCACGATGTCCAACGACTGGTCGGACCGAGGCCGACCTGACCAGTGGCACTGCATCTCCAGTTGCACAACGATCTCGTCGATCGACGTCAGCTTCCGGTGCAGTGCGGCGTCCGCGATGGGAACGGAGATGCGGGGTCCGAAGGTGCGAAGGCAGTCGGCCACGGTACGTCCTGCAGTGGTCACCGGGATGCCGGCCAGCTCCGTCACATCCGTGACGCTGGAATCCGCGTGATGCACGACGAGGCCTGCCACGCGACGACTCCGCGCTGCACCCGACGTCTTTGTGAGGTGCGCGGTGTCAGCCGGCCCAAGGGGAAGCGGGAGGTCCCACAATGCGACGGCGGAGAGATGGCTGAGCGCGTGGGCCGAGCGTTGCTCGAAAAGGGCTGCGGTGGACGCTGTGAGGTATCGCTCTCGGGACCGGTCCTGGTCGGTCCGCGTATACACGCCTCGGCGGAGGCGAAGGAGGTACCCACGGCTGACGAGTCCCGCGAGTCGGACATCGCTGAGGCCGAGGCTCCGGGCCTGGGCTCGAGTGAACACCGAGGGCAGATCGGGAGGGTGCATCCCGTGACTGTCGGCGCGTTCAGACTCGTCGACGAGGACGTCGCATCAGCCTGTGGATGGTGTGGCGACGTGGTCACCCCCTGTGGACATCCCGACGTCGCGCTTCCGGACCGACGTTGTTACCGGTTTGGGGGCACCCGGCGCCGCGAAACCGACAACATCGCGCGTTTGGAAGCGGGAAGGCGGGCGGGAGACGGTCAGAGGTGGTGGTGGAGGGCCAGGCCGACGGCCAGCAGGACGGACCACAACAGCTGGAACTGGCCGGTCCGGGCCAGGACGGGGACCAGGTCGCGGCCCTGCGCCCCGGACCGGAGCGCCGCGAGGGCAGGCCAGAGGAAGACGTACGCCGGCAGGGCGAGCAGCGCGAACCAGGACCCGAGCAGCGCGCACGCCACCACGACCACCACCGAGACCGCCACCAGGCCGGCATACAGGAGCCGCGTGCCACGGTCCCCGAGCCGAACCGCCAGGGTCCGCTTCCCGGCCGCCGCGTCGGAGGGGATGTCGCGCAGGTTGTTGGCGACGAGGACCGCCGAGGCCAGCGCGCCCACTCCGACCGAGCCCAGCACGCCCACGACGGTCAGCACGCCCGCTTGCGTGTAGAGCGTTCCCAGCGTCGCGACCAGCCCGAAGAAGACGAAGACGACCACCTCACCGAGACCGCTGTAGCCGTAGGGCCGCCGCCCGCCCGTGTAGTACCAGGCCGCCACCACGCACAGGGCCCCGATCGGCAACATGACCCACGCCTCGCTGAGCGCGACGAGGGCGAACCCCCAGAGCCCCGCGAGGAAGAACGCCACGATGGCGGCCAGCCGGACGTCGGTCGGGTTGGCGAGGTCCTGCCCCACCAGCCGTACCGGTCCGACCCGCCCCGCGGCCGGAGAGTCGGTCCCGCGAATCCCGTCGGAGTAGTCGTTCGCGTAGTTGACCCCCACCTGGAGGCACAGCGCCACGACGAGGGCCAGCAACGCATACCCCCAGGTCGTCTCACCCAGCGCGTATGCGGCGCCGGTCCCGACCGCGACGGGGGAGACGGCGACCGGCAGAGTGCGGGGTCGGGCACCCTGGACCCACTCGTTTAACGTGGCCATGCGGGACTTCTGTGACTCGATTCGCTGGTGTGTCTTGGGGATCCGAGTCAGAGGTTACGCAGGAAGTCTGGGTCGTCCTCGGGGCCACGCGGGCCGGTGATCGGCCTTTTCGAGTTCCACGTGCCGGGCGGGAGCGAGCGCGCATGGCCGGCGAGGAGCCAGGCGAGCGGGCCGACCCACGGGATGATGACGACGAGGACGAACCAGGCGATCTTCGGGAGGTACTTGACCCGCTCGTCCTTCGTCTGGAGGCAGTCGATCGCCGCGTAGATCGTCAACGCGAGACCGGCGACGAGCAGCAGCACCCGCATCGGAGCGACCTCCCGTCAGCCATGTCGTCGAACGCTCACAGTGTCTCACCGAACGCCGTCACGAGCGCGCGGCGGTCGGGCTTCCCGGGCCCTCGTTGCGGGATCGTGTCGAGGACCAGCAGCCGATGGGGCAGTGCATGGTCGGGGACGACGCCGCGCAGGGCGGCACGGGCGTCCCGCAGGCTCGGAGTGGGGGCGCCGCGACGCAGCGTCACCGCCGCCGAGACGGCCTCTCCCCAGGTCGGGTGCGGGCTGCCCACGACGACGGCGTCGAGCACGCCGGGCACGAACCGCACGATCGCGTCCTCGACCGGTCCGGGCGCGACCTTGAGGCCGCCGGTGTTGATGAGGTCGTCGGCCCGCCCCCGGATCTCCAGCCGCCCGTCGTCGTCGAAGGCGCCGAGGTCGTCGGTCCGGAACCAGCGCACCCCGTCGGAGTCCACCGCGAACACGTCGGCGCTCAGCCGGGGCTGACCCAGGTACCCGAGCGCCACGGTCGCCCCACCGAGGACGACGTGGTGGTCGTTGTCGATGTGGACCTCGCTGACCGGCAGCGGGACCCCGTCGTAGACGCAACCGCCCGCGGTTTCGCTCATGCCGTACGTCGTCACCACTCGGACACCCGCCACCCTCGCCCGCCCGCGGTCGGCGGCCGACGTGGCCGCCCCGCCAACGAGGACGCCGTCGAACGAGCGCAGCGCGCGGATCCCCGCCGGGTCGTCGAGCAGCCGGGTCAGCTGGGTCGGGACCACCGCCGTGTACCGCCGCTCCGCCCCGGCGGACATCCGCTCGGCCACCTCGGCGAACCGCCCCACCTCGAACCCGCCGGCGAGGTCGAGGACCTCCGGCGTGGTCCCCGCCACGATCGACCGGACCAGGACCTGGAGCCCGGCCACGTGATGCGCGGGCATCGCCAGCAGCCAGCGACCCGGGCCGCCGAGCACCTCGTGCGTGGAGGTTGCGGACGCGAGCAGGCTCTCTGCCGAGAGCATGGCGCGCTTCGCGGTTCCGGTGGACCCCGAGGTCCCGACCACGACCGCCACACCGTCCGGCACGTCCTCCAGCAGCTCCAGCAGCTCCGGCAGATCCGGCAGCTCCGCCGGCTCGGGCAGCGGAGCGGACTCCGCCTGGGCGACGGGTTGCAGCGCGTCGCCGCCGGCCAGGGCCTTCTCGAGATCGCCGAGGACCGAGAGGACCGCCGGACCGCGCGGGACCACCAGGCGCCGCAGTCCGGTCATGCGCCGATGGTACGTGTCGGTCCGCGCGGTTCAGCCTGCTCGAACGGGCAGGGCGGGTATGCGAGGAGTCACCGCCCACCGCCCGGACGGGGCCGGTGCGGGACTACTCGCGCGGTCGGGTCATCGCCATGACGTCGAGCGCGTCGTCCAGCTGCTCCTCGGTGAGGTGGCCCGAGTCGAGGTAGCCCTCGTCGATGACGACGTCGCGGATCGTTCGGCCCTCCTTCAGGGCCTTCTTCGCGACGGCTGCGGCGTTCTCGTAGCCGATGTACCGGTTCAGCGGCGTGACGATGCTCGGCGACGACTCCGCGAGGTGCCGCATGTGCGACACGCGGGGCTCGATACCGTCGACGCACCGGTCGGCGAGCAGCCGCGACACGCTGCTCAGCAGCCGGATCGACTCGATGACGTTGCGGGCCATCACCGGGATCATGACGTTGAGCTCGAAGTTCCCCGCCGTGCCGGAGAAGGTGACCGCCTGGTCGTTGCCGATGACCTGCGCGCAGGCCATCATCGTCGCCTCGCAGATGACCGGGTTGACCTTGCCGGGCATGATCGAGGAGCCCGGCTGCAGGTCCGGGATGAGGATCTCGCCGAGTCCGGCCCGCGGCCCGGAACCCATCCAGCGCAGGTCGTTGCAGATCTTGTACAGGCTGACCGCCACGGTCTTCAGCGCGCCGGACGCCTCGACGAGACCGTCGCGGGAACCCTGCGCCTCGAAGTGGTTCCGGGCCTCCCGCAGTGGCAGGCCGGTCTCGTCGACCAGCATCCCGATGACCTTCTCGGCGAACCCGGCCGGCGTGTTGATGCCGGTACCGACCGCGGTGCCGCCCAGCGGAAGCTCGGCCACCCGGGGGAGGACCGCCTCGAGCCGTTCCACCGCGTACCGGACCTGAGCCGCGTACCCGCCGAACTCCTGTCCGAGGGTGACGGGCGTGGCGTCCATGAGGTGCGTGCGCCCGGCCTTGACGACGTCGGCGAAGTCGTCCGACTTGCGCTCCAACGACTCCGCGAGGTGGGTCAGCGCGGGCACGAGCTCCTGGACGATGGCGGCGGTCGCGGCGAGGTGCACGGCGGTCGGGAAGACGTCGTTGCTGCTCTGCGAGGCGTTGACGTGGTCGTTCGGGTGGACCCGCGAGCCGTCGCGCGAGGCAATGGTCGCGATGACCTCGTTGGTGTTCATGTTGCTCGACGTGCCCGATCCGGTCTGGTAGACGTCGAGCGGGAACTCGTCGTCGTGCCGTCCGGCGGCGACCTCGGCCGCCGCGGCGACGATCTTGTCGGCGATCTCGGACGGCACGACGCCCAGCTGGGTGTTGACCCGCGCGGCCGCGCCCTTGATGCGGCCCAGGGCGTGGACCACGGCCGGCTCGATCGGCGTGCCCGAGATGGGGAAGTTCTCGATGGCCCGTTGGGTCTGGGCCTGGTACAGCGCGTCGCGCGGCACCCGGACCTCGCCCATCGTGTCGTGCTCGATCCGGTAGGCGTCGGCGTCCGGCTGCGTCGTCGTCAGCTCGTCGGTGGTCATCACCCCAGTCTGCCGCGTCTGTCTGCGCGGGGGGCGAGGAGGTGACCGATCCGATGCGGGAGGCGGCAGGATGAGCGCCATGGACTCGACCGCGTTGGCAGAGGGACCGACCGAGCCGTTGACCCGGCTGGCCGTCGCCCACGGGGTCGCCACCGACTACTGGGACTGGCAGGGGCAGCACGCGCCGATCTCGGCGGCCACGATCGAGGCGGTTCTCGCGGCTCTCGGCGTGCCGGCGCACACGCCTGAGGAGGTCGAGACGTCGCTGCGCGAGGTCGGGGACCGGTTCTGGCGGCGGACGCTCCCGGCGACCGTCGTGACGCGGGAGGGCTGGGCACCCCGGGTCTACGTGCACGTCCCGGACGGCACCGGCGTGCGGCTCACCGTCGACCTCGAGGACGGTCGCGAGTGGGAGGTCCGCCAGGTCGACCATCTCGTGGCGCCGCGCGAGGTCGACGGCGTCCGGGTGGGGGAGGCCGCGTTCGAGCTGCCGTGGAACCTCCCGCTCGGCTGGCACCGGTTGGTCGCGCACGTCGACGCGCCGGCGTTGGACCCGACGACGACGGCGGCGACCGTCGTCGTCACGCCGCACCGCCTCGCCCTGCCCGAGGGGCTCGACGAGCGGCGCGGGGTCGGTGTGGCGACGCAGCTCTACCAGGTTCGCTCGGAGGGGTCCTGGGGCATCGGCGACCTCGGCGACGCGGCGCGGCTCGGCGCGTGGGCGAGCGCGGACCACGCCGCGGACTTCCTCCTCGTCAACCCGCTGCACGCGGCGGAGCCCATCGCGCCGATGGAGCCGTCGCCGTACCTGCCGACGACCCGCCGGTTCCTCAACCCCCTGTACCTGCGGGTCGCGGACGTCCCGGAGGCCGCCGAGCTCGACCCGGAGGACGCGGCTCGGCTGACGGCGCTGGCCGCGCACGGGCGGGCGCTGAACACGGTCGACGGGATCGACCGCGACGGGTCCTGGGAGCTGAAGCGGGCCGCCCTGGGGCTCGTGCACGCGGTGGGCCTGACCGGGAGCCGTGCCGACGCATACCGTGCCTTCCTGGACGGCGAGGGGGAGGGGCTGGTCGCCTACGCCACCTGGTGCGCCCTCGCCGAGGCCCACGGCCTTCCCGCCACGACCTGGCCGCCCGAGGTGCAGGACCCGCTCGGCGAGGGCGTCGCGCGCTGGCGCGAGGAGCATGCCGACGAGGTCGACCTGCACTGCTGGATGCAGTGGCTGCTGGCCGAGCAGGTTCGCGACGTCCAGTCCGTCCTGCGGGCTTCGGGTATGCGGGTCGGCCTGGTCGAGGACCTGGCCGTCGGGGTGCACACGCAGGGCTCCGATGCCTGGTCGTTGTCCGACGTCCTGGCCGGGGGGGTCTCGGTGGGGGCGCCCCCGGACCAGTTCAACCAGCTGGGGCAGCGCTGGGACCAGCCGCCGTGGCGTCCGGATCGCCTGGCTGAGCAGGGGTATCGGCCGTTCCGCGACATGGTGCGTGCTGCTCTGCGCGACTCGGGCGGTGTGCGGATCGACCACGTGATCGGGCTGTTCCGCCTGTGGTGGATCCCGCGCGGGATGACGCCGGATCAGGGTACCTACGTGCGGTACGACCACGAGGCCCTCATCGGCATCCTCGCGCTCGAGGCGCAGCGGGCGGGTGCCGTCGTCATCGGCGAGGACCTCGGCGTCGTGGAGCCGTCGGCGCGCGAGTACCTGCTGGAGCGGGGCGTGCTCGGGACGTCGATCCTGTGGTTCGAGTGGGACGGCCACGGGCCACGGCCGCCGCAGCGCTACCGGAGCCTGTGCCTGTCCTCGGTGACCACCCACGACCTGCCGCCGACGGCGGGGTACCTCGGCCTCGAGCACGTGGCGATCCGCCAGCGCCTGGGCCTGCTGACGCGTTCGGTCGAGGAGGAGCGGGAGGCCGAGCTCGGCGCCATCGGTCACGTGCGCTCGGCCCTGGTGCTGCGGGGCCTGCTCGAACCGGAGGCGTCGCAGGAGGACCTGCTGGTCGCGTTGCACGCCTGGCTCGGCCAGACGCCGAGCCGGATGCTCGTCGTCGGCCTCTCCGACCTGGTGGGCGACCGTCGCGCGGTGAACCAGCCGGGGACGCTGGACGAGTACCCCAACTGGCGGGTCCCGCTGACCGACGCCGCCGGCCGCCTGGTCCGGCTGGAGGACGTCACGGCGGCGTCCGAGGGGCTGGCGGCCCGGATCTTCGGAGCCCTCGGTACCCGCTGACGTCTTCCAGACTCACGTTGTTGTCGGTTTCCGGGTGTTCAGCCGTCCGAAAGCCACAACAACGGGAGTCTGGAAGGTGAAGGGGCGTAGTGGACACACGCAGAGCCGTTTGGGGTGGTTCTTCCGCGTGGGGGAACCGAAAATGCTCCCCACTGTCAATGGTCAGCCCGTGAAGGTCGCCGTCGGGTCGTCGTCGACCTCGGCCAACAGCTCGACGATGGACCCGAACTGGCGGTTGCCGTCGGCATATGGGTGCCACCGGCCGTTGCGGTCCGCCCAGTGGAGTGACCAGTCCCCGCTCTCGGGGCGGTAGCGCAGCCGCGCCATCGGGAGGTGGCTCCACTCGGTCGCCGGCGGATTCCACGGCGCTCCCGATTCGCAGAGGGTGACGCTCCGGCCGCGGCGATACTCCACCCGGATGGTGTCCGCCACTCGTGAAGGAACGGCGTCATCGCACCAGCGCCGGATGTGT
This sequence comes from Lapillicoccus sp., assembly GCF_036559105.1. Lineage (GTDB taxonomy): Bacteria > Actinomycetota > Actinomycetes > Actinomycetales > Dermatophilaceae > Lapillicoccus. The sequence continues at coordinate 69,810 of NZ_DATBTV010000053.1, read as the reverse complement.
GCGAGGTCGGTCTCGGGAACCGCTGGAGGAGGCATCCGTGTCCTCAGAAGTACCAGGGGAACGGGGACCAGTCGGGCTCGCGCTTCTCGAGGAACTGGTCGCGCCCCTCGACCGCCTCGTCGGTCATGTAGGCCAGTCGCGTCGCCTCCCCGGCGAACACCTGCTGCCCCATCAGCCCGTCGTCGACGAGGTTGAGGGCGAACTTGAGCATCCGCTGGGCCGTCGGGGACTTGCCCATGACCTCACGCGCCACCTCCAGCGCGGTCGACTCCAAGGCGTCGTGCGACGCCACGATGTTCACGGCACCCATCCGGTGCATGTCGTCGGCCGAGTACGTTCGCCCCAGGAAGAAGATCTCCCGCGCGAACTTCTGGCCGACCAGACGGGCCAGGTAGGCGGACCCGTACCCGCCGTCGAACGAGCCCACGTCCGCGTCGGTCTGCTTGAACCGGGCGTGCTCCCGTGACGCGATGGTGAGGTCGCAGACGACGTGCAGCGAGTGCCCGCCACCGGCGGCCCACCCCGGGACGACGGCCATCACGACCTTCGGCATGGTGCGGATCAGCCGCTGAACCTCGAGGATGTGCAGCCGCCCGCCGGCGGTCTGCGCCCGCCCGGCGTCCACCGTCGACGCGGTCTCGCCCGCCGCGTACTGGTACCCCGACCGACCCCGGATCCGCTGGTCGCCGCCGGAGCAGAACGACCACTGTCCCTTCCCCGACGGGCCGTTCCCCGTCAGCAGGACGACGCCGACGTCCGGCGTCTGGCGGGCGTGGTCGAGGACCCGGTACAGCTCGTCGACGGTGTGCGGCCGGAACGCGTTGAGCACGTCCGGCCGGTGGAAGGCGACCCGGACGACACCGACCCCGCGGGCCCGGTGGTACGTCACGTCGGTCAGGTCGAAGCCCGCCACCTCGTCCCAGGCCGAGGGGTCGAAGATCTCGCTGACGGGCGACGGCTCGGGCACGGAGCGAGGATACGGCTCCCCGCGGTACGGCCTCAGCCCCCGGCCGGCGCTCGGGCTCAGCCCTCCTGCAGCGTCGTCGGCGCTCCGTGCACCGCCGGGACCCGGCCCATCCGGCCGCCCTCGAAGTCCTCGAACGCCTGCAGGACCTCCTCCCGGGTGTTCATGACGAACGGTCCGGCCCACGCCACCGGCTCGCGGATCGGGCGACCGCCGAGCACCAGCACGTCGAGCCCGGGCAGTCGGCTCTCCTGCCCCCGGCTGGCCCCGACGGAGACCACGTCGCCGGCGCCGAGCACGACGAGGTTGCCGGTGCCCACCGGCGTACGGTCGGGACCGACGGTCCCCTCGCCGGACAGGACGTAGACGAGCGCGTTGAACTCGGCGGGCCACGGCAGGTCGAGCGCGGCGGTCGGGGCCAGGGTGGCGTGCACGAGCGCCATCGGCGTATGCGTGGAGCCGGGTCCCTCGAGGCCCGCGACGTCGCCGGCGATGACGCGCACGAGCGTCCCGCCGTCCGAAGACGTCCCCAGCGCGACCGACGAGGCCCGCAGGTCCTGGTAGCGCGGCGTGACCAGCTTCTGGTGGCGCGGCAGGTTGACCCACAGCTGGATCCCGTGGAACAGGCCACCCTGGGTGACCAGCCACTCCGGCGGCGCCTCGATGTGCAGCAGGCCCGACCCCGCGGTCATCCACTGCGTGTCGCCGTTGGTGATCGTCCCGCCACCACCCTGGCTGTCCTGGTGGTCGAAGACGCCGTCCATGATGTAGGTGACCGTCTCGAAGCCCCGGTGCGGGTGCCACGGCGTGCCCTTCGGCTCGCCCGGCGCGTACTCCACCTCGCCCATCTGGTCCATGTGGATGAACGGGTCCAGCCGTCGGAGGTCCACGCCGGCGAACGCCCGCCGGACGGGGAAGCCCTCGCCCTCGAACCCGCTCGGGGCCTCGGTCCGCTGGACCACCGGACGCGGCACCGCCGCGAGGGCGGGAGCCGCGATGCGCGGCAGGACGCTGGTGTCGGACACGGTGATGGCGGGCACGGGGACCACTCCTTCAGTCGGCAGTTGATCCTTCAACGAGTGTAGGGACCTCCGGCATTCCGCGGCCACCGTACGCTCGGGACCGTGCCGATTCCCGAGTTCGTCGCCCGTCTGCGAGAGCACGTGGGCCGGGACCTGCTCTGGCTCCCCGGCGTCGCCGCGGTCGTCCTGCGGCCGAGCCCGGTCGACGGCATCGACGAGGTGCTCCTGGTCCAGCGCGCCGACACCCTCGCCTGGACCGTCGTGACCGGCATCCTCGACCCGGTCGAGGAGCCCGCCGTCGGCGCCGTCCGCGAGGTTCTCGAGGAGACCGGGGTGGTGGCCCGCGCCGACCGCCTGGTCTGGGCGCATACGACCCCGGTCGTCGAGTTCACCAACGGCGACCGGTCCGCCTTCCTCAGCCTCTGCTTCCGCTGCTCGTGGGTCGAGGGCGAACCCGTCGTCGCCGACGACGAGTCGGTCGACGCGCGCTGGGTCCGGGTCGACGAGCTGCCGCCGATGTCGGCGGGCCAGCTGCGTCGCATCGAGCTCGCCCGCGCGAACCAGCCCGAAGCCGTCTTCGCCACATGACGCTGCCCGCCCTGGGCGACCTGCTCGACGGTATGCGGGTCGTCACCCTTCCCCTCCGCATCCGGTTCCGGGGCGTGGACCACCGCGAGGCGGTCCTCCTGCACGGGCCGGCGGGGTGGGGTGAGTTCGGACCCTTCCTCGAGTACGACACCGCCGAGTCGTCACGGTGGCTGGCGGCGGCGATCGAGGCGTCCTGGGAGGGCTGGCCGGCGCCGCGTCGGGACCGGGTCGCCGTCAACGCCACCCTCCCGGCCGTGCCCCCCGACCAGGTGGCGGGGGTCCTCGCGCGGTACGACGGGTGCGGCACCGTGAAGGTCAAGGTGGCCGAGCCCGGGCAGTCCCTCGCCGACGACGTCGACCGGGTCGCCGCCACGCGCGCCGCCGCCGGCCCGGACGTGAAGATCCGCGTGGACGCCAACGCGGCCTGGGACGTCGACGAGGCGCTCCGGCGCATCACGGCGCTGGCTCGCTACGACCTCGAGTACGCCGAGCAGCCCTGCCCGTCGGTCGACGACCTCAAGGCGCTGCGAGTTCGGCTGGCCCGCAACGGGATCGACGTGCCGATCGCCGCCGACGAGTCGATCCGCAAGGCCGACGACCCGATCCGCGTCGCCCGCGAGAGGGCCGCCGACATCGTCGTCGTCAAGGTGCCGCCGCTCGGCGGGGTCCGCCGGGCGCTGGAGATCTCCGCCGAGTGCGGCCTGCCCACCGTGGTCAGCTCGGCCCTCGACTCCTCGGTCGGCATGGCCGCCGGCGTCGCGCTCGCGGCGGCACTGCCCCGCCTGCCGTATGCGTGCGGCCTCGGCACCGTCGAGCTGCTCGCGCACGATGTGGCCCACGACCGGCTCGTGCCGGTCGGTGGCTCGGTGGCGGTCGGCCCGGCGCGGGCCGACGACGACCTCGTCGAGGCGGCGGCCGCCGCCCCGGACCGTGTCGACTGGTGGCGGGCGCGGGTCTCGAGCGGTTACGCATACCTGCTCGACCGCGCCGCTTCGAGGTCCTGAGCGATGCTCCAGGTCTGCCTCAACGGCAGCCGCCGTCCCCACGAGAAGGTGCCCGTCACCCTGACCCAGATCGCCGAGGCGGCCGTCGAGGCGGTGGCCGCCGGGGCCCAGTCGGTCCACGTGCACCCGCGAACCGACCTGGGCCGCGAGACCCTCGATGGTGAGCTCGTGGCGCTCACGGTCGACGCGGTACGCCGCGCCGTACCCGGCGTCCCGGTCGGGGTGACCACGCGGGAAGGCCTGGTGCGCGACGGCGTCGAGCGCCTTGCGGTGGTGAGCCGTTGGCCCCGCCCTGACGACGGTGGACCGGACTTCGCCAGCGTCAACTGGCACGAGGGGATGTCCGTCGACCTCGCCACGGTGCTGCGGACGCGCCACATCGGGATCGAGGCCGGCCTCTGGACACCGAGCGCCGCCGCCGACTTCGTCGGGCGACGCTGGCCGTGGCAGGTGATGCGTGTCCTCGTCGAGGCCGTCCCTGGCCACACGCCGGGCGGGTACGGCACCTGGGCGGTCGAGCGCATCCTCTCCGCGCTCGGCTCCCAGCCGGCACCGCGTCTCGTGCACGGCGAGGACCAGTGGGCCTGGCCGGTGCTGCGGTGGGCTCAGCAGCAGGGGTACGACACCCGGATCGGCTTGGAGGACACCCTGTTCGACGAGGCCGGCCTTCGCGCGCGCAGCAACGCGGCCTTGGTTCGCGAGGCCGTCACGGGACGGCGCGAGCTCTGACTTCGGGGGTCCCTGTGCACCGCCCACGCCGAGGCTGGTTACATGAGATCGTGCCTCAGGCTGTCCTCCGTCCGGTCGGCGACGAGCGGCATCGCGCCGCGACCGCTCGCCTCCTCGACGACCTGGCCGCCTTGTCCCCGGATGCGCCCGTGCGGTTGGGTAAGCGGACCTCGAACCTCTTCCGCCAGCGCACCACGGACTCCACGCGACTCGACGTCTCCGACCTGAACCACGTCATCGACCTCGACCCGGTCTCACGAACGGCCCGCGTCCAGGGCATGACGACCTACGAGGACCTGGTCGCGGCGACCCTGCCGCAGGGGCTCATGCCCCTCGTCGTCCCGCAGCTGCGCACGATCACGCTCGGCGGCGCCGTCACCGGCCTGGGCATCGAGGCGTCGTCGTTCCGCTCCGGCCTTCCGCACGAGTCGGTCCTCGAGGCGGAGATCCTCACGGGCGACGGCGAGATCGTCGTCGCTCGCCCGGACGGGGAGCACGAGGACCTCTTCCGCACGTTTCCCAACTCCTACGGCTCGCTGGGGTATGCGCTCAGCCTCACCATCGAGCTCGAACCTGTGCACCCGTTCGTCGTCCTGCAGCACGTCCGGTTCGGGTCCCTGCTCGACGCGCAGGACGCCATCGGCGAGGTCATGCGCACCCGCGCCTGGGACGGCGAGGACGTCGACTTCCTCGACGGCGTCGTGTTCTCCCACCACGAGATCTACCTGACGCTCGGCCGCTGGGCGGACTCCGTTGTGGGACAGGCGGGCCCGAGCGACTACACCGGACAGCAGGTCTTCTACCGGTCGCTGCAGCAGCGCGAGCGGGACGTCCTGACCGTCCACGACTACTTGTGGCGGTGGGACACCGACTGGTTCTGGTGCTCGCGGGCGTTCGGTGCGCAGCAACCGCTGGTCCGCCGGCTCTGGCCGAAGAGCAAGCTGCGCAGCGACGTCTACTGGAAGATCGTCGCCTTCGAGAACCGGCACCACGTCATGGCCCGACTGGACGCCCGGCGCGGCAAGCCGGCTCGGGAGCGGGTGGTGCAGGACGTCGAGATCCCGCTGGACCGCACCGCCGAGTTCCTCGACTGGTTCCTCCGCGAGGTCCCGATCGAACCCGTGTGGCTGTGCCCCATTCAGTTGCGCCGGGAGACTAGGGTGGTCTCTGGAGAGACACCGTGGCCCCTCTACCCGATGGCGCCGGGGCAGCCCTACGTCAACGTCGGCTTCTGGTCGACGGTCCCGATCGAGCCGGGACGCGAGGACGGCGACGTGAACCGGGCCATCGAGGACGAGGTCGGCCGTCTCGGCGGTCACAAGTCCCTCTACTCCGACGCCTACTACGACGAACCCACCTTCGACCGCCTCTACGGCGGTGCCGAGTACCGCCCCGTGAAGAAGCGGTACGACCCCCGGGGACGGCTACCCACCCTCTACGACAAGGCGGTGCGCAGACGATGACGACCTTGATGAACCGGACCGGAAGCACCATGACCGTGGGCGACGCGTTCACCCGGGTGTTCGGGCCGACCGCGACCGTGCGGTTCGAGGCGTTCGACGGTTCGGCCACCGGGCCGGTCGAAGCCCCGTTGCACCTGGAGCTGCGCAGCAAACGCGGGCTCGACTACCTGCTCACCGCACCGAGCACGCTCGGCCTCGCCCGCGCATACCTGCAGGGGGACCTCGTCCTCGAGCCGATCGACGAGGGCAACCCGTACGACGTCCTGCGGTACATCGAGGACAACCTGGCCCCGAGCAGGCCCTCCCTCCGGGAGCTGCCCGAGCTCGCCCGCTTCTTCCGCATGTACCGTCCGCAGATCCACGAGATCCCCAAGGAGGAGACTCCGAGCCAGCTGCGCCGCATGGCTCGCGGCTTCACCCACGGTCGGGCCCGCGACGCGGAGGCGATCCACCACCACTACGACGTGTCGAACCGGTTCTACGAGCTGCTGCTCGGCCCGTCGATGGCATACACCTGCGCGGTCTACCCCACGCTCGACGCGACGCTCGAGGAGGCCCAGGAGGAGAAGTTCGACCTGGTCTGCCGCAAGCTCGAGCTGCGGCCGGGTATGCGGCTGCTCGACGTCGGCTGTGGCTGGGGAGGCATGGTGCGTCACGCCGTCCTCCACTACGGCGTCACGGCGATCGGCGTCACGCTCTCCCAGGAGCAGGCGAGCTGGGGAGCCGAGCGGATGGCGCGCGAGGGGCTCGACGACCGCGGCGACATCCGGCACGGCGACTACCGCGACGTGGCCGAGGGCGGGTTCGACGCGGTGTCGTCGATCGGCCTCACCGAGCACATCGGGGTGGCCAACTACCCGGCCTACTTCCGGTTCCTGCGCGGCAAGCTCCTGGAGGGCGGTCGACTGCTGAACCACTGCATCACCCGCCCGGACAACCAGCACCCGGGCATCCCTTCGCGAGGGTTCATCAACCGCTACGTGTTCCCGGACGGCGGCCTCACCGGCTCGGGCGACATCGTCACGGCCATGGAGGACCAGGGCTTCGAGGTGCGCCACCACGAGAACCTGCGCGAGCACTACGCGATGACGACCCGGGACTGGAGCAACAACCTGTCGGCGAACTGGGACGCCGCCGTGGCCGAGGCCGGCCTCAACGTGGCGCGGGTCTGGGGGCTGTACCTCGCCGGGTCGCGGCTGTCGTTCGAGCGCAACCGGATCCAGCTCCACCAGGTGCTCGCCTCGAAGACGACGGAGCTGGGCGAGTCCGGGTTCGGGCTGCGGCCGACCTGGGGCAGCTGACCTGACGGTCAGCGGGTCGTGGCCCGGCCGCGCCACCAGCGCCAGGCGAGGGTGACGAGCACGGCGCCCACGACCGAACCGATGATGCCGCTGGGCCGCAGCTCGATGCCGTCGCCGCTGACCAGGCTGGCCAGCAGCCCTCCGACGAACGACCCCACGAGGCCGGCGACGAAGGCCATGGTCCAGTCGATCCCCTTGCCTCCCCGGCCGAGGAGGAGCTGGGCGGCAGCGCCGACCAGCATGCCGAAGAGGATGAGCGCGATGATGAGCACTGCCGCAGCGTAACGTGGGAATCTCTCCTCCCCGACGAAGGTTGTCGCCAGCGTGAGCCCCGACCACGTCCGACTGTCCGTCCTCGACCTCGTGCCCGTCCGCACGGGGCAGTCCACGTCAGAGGCGCTCGCCGCGTCGGTGTCGTTGGCCCGGGTGGCGGATCGAGCCGGGTACCACCGCTACTGGGTGGCGGAGCACCACAACATGCCGTCCGTCGCGGCGACCAACCCGGCGGTACTCATCGCGGTGATCGCCGGCGCAACGGAGCGGATCCGGGTCGGTTCCGGCGGCGTCATGCTGCCGAACCACGCGCCGCTGGTCGTGGCCGAGCAGTTCGCGCTGCTGGAGGCAGCCCATCCCGGCCGGATCGACCTCGGCATCGGACGGGCTCCGGGGAGCGACCCGGTGACCAGCTGGGCGTTGCGGGCCGGTGGCAGCGTCGAGGCCGACGCGGTGAACCGCTTCCCCGAGTACGTCGAGACGGTCATGGCCATGATGGACCCGGCCGGCCTGCCGCTGGACCTCCAGGGACGCCCCTACCTGCTGCACGCGACCCCGTCGGCCTCGTCCACACCGCCGGTGTGGCTGCTCGGTTCGTCGGACTACTCGGCCCGGCTCGCCGCCGAGCTCGGGCTTCCCTACGTCTTCGCCCACCACTTCTCGGGGCAGGGCACCGCCGAGATGCTCGCGCTGTACCGCGAGACCTTCCAGCCGAGCCCGTACGCGTCGGAGCCGGTCACCTTCCTCACCGTGAACGTGTGCGTCGCCCAGACCGACGAGGAGGCGCAGCGGTTGGCGCGCCCTCAGGAGCTCGCGATGGTGGCGCTGCGCACGCACGGCGCCCTCCAGCCCCAGCTGACCGTCGAGGAGGCCGCCGAGGTCTCCCTGCCGCCCGAGCACGAGGACCTGGCGCGGGCGATGCGCGAGCGCTGGGTGATCGGGTCGCCCGAGACCGCCCGGGCCCAGATCGACGAGCTCGCGGAGCGCTTCGCCGTCGACGAGGTCATGGTCCATCCGGTGGCCGGGTCGTCCGCCGGGAGTGACCGCCGCCGGTCGCCGGCGCGCGAAGCGACTCTCGAGCTGCTGGCCGGAGCCGCCGTCCCGCGCTGACGCGGTCGTCTACCCGCGGGCCGCCTGCCGCTTCAGCTCGGCGCGCGCCAGCGCGTTCTTATGCACCTCGTCCGGGCCGTCGGCGAACCGCAGCGTGCGGATGCCGGCCCACGCGGCGGCGAGCGGGAAGTCCTGGCTGAGCCCACCGGCGCCGTGGGCCTGGATGGCCTTGTCGAGGATCCACTCGACGGTGGCCGGCGTCGCGATCTTGATCGCCTGGATCTCGGTGTGCGCGCCCTTGTTGCCCACCGTGTCCATCAGCCACGCCGTCTTGAGCACCAGCAGCCGCAGCTGCTCCAGGCGCACCCGGGACTCGGCGATCCAGTCGCGTATCACGCCCTGCTCGGACAGCGGGCGTCCGAACGCGGTCCGGGACGAAACCCGGTCGCACATCAGCTCGACAGCCCGCTCCGCGACGCCGATCGAGCGCATGCAGTGGTGGACCCGGCCGGGGCCCAGCCGGGCCTGCGCGATGGCGAACCCGTCCCCCTCGCCGGCGATGAGATTCTCGGCGGGCACCCGGGCCCCGTCGAGGACCAGTTCCGCATGGCCTCCGTGGTCGCGGTCGTCGTAGCCCATGACCGACATCGGGCGGACCACCGTGAGACCCGGCGTGTCCCGCGGCACGAGGATCATGCTCTGCTGCCGGTGACGCTCGGCCGACGGGTCGGTCTTGCCCATGACGATGAAGACGGCGCAGTCCGGGTTCATCGCCCCGGTGATCCACCACTTCCGGCCGGTCACGACGTAGGAGTCGCCGTCCCGCTCGATGCGGGTGGCGATGTTGGTCGCGTCGGAGGAGGCGACGTCGGGTTCGGTCATCGCGAACGCCGATCGGATCTCGGCTCGCAGCAACGGTTCCAGCCACTCGGCCTTCTGGGCGTCACTGCCGAACTGGTCCAGGACCTCCATGTTGCCGGTGTCTGGCGCCGCGCAGTTCAGGGCGGCCGGCGCGAGCTGGATGGCACGCCCGGTGATCTCGGCGAGCGGGGCGTACTGGAGGTTGGTGAGCCCCGCGCCGGCCGGCCCTGGCATGAACGCGTTCCACAGACCGCGCTCGCGGGCCTCCGCGCGGAGGGACTCGAGGACGGGGACCCGGCTCCAGGCCCACGGGTCGTCGAGCTCGGTCATCTCGCGAGCGAACACCGCCTCGGCGGGGTGCACCCGGGTCTCCATGAGGTCGAGGAGCGACTCCCGCAGCTCCTCCGTGCGCGCGTCCCAGCCGAAGTCCATCAGTCCCGCCTTCCGGTCTCGTCCTGCCGTAGCGACTCGAGCCCCATCGCCACCAGGGGCTCCACCATCGCGCCGATGCCCGCGAACCCGTCGCCCAGGGTCTGTCCGTGCACGTGCCGGTAGTGGATCCCTTCGAGGACCACCGCAAGCTTGAAGCAGGCCAGCGCCTCGTGGAAGCCGAGGTGACCGAGGTCGCGGCCGGTGCGCGACGCATACCGCTGCACGACGTCCTCTCGACTCGGGAAGCCGGCCGCCTGGGGGGCGGTGGAGACGCCGGCTCCGACGCCGAGCGCGGCGATGCGCTGGTAGGTGAGCAGGAGCGCGACGTCGGTCAACGGGTCGCCGAGGGTCGCCATCTCCCAGTCGACCACCGCGCCGACCGCGTCGTCGGGTGTCACGAGGACGTTGTCGAGCCGGTAGTCGCCGTGGACCACGGTGCCCGGCCCGTCGGCGGGGATGCGTTCTCCCAGCCGGGTCCGCAGCTCGGCGATCCCGGCGACCTCGCGGCTGTGCGACGCGTCCAGCTGCTGGCCCCAGCGGCGCACCTGGCGGGCGAGGAAACCCTCCGGCCGGCCGAAGTCGCCCAGCCCGACTGCGGCAGCGTCGACGAGGTGCAGGTCGGCGAGGGTGTCGACCAGGCGCTCGCCGATCTCGCGGGTTCGGTTCTCTCCCAACGCCTCCAACTCGGCCTCGGTCCGGTAAGGCACGCCGTCGACCAGCGACATCACGTAGAACGGCGCCCCGACCACCGACTCGTCGGCACACCACGCATACGTCTCCGGCACGGGGACTGGGGTGTCCTGAAGGGCCGAGATGACGCGGTACTCGCGCCCCATGTCGTGGGCGGTCGCGAGCACGTGGCCGAGCGGGGGGCGACGGACGACGACCGACGTCGTGCCGTCGGACACACGGTAGGTGAGGTTGGACTTGCCGCCGGCGATGAGCTCTCCCGTGAGGGTGCCGTCCAGGAGGGACGGCGCCGCCTCGTCGAGCCACCGGCGCAGCGCGGAGAGGTCCAGACCCGGCGGGTCGGCGGTCACGCCTCCCACACGACCCGTCCGACCGTGGTGCCGTCGGCCAGCCGCTGGACGCCTTCCGGGAGCCCCTCGAACGACACGCGCTCTCCGACGACGGGGGCGATCGCGCCGTCGGCCACCAGCCGGACCAGCTGCTCGTGCGCCGCCCGCACCCGGGCCGGGTCGACCTGGGCGTAGAGCCCCCAGTGGAGACCGAGGATCGAGTAGTTCTTCACCAGGGCGTGGCCGAGGGGTGGCTGCGGCATCGTGCCGCTCGCGAACCCCACGACGACGATCCGGCCCTCGAACGCGACGCACTTCGTCGACTGCGTGTAGGCGTCGCCACCGACCGGGTCGAACACGACGTCCGCTCCGCGTCCGCCGGTCACCGCCTTCACCACCGCCACGACGTCCTCGGTATGCCGGTCGACGACGACGTCCGCACCGCACCGGCGCGCCACCTCGGCCTTGTCGGGGCCGCCCACCACCGCGACGACCCGAGCTCCCGCAGCCTTGCCCAGCTGTACGGCGGCCGTCCCGACCCCGCCGGCGGCCGCGTGCACCAGCAGGGTCTCGCCCGGCTGCAGCCGCGCCCGCTCGTGGAGGGCGAACCAGCCGGTCTGGTAGGCGATGACGAACCCCGCGGCCTGCGCGTCGTCCAGACCGGCCGGCGCCGGGAACGTCACGGCGGCCTCCATCAGCGCTTCCTGCGCGAACGACCCGTGCGGCAGCACGCAGGTGCCGACCACCCGGTCGCCGACACCGACGTCGACGACGTCCCTCCCGACGGCCAGCACCTCTCCGCAGGTCTCGACGCCCGGCGTGAACGGCCGTTCCGGCCGGACCTGGTACTCGCCGCGGCACAGCAGCACGTCGGGGAAGTTCACCGGCGCCGCCACCACCCGCACGCGGAGCTGCCCGGGTCCGGGCTCGAGGGGTGCCACGTCCGCCACGCGCAGGGCGGTCGCCGGCTCGCCGACGGCCGTAACCCGCCAAGCCCTCACGGCCGCGCTCCCGCGTCGAGCTTGGCCTGCAGCCGGCCCATGCCGGCCAGCCACGCGTCGGGGTGGGTGGCTCGGGCCTGGTAGTACCCGGCCACCTCGGGATGTGGCAGCACGAAGAAGTCGTCGCCCTGCAGCGCCTGCCACACCACGTCGGCGACCTCTTCCGGCTCCAGCGCCCCATCCCGGGTGAGCAGCTCCTTCAGGGGGCCGGCCTCGTCGAGCATCCGGGTCCGAACGCCCTGCGGGCAGATGGCCTGGACGACGATGCCGCGGTGCCCGTAGGTCGCCCGCAGCCATTCCGCGAAGGCCACCGCGGCGTGCTTCGACACCGAGTACGGCGCGCTGCCGAGCATGGTGAGGAGGCCCGCTGCTGACGCCGTGACGACGAACCGTCCTTCGGAGACCCCGGACTCCGTCCGGTCTCCCCGTGGCTCCACCCCGTCGGCGGCCAGCCAGCGCGGGACCAGGAGCCGGGCGGCGCGCACGTGCGCCATCACGTTCACCTCGAGGGCGGTGGCCCAGGCGGACTCCGGAGTGTCGAGGCCCCGGCCGACGTCGGTGCCGGCGTTCGCGAAGAAGACGTCCACCCGGTCCAGCGCGTTCATCGCGGTCTCGACGAGGAGGGTGACCCCGGCTTCGGAGGCGCAGTCGCCGACGACCGCGACGGCTCCCAGCCCGGTCGCGACCTCCTCGACGGTGGGGTCGAGGTCGGCGAGCACCAGCCGGAACCCCTCGGCCGCCAGGCGGGTCGCGATGGCCCGGCCGATCCCCCCGGCCGCGCCGGTCACGACGGCGGTCGAGCCCGACGCATACACCTCAGACGCCGCCCGTCATGGTGAGGCCGCCATCCAGGACGAGGGTCTGTCCGGTGACCCAGGAGGCGTCCGAGGACAGGAGGTAGGCGACGGCGCCGGCCACGTCAGCGGGCACGCCGAGGCGCTTGAGCGGGTACGTCGCCGAGACCTGTTCCTCGCGCCCCTCGTAGAGCGCGGTGGCGAACGCCGTCTTGACCACGGCGGGGGCGACCGCGTTCACCCGGATCGTCGGGCCGAGCTCGACCGCCAGCTCCTCGGTGAGGTGGATGAGCATCGCCTTGCTGGCGCCGTAGAACCCGATGCCGGGGGCGGGCTTGAGCCCGGCGATCGAGGCGACGTTGACCACCGCGCCGCCGTGCTCGCCCAGCCACGCCGCATACGCCTGCTGCACCCACGAGAGCGCGGCGATGCAGTTGACCTCGACGATCTTGCGAGCCGCGCCGAGGTCGAGCTGCATGAGCGGTCCGTATGCGGGGTTGATGCCGGTGTTGTTGACGAGCAGGTCGAGGCGCCCGAACGTCTCGACGGTGCGGGCCACGGTGTCGCGCTGGTGCTCGACATCGTCGGCCTTGCCGGCGACGGCCATCGCGTGCTCGGGTCCGCCGAGCTGCTCGACCGCCGCGTCGAGCGCGTCCTGGCGGCGCGCGGTGACGCAGACCCTGGCGCCCTCGTCGACCAGTCGCTGGGCGATGCCCAGGCCGATGCCCCGGCTCGCGCCGGTGACGAGCGCCACCGACCCGTCGAACCGTCCCATCCGGGCCTCCTCCGTCGACGTCACTCAGGTAAGCGCTTGCTTACCTTGGCTTACCCGAACCGTCCCGTCAACCGCGTGCGTGCCGTCCCCGAGGGCGTCCGCCGGGCAGCCGCCGCAGGAGCTGCGCGAGCAGGTCGCCGACCTCCGGGACCCGCATCAGGAGGGTGAGCCCGAAGTAGACGAGGGAGAACACCACACCTCCGAGGGCGAGCTCGACGAAGGCCGACCATCGACTCGTCGGCCCGTCGCGCAGCGGCGTGGTGGCGAGGTAGGCCAGCGCCGAGGCGGCCAGGCAGGCGGCGATCATCCGGACCCAGCTGGACCCCACCTCGCCGAGCCCGATCCGCCCGACCCGCCGCCGGACGAACCACATCCCGAAGGCGGCGCTGCAGACATTGCTGAGGACCAGGCCGATCGACACCACCGCCACGGTGATCTCCGGACGGAAGGTGAGTGCGAGCAGCGCAACTCCCGACGCGACGACGGTCAGCACGACCTGCTCGAAGAAGACCATCCGGCCGTCGTCGTGGGCGTAGAAGAACCGCTGGTTCAGCACGTCGATGCCGAACGGAACGATGCCCGGCGCCATGACGGCGAGGACCAGGGCCATGGCGGGAAGCTCGCGAGGGTCGCGGGAGGAGAAGAGCAGGGTCACGACGGGGAGCGCGAAGACGACGAGGGCGAACGTCGCGGGGATGGTGAGGACCGTGGGAAAGACGAGCCCGCGGCGGTACTCGGTGCGCAGCAGGTCCACGTCGTGGTCCTGGGCCGCCCGGGAGAGCCGCGGGTAGATCGCCGTGATGATCGAGAGGGTCACGAACCCGTGCGGCACCATGAAGATGAAGAAGGCTGAGGCGTACACCGAGATGCCGGCGACGAAGTCGGTGCTCGGCTGCTTGGAGGCGTGCCAGATGACCTGTGACGCGACGAGGTAGCTCAGCTGCGAGACCAGCAGCGCGATGAACGCCCAGCCCGCCACCTTCGAGGTCGTGCGGAGGCCGACTCCCCGGATCCCGAACCGGGGCTGCCACCGGAACCCGGTGCGCCACAGCGCGACGACGAGCACGAGCGCCTGCGCGACGATGCTGAGCGTCGCGCTGCCGGCGAACAGCCACACCATCGGCGCGGTCCACTCACCCGGGCTGACGTGGCCGTCGTAGAGCGCCATGAACGACAGCAGGCCGGCGATCGCGAAGACGTTGGCGACCGCCGGTGCCCACGCGAAGGCGGCGAACTGGCTCCGCGCGTTCAGCACCTGCCCGAGCACGGCGTAGAGGCCGTAGAAGAAGATCTGCGGCATGGTCAGGACGGCGAAGAAGGTGGCGAGCGCCCGGTCGTCCGGGGCGAGGTTCCCGGCGTAGAGGAAGACGAACCAGCCGGCCGCTGCGGTGCATGCGGCGGTCACGACGAGCATGCCGGCCGTGGAGAGGGTGATGATCCGGTCGGTGTACTCGCGACCACCGTCCGGCAGCCGCATGGCCTTGACGATCTGCGGGACGAGGACGGAGTTGAGGACCCCGCCGGCGATGAGCATGTAGATGACGTTCGGCAGGTTGTTCGCCGTCTGGAAGGCGTTCCCGACCAGGCCCTGGCCGATCGCGAGCACGATGAGCGACTGGCGCACGACGCCGAGGAGGCGCGAGGCCATCGTGCCGGCGGCGAGCGTCAGGCTCGACCGGGTGAGGCTCGGCGTGGAGGTGCTCATCGGCTCGATTGTCCCTGCGCCGTGGCCAGCGCGGTGATCGCCGCCGCCGTGGCGCGCCGCCGTGACCGGTCGACCCGGGCCTCGACCACTCGCATACCCCGTGGTTCGTCGGCCAGTGCTCGGCGCAGGCTCGACACGCTGTCGACTCGCGTGTATGCCGTGCCAGTCGCCCGGCAGAGGGCCCCGAGGTCGACGCCGTGGGGGGTGCCGAAGACCCGCTCGAACGCCGCGCCGTAGGGGTCGGAGCCCTGCTCCAGGGTCGCGAAGATCGAGCCGCCGTCGTCGTTGACGACGACCAGGGTCAGGTCGGGGCGAGGCTCGTCCGGTCCGAGGACCAGGCCGTTGGCGTCGTGGAGGAAGGTCACGTCGCCGAGCAGGGCCAGGGTGCGGGACGCGTCGCGGCGGCCGAGGGCGATCCCGACGGCGGTCGAGACGGTGCCGTCGATGCCGGACAGCCCACGGTTCCCGACGACGAACCGGTGCCCGTGCGGGGGGTACGGCGTGGTCATGAGGTCGAGGTCGCGGACGGGGTTCGACGAGCCGGCGACGAGGGTGGCGTGGGGGCCGACCGACGCGGCGACCTCGCGCGCGACGTGGAGGCCGTCGAGCTCGGGCAGCTCGTCGACGAGGAGGTCGAGTCGCGCCGAGAGGTGGCGGTCGGCGGCGCGCCATTCCTCGAGCCAGGCGGTGTCGTCCGCGGTGGGCCCGGCGTCGTCGACGGTGGGGAGGTCGCCGAGGTGGCGAGCCACCCGGCCCGGGTCGGTGACCACCCCGCCGGGTCCGGGGGCGGCGAGGACCTCGACGTCCTGGCTCGAGATGAGGCGGGCCACCGGGCGGGAGAGGGTCGGGTGGCCGAGGACGACGACGCGCTCGACCTCGTCGGCGAGCGGGCCGCCCAGGAGCAGCCGGTAGGTCCGGATCGCGTTGGCTCCGACCCGCGCCCCGGACGTCGGTTCCGCGAGCAGTGGCCAGCCGGCGCGCTCGGCGAGGATCCGGGCCTCCGAGCCGGCGTCGTCGCCCGCGACCACGACCGTGCGCTTCCCGCGCCGGAGCACCTCCACGCCCGCCCTCCGCCGGAGCACCTCGCCCCCCCGCCGGGCCCCGATGTCTGCGCTGGCGGAGGTGGCGTCGGAAAAGGTGGCGGGGGTGGTGTCGGAGGAGGTGGCGGAGGAGGTGGCGGGGGGCCACCACGGCTCGGACTCGGGCAGCAGCGGTTCTTCGAGCTGGACGTTGAGATGGGTCGGTCCGCGGCGCCGGGTCGCGACCGCCGCCGCCGCGGCGAGCTCCTCCGACGACGCGTCGACGCCGAGGTCGAAACAGGGGGCGAAGACCCCGAAGATGCCGTCCTGGCGGGTGGTCTGGTTGGCCCCGCTACCGCGCATCGCCGCCGGCCGGTCGGCGGCGAGGACGACGAGGCGTCGACCCGAGTGGGACGCCTCCATCACCGCCGGCAGCAGGTTCCCGACCGCTGTACCGGAAGTCGTCACCACCGCGACCGGCGTCCGCGACCCCGCGGCCAGCCCGAGCGCCAGGAACCCCGCCGTCCGCTCGTCGACCCGTACATGGAGCCGAACGTCACCGGCGGCGTCCGCCGCATACAGCGCCAAGGCCAGGCCGGCGGAGCGTGAACCGGGTGCGAGGACGACCTCACGGACCCCACCGGAGACGAGCGCGGCGAGTAGGTGTGCCGCGCGCTCCGAAGACCTCACGGCGCCATCACGACGCCGAGTATGCCTGCCGCCCACCTCCCGGACCGGACCACGGCCACGCTCCGACGCGTCGATAGCGTGGGTGGTGTGACCTCGGCGACCTCGACGACCTCGACATCGGTGACCTCCGACCGCGACTGGTGGCGGCAGGCGGTCGTCTACCAGATCTACCCGCGCAGCTTCGCCGACGCGAACGGCGACGGCATCGGCGACCTGCGCGGGATCATCGACCACGCCGGCCACCTGGTCCGGCTCGGTGTGGACGCCGTGTGGCTCAGCCCGTTCTACCCGTCGGCCCTGGCTGACGGCGGCTACGACGTCGACGACTACCGAGCCGTGGCGCCGGAGCTGGGCACCCTCGACGACTTCGACGAGCTGGTCTCCGTCCTCCACGGCGCCGGGATCAGGCTCATCGTCGACATCGTCCCGAACCACACGTCGAACCGGCACGCCTGGTTCCGTGAGGCCCTCGCGTCGCCGCCCGGGTCCGCCGCGCGGAACCGCTACGTGATCCGGCGCGGCACCGGTCCCGACGGGGCGGAGCCGCCGACCGACTGGCGGTCGTTCTTCGGCGGCCCCGCGTGGGAGCCGATCGGCGACGGCGACTGGTACCTCCACCTCTTCGCCCCGGAGCAGCCGGACCTCAACTGGGCGTTGGACGAGGTCCGGGAGGACTTCCTCACGACGCTGCGGTTCTGGTCGGACCGTGGCGTCGACGGGTTCCGGATCGACGTTGCGCACCTGCTCGTCAAGGACGCGTCCGTGATCGGTGGCGCGGCCGCCGACCTGCCCACGCAGGAGCGGATCCAGGCCGGGTTCCCGGACGGACAGCACCCGTTCGAGGGCCGCGACGAGGTCCACGAGATCTACCGGACCTGGCGCGCCCTGTTCGACGAGTACGACCCGCCTCGGATGGCCGTGGCCGAGGCCTGGGTCGCCGCCCACCGTCGGGTCGCGTTCGCGCGACCGGAGGGTCTCGGGCAGGCGTTCAACTTCGACCTGCTCCTCACGCCGTGGGACGCGGCGGCGTTCACCAAGGTCATCACCGAGAACCTGGCGCTGTCGGCCGAGGCGGGCGCGTCGTCGACGTGGGTGTTCTCGAACCACGACATGGTCCGCCACGTCACGCGCTACGCCGTGCCGAACGGCACCGACCTCGTGGCCTGGCTGCGCGCGGGTGGTCACGACCCGGAGCCGGACCTCGAGCGCGGCCTGCGTCGAGCTCGGGCGGCGACGCTCCTGGCGCTCGCGCTCCCGGGCTCGACCTACGTGTACCAGGGCGAGGAGCTGGGCCTGCCCGAGGTGACCGACCTGCCCGCGGACGTGCTCCAGGACCCGACGTTTGTCCGGACGGAGGGCGCCGAGAAGGGCCGCGACGGCTGCCGGGTCCCGCTGCCCTGGACCGAGACGGGTGAGTCGTTCGGGTTCGGCCCCGGTACCGCCTCCCATCTGCCCCAGCCGGAATGGTTCGGCGCCTACGCCGTCGAGCGGGAGCTGAACGAGCCGGCGTCGACGCTGCACTTCTACATCGACGCGCTCGCCGCTCGCCGCTCCCTGCAGGGCGCCGAGGAGCTGTCGTGGCGCACCTCGACCGCCGACGTGGTCGCGTTCGAGCGGCCCGGCGGGTGGGTGTCGGTGACGAACTTCGGTGAGCACCCGGTGCCGATGCCTGAGGGGCGCGTGGTGATCGCCAGCCGCGCCGTCGACGCCCTCGAGCTCCCCGCCGAGACCACCGTGTGGCTGCAGACCACGGGGGCGTGATGGACCTCCGGATCTTCACCGAGCCGCAGCAGGGGGCGAGCTATGACGAGCTCCTGACCGTGGCGCGGCGTACCGAGGAGTGCGGCTTCTCGGCGTTCTTCCGCTCCGACCACTACCTGGCCATGGGCGGTGACGGCCTGCCCGGACCGACCGACTCGTGGGTGACGCTCGCGGGACTCGCGCGTGAGACGTCGACGATCCGCCTCGGAACCCTGGTCTCGTCGGCGACGTTCCGGCACCCCGGCCCGCTCGCCATCAGCGTCGCCCAGGTCGACGCGATGAGCGGCGGTCGGGTCGACCTGGGGCTGGGCGCCGGCTGGTTCGAGGAGGAGCACGCCGCATACGGGCTGCCCTTCCCGGACACCAAGGAGCGCTTCGACCGGTTCGAGGAGCAGCTGGCGGTTATCACCGGGTTGTGGCGTACGCCGGTCGGGGAGCGGTTCTCGTTCGATGGCGAGCACTACACGGTCACCGACTCGCCGGCACTGCCCAAGCCGATGGCACCGGACGGGCCGCCGATCATCGTCGGCGGCCACGGCAAGCGCCGCACCCCGAGGCTCGCGGCGACGTATGCGGCGGAGTTCAACGTCGGGTTCTCCTCGGCCGACGTCGTCGGGGCGCAGTTCGTGCGGGCGCAGGAGGCCTGCGACACGGTCGGGCGCGCGGCGGACACGCTGGTCTACTCGGCGGCGCTCACTGTCTGCTGCGGCCGCGACGAGGCCGAGGTCCGGCGTCGGGCCGAGGCCATCGGGCGCGACGTCGACGACCTGCGGGCCAGCGGGATCGTCGGTACGCCCGCCGAGTGCGTCGAGACGATCGGCCGGTATGCGTCGGTCGGCACCGGGCGCCTCTACCTCCAGGTCCTCGACCTGGCCGACCTCGACCACCTCGATCTGCTGGCCGCCGAGGTCCTGCCCCGGGTGTGACCCCGGCGGCACCGTGTCGACCCGCCCGCCGCGACCTTGCCTTCCGAGGACGGGATCGTGGGAACACGTCGACCCCAGGGGGTCAGCTTCTTCCCACGATCAGCTCCCGCGACCGCTCCGGGAACCCGTCAGGTCGCCGTCAGGGCGTCGCGCATCGGGAGGAACTTGGCCTCGGCCTCGGCCGCCTCGGCCTCCGGGTCCGAACCGGCGACGATCCCGCACCCAGCGAACAGCCGCATCGCGCTCGGGTCGGCCTGGTCGAACCGGCCGCAGCGCAGCGCGATCCCCCACTCGCCGTCGCCGGACGCGTCCATCCATCCCACCGGCCCGGCGTACCGGCCGCGGTCCATGCCCTCGAGCTCGCCGATGAGGGGGACCGCCACGTCGGCCGGCGTCCCACCGACCGCCGCGGTCGGGTGCAGCGACGCGGCGAGAGCCAGTGACGTGGCGTGGTCGGCCGCGACCCCCGCGATGTCGGTCGCCAGGTGCATGACGTTGCTGAGGTGCAGCACGAACGGCGTCTCGGGCACGTTCACCGAGGAGCAGTGCGGGGCGAGCGCCTCGGCGACGGAGCGAACCGCATACTCGTGCTCCTCGAGGTCCTTGCTGGACCGCGCGAGTGACGCCGCCAGGGCCAGGTCTCGCGCGTCGTCGCCGCTGCGCCGAATGGTGCCGGCGAGCACCCGGGAGAGGACGAGTCCCTGGTCGCGGCGGACCAACAGCTCGGGAGTGGCCCCGACCAGCCCGCCGACCGCGAACGTCCACGTGCGGTCGTACCTCTCGGCCAGCTGCCGCAGCAGCCACCTCGGGTCGATCGGCGCGTCCGCCTGCACGCGCAGGTCGCGGGCCAGCACCACCTTGTCGAGCTCGCCCCGGCTGATCCGCTCGACCGCCTTGCTCACGGCCCGCTTCCAGTCGCCCGGCGTGAGCGCTCCGTCGGTGAAGCGCACGTCGGCCGGAGCGTCGCCCGGCACCGACGGACCCAGCGAGGGGATCGGCGGGAGGTGCGAGTCGTGGCCGATCGTCGTGACCCACCAGCGGTCGGCACGCCGGCCGACGACCACCTCGGGGACCACCATGAGTCCCTGTTCGGTGGAGTCGTCGGCGAACGGTAGAGAGCCGAAAACCACCGGCCCAGAACCCGGTTGGCGCACCTCGTCACGAACCACCGCGTGCGTCACCACGTCCCGCCACCACTGGTCGGCGAGCGCGAACCGGTCCGGTCCCGACACCTCGAACGTCGCCGCACGGCCCCAGCCGACCAGGCCCTCGCCGTGTCGGACCCACGACACCAGCTCAGCCGGCTCGGTATGCGGCAACAGCTCCAGCAGCGCTCCCGGGTCCGGGATGGCGTGTGTACGGACCACCAACGGCGACCCGCTGGGCAGGGGGGTCGGCGTGGCGGCGGTCCCGGGGAGGGTGGACATCGCGGTTCACTCTACGGCCGCGTGTGGGGGTCCCCGCGACTCGGGACCCCGACGGCGCTGCGACACAATGGCGCCGTGAACCGCGCCAGCCTCGACAAGGACCCGTCCGACGTGGCGCTGATGTTCGACGACGTGGCCGCGCGCTACGACCTCACCAACGACGTGCTCTCGCTCGGCCAGGACCGCCTCTGGCGCAAGGCGACGATCACGGCGCTCGGCAGCAAGCCCGGGGACCGCGTCCTCGACATCGCCGCCGGCACGGGGACCAGCTCGGAGCCGCTGGCCGACGCCGGCGTCGACGTCGTGCCGGCCGACTTCTCGCTCGGCATGCTGCGGGTGGGCCGCCGCCGTCGTCCCGATATGCCGTTCACGGCGGCCGACGCGATGCACCTGCCGTTCGCCGACGCGTCCTTCGACGCCGTCACGATGTCGTTCGGGCTGCGCAACGTCGCCGACCCTGCCGTTGCCCTCGCCGAGTTCCGTCGGGTCACCAGACCCGGTGGCACCCTGGTCGTCTGCGAGTTCAGCCGCCCGGTGAACGGCGCGTTCCGCGAGGTCTACCTCCGCTACCTCATGGCCGCGCTGCCCCGGGTCGCCCGCCGCGTCTCGTCGAACCCCGACTCCTACGTCTACCTCGCCGAGTCGATCCAGGCGTGGCCCGCGCAGCGCGACCTCGCCCGGACCATCCAGGGCTCCGGTTGGCATGACGTCGCCTGGCGGAACCTCAGCGGCGGCATCGTCGCGCTGCACCGCGCGACCGCCTGAGAGCGTTTCGGCAGGCCTCCGCCGGGTTAGGTATGCCTCAGCAGACAGGTCTCTGTACGCGGGCATAGAGTGTCGCGGAGTTCGTGAACATCTTCACAAGCACTCTGACGGACGGAATGATGGGCCCCATGGACGCAGCCGCGCAGTCGGCCGCTGAGCCGGTCGCCGGGTCGGTCACCGCCACCGCCGACGTCATCGTCGTGGGGGCCGGACCGGGTGGTTCGGCGACCGCCGCGTACCTGGCGATGGCCGGTCTCGACGTCCTGCTCCTGGAGAAGACGACGTTCCCCCGCGAGAAGGTCTGCGGCGACGGACTGACCCCCCGGGCGGTCCGCGAGCTCATCACCTTGGGCATCCCGCACCCCGAGAACGACGGCTGGGTCCGCAACAAGGGGCTGCGGATCATCGGTGGCGGGCTGACGCTCGCTCTCGACTGGCCCGAGACCTCCGAGTTCCCGCCCTACGGGCTGGTCCGCACCCGGATGGACTTCGACGACATCCTCGCCCGCCACGCCGTGAAGCACGGCGCCCGCCTGCTCGAGGCCACCAACGTCACCGGACCGGTGGTCGACGGCTCGGGCCGGATCGTCGGCGTCACGGCGCGAACCGTGGACGAGAACGGCCGTAGCGCCGGACCGGTGCTGACCTACCGAGCCCCGCTCGTCGTCGCGGCCGACGGCAACTCCTCGCGGCTCTCGCTCTCGATGGGCCGCCAGAAGCGTGACGACCGACCCATGGGCGTCGCCGTGCGCACCTACTACACGTCGCCCCGCACGAACGACGACTACCTGGAGTCCTGGCTCGAGCTCTGGGTGAACGACCCGAAGAACCCCGGTGAGCGCGTCCTCCTCCCCGGCTACGGATGGGTGTTCGGGGTCGGCGACGGCACCTCCAACCTCGGCCTCGGGATCCTCAACACCTCCAAGGCGTTCGGCAACGTCGACTACAAGGACGTCATGCGCCGGTGGGTCGCGACGATGCCGGAGGAGTGGACCTACAACGACGACACGATGGTCGGCCCGATCCGCGGCGCCGCCCTCCCGATGGGCTTCAACCGCCAGCCACACTACGCCGACGGGCTGCTGCTCGTGGGCGACGCCGGCGGCATGGTCAACCCGTTCAACGGCGAGGGCATCGCGTATGCGATGGAGTCCGGCCGGCTCGCGGCGGAGGTCGTGGCGCAGGCCTTCGCGCGACCGGACGACGCCGGGCGTGAACGGGTCCTTTCCTCCTACCCCACGGTCATGAAGGATGCCCTCGGCGGCTACTACACCCTGGGCCGCTGGTTCGCCCGAGCCATCGGCAACCCCGAGGTGATGCGGCTCGCCACCACGTACGGACTGCCCCGCACGACCCTGATGCGGTTCCTGCTCAAGATCATGGCCAACCTGCCCGAACAGCACGGTGGGCGCGCCGGCGACCGGATCATCCAGGCCCTGTCCACGATGGCTCCGGACGCCTGATCGAGGCCGACCCTAGGATGGGAAAGACCTGCTACGTGAGAGCTGCGGGACGCCACCGCAGTGACCATCGGAAGGGGTACGCGCCATGACCAACTCTTACGTCCCGCTGCTGTTCCTCCTCGCTCTCGGTCTGGCGTTCGCGCTGCTCTCCGTGGGCACGAGCCTCGTCGTCGGCCCCAAGCGCTACAACCGCGCCAAGATGGAGGCCTACGAGTGCGGGATCCAGCCGACGCCGCGCCCCGAGGGCGGCGGTCGCTTCCCGATCAAGTACTACCTCGTGGCGATGCTCTTCATCGTCTTCGACGTGGAGAGCCTCTTCCTCTATCCCTTCGCGGTGGCCTTCAACCAGCTCGGCCTGTTCGCCCTCGTCGAGATGGTCCTGTTCATCGTCACCGTCTTCGTCGCCTACTCCTACGTGTGGCAACGCGGCGGGCTCGAGTGGGACTAGCCGCTAAATCTTCTAGCATCCGGTAACGAACGCGAGGCATACGACATGGGGATCGAAGAGAAGCTGCCGGCAGGCTTCCTGCTGTCGACGGTCGAGGGTCTGGCCGGCTACATGCGCAAGAGCTCCATGTGGCCCGCGACCTTCGGCCTGGCCTGCTGTGCGATCGAGATGATGGCGGTCGGCACCCCCGACTACGACATCGCGCGGTTCGGGATGGAACGGTTCTCGGCGACGCCGCGGCAGGCCGACCTGATGATCGTCGCGGGTCGGGTCAGCCAGAAGATGGCGCCGGTCGTCCGTCAGGTCTACGACCAGATGCCGAACCCCAAGTGGGTCATCTCGATGGGCGTCTGCGCGAGCTCCGGCGGGATGTTCAACAACTACGCGATCGTCCAGGGCGTCGACCACATCATCCCGGTCGACATCTACCTACCCGGCTGTCCGCCGCGACCCGAGATGCTCCTCAACGCGATCATCACGCTGCACAAGGAGATCCAGGCGATGCCGCTCGGGGTCAACCGCGACAACGCCGCCCGCGCAGCGGAGATCGCGGCCCTGAACGCCACCCCGACGCACGCGATGAAGGGCCTGCTGGCGTGAGCGACGCGACGACTCCGGGAGGCAAGACCCCCGAGGGGGAGGGACAGCAGGGCGGCCAGCAGGCGACCGAACAGTATGCGGCGAACCTTCCGGCCCCACCCGGCACCAACCCCGACCCCGTCGTCATCGGTGAGCGGTTCGGCATGTTCGGGGCCTCGAACGGTCAGGACACGACGGGCTACGGCGGTCTGCGCAGCCCGATCCTGCTGCCCGGCGCGTCGCAGCGGCCCTACGGCGGCTACTTCGACGACCTGGCCGACGCTCTCGAGCGCGCCCTGGTCGGCGGCTCCGCCTCCTACTACGAGGCCGTCGAGCGGGTCACCATCGACCGTGGCGAGATGACGGTGTTCGTCCGCCGCGAGCACCTGCTCGCCGTGGCGCGGGCCCTGCGGGACGACCCCGACCTGCGGTTCGAGCT
Organism: Lapillicoccus sp.; assembly: GCF_036559105.1. Lineage (GTDB taxonomy): Bacteria > Actinomycetota > Actinomycetes > Actinomycetales > Dermatophilaceae > Lapillicoccus. The sequence continues at coordinate 45,312 of NZ_DATBTV010000053.1, read as the reverse complement.
GTGCCTCGGCGTCTCCGGCGTCCACTACCCGCACGAGACCGGCCGCGAGCTGCACGCCGTCTACCACTTTCTGTCGATCACCAACGACTACAACCGGATCCGCATCGAGGTCACGTGTCCTGACGCCGACCCGCACGTCCCGTCGATCGTTGCGGTCTACCCCGCGAACGACTGGCACGAGCGGGAGACGTGGGACATGTTCGGGCTCCAGTTCGACGGCCACCCGGCCCTCACGCGGATCCTCATGCCGGACGACTGGCCCGGCCACCCGCAGCGCAAGGACTACCCGCTCGGCGGCATCCCCGTCGAGTACAAGGGCGCGACGATCCCGCCGCCCGACCAGCGCAGGAGCTACAACTGATGAGCACAACCCAGCGCGCCAGCGACCCGTACGCGACGTCCGGAGCCGACGAGTCGGCCGCCGAGGGGGCCTTCGTCCTCAACACCTCCGGCGGTGACTGGGACGACCTCATCGACGAGGCGACGTCCCTCCACGAGGAGCGCATCGTCGTCAACATGGGGCCGCAGCACCCGTCGACGCACGGCGTGCTCCGCCTCATCCTCGAGCTCGACGGCGAGACGGTGACGGAGACCCGCGCGGGCATCGGCTACCTGCACACCGGCATCGAGAAGAACATGGAGTTCCGCAACTGGACGCAGGGCGTGACGTTCTGCACCCGGATGGACTACCTCACGCCGATGATGCAGGAGGCGGCCTACTGCCTCGCCGTCGAGAAGCTGCTCGACATCACCGACCAGATCCCAGAGCGCGCCTCCACCATCCGCGTCCTCATGATGGAGCTGACCCGGATCAGCTCCCACCTCGTCGCGCTCGGCACCGGCGGCATGGAGATGGGCGCCACGACGGTGATGACCGTCGGGTTCCGCGAGCGCGAGCGGGTGCTGCGGATCATCGAGATGATCACCGGCCTGCGGATGAACAACGCCTACATCCGACCCGGTGGCGTGGCGCAGGACCTGCCTCGCGGCGTCTACAACGACATCCGCGACATGGTCCCCCAGGTACACCGCGGTCTGAAGGAGCTCGAGGCGCTCCTCAACGAGAACCCGATCCTCAAGGGCCGCACCGTGGGTGTCGGCTATCTCGACCTCACCGGCTGCATGGCCCTGGGGATGACCGGCCCGGTGCTCCGGTCGGCCGGGCTCCCCCACGACCTGCGCAAGGCCCAGCCCTACTGCGGCTATGAGAACTACGACTTCGACGTCCCCACTCGCGACACCTGCGACGCCTACGGGCGCATCCGGGTGCGGATCGACGAGATGTACCAGTCGCTGCGGATCATCGAACAGGCCACCGACCGCCTCCAGGCCGACGAGCCGGGCTCCCCGGTCATGGTGGCCGACAAGAAGATCGCGTGGCCGGCTCAGCTGGCCATCAGCGGCGACGGCATGGGCAACAGCCTCGACCACATCCGCGAGATCATGGGCGAGTCGATGGAGGGCCTGATCCACCACTTCAAGCTGGTCACCGAGGGTTTCCGGGTCCCGCCGGGCCAGGCCTACATCGCGGTGGAGAGCGCCAAGGGCGAGCTCGGCTGCCACGTCGTGTCCGACGGCGGCACTCGGCCCTACCGGGCACACTTCCGGGACCCGTCGTTCAACAACCTGCAAGCCGTGGCGGCGATGTGCGAGGGCGGCCAGGTCGCCGACGTCATCGTCGCCGTGGCCTCGATCGACCCCGTCATGGGAGGTGTCGACCGCTGATGTCCGGCGACTTCGCGACCGCTGGCGCGCACGCCTCCGGCCACTTCACGGTGAGCCAGGAGAGCAAGACGCCCTACCCCGACGACGTTCTCTCCCAGCTGCACACCGACGCCGACGCCGTCATCGCGCGCTACCCGCAGGCGCAGTCCGCCCTGCTGCCGCTGCTGCACCTCGTCCAGAGCGTCGACGGCTTCGTCTCGGGCCGCGGGATCGCCTTCTGCGCGGAGAAGCTCGACCTCGAGACGGCCGAGGTCAGTGGCGTCGCGACGTTCTACACGCAGTACAAGCGGCACCCCAACGGCGAGTACACCGTCGGCGTGTGCACCAACACGCTGTGCGCGATCATGGGCGGCGACGCGATCTGGGACGCCGTCAGCGACCACCTGGGTGTCGGGCACGACGAGACGACGTCGGACGGGAAGATCACCCTCGAGCGCGTCGAGTGCAACGCGGCCTGCGACTACGCCCCGGTCGTCATGGCCAACTGGGAGTTCTTCGACAACCAGACCATCGGGTCGACCAAGCAGCTCGTCGACGACCTGCGCGCCGGGAATTCGGTGAAGCCGACCCGGGGCGCCGACACCGTGGCGACCTTCAAGGAGGTCTCGCGGGTCCTGGCGGGGTTCGACGACGGGCGCGCCGGCGAGGGCGTGGGTGCGGGGGAAGCCTCCCTGATCGGCCTGCGGCTGGCCCACCGGCGCGGCTGGACCGCACCGGGCGAGCAGGGACGAACCGACGGTGAGATCGCCCCGGACGCCGACGACAACGGCCCCGGCCTGGCGCCTGGTCGGCAGTCGTCCGCTGACAGCACGGCCAACGCACCCGACAAACATCCGGCCGACGCCACCGCTGCCACACCCGCGAGCAACGGCGACGACGGCACCGCAACGAAGGGTGGGACCGCGTGAGCGTCCAGCTGACCCCGATCCTCACCAAGTTCTGGGACCACCCAGAGTCCTGGACGATGGCCACCTACGAGGACAACGAGGGCTACCAGGCGCTCAAGCGCGCCGTCGGCATGACTCAGGCCGAGCTCGTCGACATGGCCAAGGACTCGGGTCTGCGGGGCCGGGGTGGGGCCGGGTTCCCCACCGGGCTCAAGTGGTCGTTCCTGCCGCCGCCGGACGGCGGCCCCCGCTACCTCGTCGTCAACGCCGACGAGTCCGAGCCGGGCACCTGCAAGGACATCCCGCTGATGATGGCCGCGCCGCACTTCCTCATCGAGGGCGTGGCCATCACCTCGTTCGCCATCGGCTGCAACCACGCGTTCATCTACCTGCGCGGCGAGGTCGTCCACGTCTACCGGCGGCTGCTCCGCGCGGTCGAGGAGGCGTATGCGGCGGGCTACCTCGGCAAGAACATCCTGGGCACCGGGTTCGACCTCGAGGTCACGGTGCACGCCGGCGCCGGCGCATACATCTGCGGTGAGGAGACCGCCCTCCTCGACTCGCTCGAAGGCCGTCGCGGCCAGCCCCGCCTGAAGCCGCCGTTCCCGGCCGTGGCCGGGCTCTACGCGCGTCCGACGGTCGTCAACAACGTCGAGAGCATCGCCTCGATCCCGCCGATCCTGTTGCACGGTGCGGACTGGTTCAAGGGCATGGGCAGCGACAAGTCGACCGGGTTCGGGATCTTCAGCCTGTCCGGACACGTCCGCCGTCCGGGCCAGTTCGAGGCCCCGCTGGGGATCACCCTGCGCGAGCTGCTCGAGATGGCCGGCGGGATGCGCGACCCGCAGCACAAGCTGAAGTTCTGGACTCCGGGGGGCTCCTCGACGCCGTTGTTCACCGACGCCCACCTCGACGTACCGCTCGACTTCGAGTCGGTGGCCGCGGCGGGGTCGATGCTCGGCACCCGCGCCCTGCAGATCTTCGACGACACCACCTGCGTGGTGCGCGCGACCGAGCGCTGGACCGACTTCTACAAGCACGAGTCCTGCGGCAAGTGCACCCCGTGCCGTGAGGGCACCTGGTGGCTGGCCCAGATCCTCGAACGCCTCGAGCACGGGCAGGGCGACGAGGAGGACATCGAGAAGCTCGTCGACATCTGCGACAACATCCTCGGCCGGTCCTTCTGCGCCCTCGGCGACGGGGCCACCTCGCCGATCACGAGCAGCGTCCAGTACTTCAGGGACGAGTACCTCGAGCACCTGCGGCTCGGTCGGTGCCCCTTCGACCGTGACGCCTCGACGCTGTTCGCCACTGGGACGACCAGTGGCTCGACCGAGGTGAAGGAGCCGGCGTCGGCATGACCACCACGATCGATCCGACCATCACGAGCCCCAGTGCGGGCGGCAACGCCGTCAGCACCGGCGGCGACGCCCGGCGCCCCAAGGGCCCGGACGACATCACGCTGACCATCGACGGCATCGAGACCTGGGTACCCAAGGGCACCCTGATCATCCGGGCTGCCGAGGAGATCGGGATCCAGATCCCCCGGTTCTGCGACCATCCGCTCCTCGAGCCGGTCGGCGCCTGTCGTCAGTGCCTCGTCGACGTCGCCACGCCGGGGCCGGACGGTTCGATGCGTCCGATGCCGAAGCCGCAGGCATCGTGCACCATCACCGTGACCGAGGGCATGCAGGTCAACACCCAGCTGACGTCGGCCGTCGCCGACAAGGCGCAGCAGGGCGTCATGGAGCTGCTGCTCATCAACCACCCCCTCGACTGCCCGGTCTGCGACAAGGGCGGCGAGTGCCCGCTGCAGAACCAGGCCATGAGCAACGGCCGCGGCACGTCGCGGTTCGAGGACGTCAAGCGGACCTACCCCAAGCCGATCAACATCTCCAGCCAGGTGCTGCTCGACCGGGAGCGGTGTGTGCTCTGCGCGCGCTGCACGCGCTTCTCCGACCAGATCGCCGGCGATCCGTTCATCGCGCTCGTCGAGCGCGGCGCACTGCAGCAGGTCGGCATCTACGAGGACCAGCCGTTCGAGTCGTACTTCTCCGGCAACACCGTGCAGATCTGCCCGGTCGGAGCGCTGACCGGCGCCGCGTACCGGTTCCGGTCGCGGCCGTTCGACCTGCTGTCGACCCCGAGCGTCTGTGAGCACTGCGCCTCGGGCTGTTCGATCCGCACCGACCACCGACGTGGTGTGGTCCTGCGCCGAATGGCGACGAACGACCCGGACGTCAACGAGGAGTGGAACTGCGACAAGGGTCGCTGGGCCTTCCAGTACGCCACGCTGTCCGACCGCCTCGAGGTCCCGTTGGTCCGTGACGGCGACGGCGAGCTGCGCGCGGCGGGCTGGCCGGAGGCGCTTGCGAAGGCGGCTGAAGGCCTTCGCAAAGCGAAGGGAGCCGGGGTGCTCGTCGGCGGCCGGGTCTCGGTGGAGGACGCCTACGCATACGGAAAGTTCGCCCGAATCGCCCTGCACACCAACGACATCGATTTCCGGGCCCGGCCGCACTCGGTGGAGGAGGCCGATTTCCTCGCCCGGCACGTCGTGGCCACCGGTCCGGACGGCGGCGCGGTGACCTACGCCGACCTCGAGGACGCCAAGGCCGTCCTCCTCGTCGGGTTCGAGCCGGAGGACGAGTCGCCGATCGTCTTCCTGCGGCTCCGCAAGGGCGTGCGACGCCACCGGACGCAGGTGTTTGCGGTCGCGCCCTACGCGTCGCGCGGCCTCGACAAGCTGGCGGCGCGGCTGCTGCCGACCCGTCCCGGCAGCGAGACCATGGTGCTACGCGACCTCGGCGGCTCCAAGGCCGGCCGCTCAGCGTTGGAGGCGCTCCAGGACGGCGGAGTCGTCCTCGTCGGTGAACGACTCGCGACGGTACCCGGCGCCCTGACGGCGGTCGCCGCCCTCGCCGAGAGCGCCGGCGCCAAGCTGGCGTGGATCCCGAGGCGGGCCGGCGAGCGCGGTGCCCTCGAAGCCGGGGCGCTCGGCGCGCTGCTGCCGGGCGGCCGTCCGGCGGGGAGTGCCCAGGCCCGCACCGAGGTCGCCGAGGTCTGGGACGTCGTCGGGCTGCCCGACACCGTGGCCCGTGACACTGACGGCATCATCGAGGCGGCCTGCTCCGGCGAGATCGACGCCCTCGTCATCGGCGGTGTCGACCCGGCCGACCTCAGCCACCCCGGCGTCGAGGAGGCCCTGGCCAAGACCTTCGTCGTCTCGCTGGAGATCCGTGACTCCGCGGTGACCGCGGTGGCCGACGTCGTCCTTCCCGTGGCGCCACAGGCCGAGAAGGTCGGCGCGTTCGTCAACTGGGAGGGCCGGGTCCGGCCGTTCCAGGACGCCTTGGACAGCAACGCGATGAGCGACCACCGGGTGCTCGACATGCTGGCCGCCGAGCTCGGGTACTTCCTCGAGACCCGGACCCAGGAGCAGGTCCACGAACAGTTCACGGCACTCGGTCCGTGGACCGGCGACCGCGGGGTGGGCGACGGGGCCGCAGCATCCCCGGACGCGCGGACGCCGGACGCCCGCGGCCGGTTCGTCCTCGCGACCTGGCCGACCCTGCTCGACGCGGGACGCCTGCAGGACGGCGAGCCGTTCCTCGCAGGCACCGCGCCACGGGCCGTGGCTCGTCTGTCCGCGACCGACGCCGAGCGCCTCGGCGTCGTCGACGGCGACGAGGTGACGGTGTCGAGTGCCCACGGTGCCGTCACCGTGCCGGTCCTCGTGACCGAGCGGATGGTCGACGGCGTGGTCTGGCTACCGACGAACTCGGTCGGCTGTGCCGTCCGCACCGAGCTGCGCGACGGGGCCGGTGCGCCGGTCGACGTGGCCCGCAGCGCCGAGCCGACTGGCGAGACACGGGCTGTGACCACCTCCCCGTCGGCGGCCACCTCGGCGTCGAACCGGGCTTCCATCGCCGGCACCGTCCCATCCGGTGGCGGATTCGACGAAGGACTGCCGCAATGACGACGCTCTTGACCGTCCTGCCCGACCTGGCCGTCCCTGCGCTGGACAACCCCAAGGCCGACTTCTCCGACACGCCCTGGTGGCTGTCCCTGATCAAGGCCGTGCTGATCTTCGTCTACCTGCTGATCAGCACGCTCCTGGTGATCTGGTTCGAGCGGCGCGTCATCGGTCGGATGCAGCAGCGTCCCGGCCCCAACCGTACGGGGCCGTTCGGTCTGCTGCAGACCCTGGCCGACGGCATGAAGTCCATGCTCAAGGAGGACGTCACCCCGGCGGCGGCCGACCGGCTGATCTTCACCCTCGCTCCGCTGATCGCCGCGACGATGGCTTTCGTCTCCTTCGCGATCATCCCGTTGGGCGACCGGGCCTCGATGTTCGGCCACCTGACCCCGCTGCAGCTGGCCGACTTCCCCGTCGCTGTGCTGCTCGTCCTCGCGGTCGCCTCCGTCGGCGTCTACGGCATCATCCTCGCCGGCTGGTCGTCCGGCTCCACGTACCCGCTGCTCGGCGGGCTGCGGTCGACGGCACAGGTGATCTCCTACGAGATCGCCATGGGGCTCGCCCTGGTCGCCGTGTTCATCTACAGCGGCTCGATGTCGACCTCGCAGATCGTGGCGGGACAGGCGTCGCTCTGGTACATCGCGCCCGGCCTGTTCTCGTTCGCCGTCTACGTCGTGACGATGGTCGGCGAGACCAACCGGCTGCCCTTCGACCTCGCCGAGGGCGAGGGCGAGCTGACCGGCGGGTTCCACACCGAGTACGGCTCGATGCGCTTCGCGATGTTCTTCCTGGCGGAGTACATCAACATGTTCACCGTCTCGGCGCTGGCGACCACGATGTTCCTCGGCGGCTGGCAGGCCCCGCCGCTCGTCTCGCTCATCAACGACAACATGTTCAGCGGCGGCTGGTGGGGCGTGCTGTGGTTCACGGCCAAGATGTGGGCCTTCATGTTCGTCTTCGTGTGGCTCCGCGGCTCGCTGCCCCGCACGCGGTACGACCAGTTCATGCGCTTCGGGTGGAAGTTCCTGATCCCCGTGACTCTGCTCTGGGTCGTCCTTGTGGCCTTCATCCGTGGTGCCCAGAACGGCTGGTTCGGCGACAGCATCGTGACCATCGCCGGCCGCAACTTCCCGGTCCCCATCCTCGTGGCGATCGCGGTCATCGCGATCCTGGCGCTCGGCGGCTCCTGGCTCTACGACACGCGCCGCGCCGACAAGGAAGAAACGGAGGCGGCCACCGGTCCACCGAATGTCGTCGACCCGTTCGCGGGTGGATACCCTGTCCCGCCGCTACCCGGGCAGACGCTCAAGGAGCCGGAGCGACGACCCGTCGCGGTCGGTGCCCGCACCGGCGGTACGTCAGGTGCCGACCCGCATACCGAGGAGGAACCCCGTGGCTGACGACACGAAGGGGCGCGACTTCTCGCAGCCCCAAGGCGCTCAGCCTCGCTCCGAGGGCGGTCCCTCCACCACCGGGACCGGCTCGCCCACCCCGGCGAAGCGGGTCCCACCGCGTGCCCCGGCTCGCCCGACCCCGACCGAGCGTCGCTCCGAGGACGAGCCCGGTTTCGTCCAGAGCCTCTTCGCACCCGTCGCCGGGTTCGGCGTCACCTTCGGGACGATGTTCCGCAAGGTCCTCACCGAGGAGTACCCCGAGGAGAAGCGCCCCACCGAGGCCCGGTTCCACGGTCGTCACCAGCTGAACCGGCACCCGGACGGCCTGGAGAAGTGCGTCGGCTGCGAGCTCTGCGCATGGGCGTGTCCCGCCGACGCGATCCTCGTCGAGGGCGCCTCCAACGACGACAGCGAGGGCGGCACCGGCCGCTTCTCGCCCGGCGAGCGCTACGGCCGCGTCTACCAGATCAACTACCTGCGCTGCATCTTCTGCGGCCTCTGCATCGAGGCCTGTCCCACCCGGGCCCTGACGATGACCAACTTCTACGAGCTGGCCGACAACAACCGCGCCGACCTCATCTTCACCAAGGAGCAGCTTCTCGCCCCGATCCAGGAGGGCATGCTCCCGGCGCCGCACCCGATGGTCGCGGGCATGGAGGAACGCGACTACTACCAGGGCAAGGTCACCCGGGCGACGGACGAGCAGGAGGAGTGGAGCCGCTCGCACAAACGTCAGAACGAGGAGCTCACCGGCACCGCCGGTGACGTCAGCGAGGACGCCGTCGGGCTGGGCAACACCGGCACCCGTGGGGCCTCGCCGACCGAGGACGCCGGCGGCGTCGTCCAGACCGGCGCCGTGAGCGCGCCGTCCGCGTGGATCGGAGAGTCGCGATGACCTCGACCGGCGAAGCGGTCATCTTCTGGATCCTCGGGCCGCTCATGGTGATCGCCGCGCTCGGCCTGCTGTTCGCCCGCAAGGCCGTGCACGCCGCCCTCAGCGTCGCGTTCGTCATGGTCAACCTCGGCGTGCTCTACATCGTCCAGCAGGCCGACTTCCTCGGCATCGCGCAGGTGTTCGTCTACACGGGCGCCGTGATGATGTTCTTCCTCTTCGTCCTCATGCTCGTCGGGGTCGACTCGTCCGACTCGCTCATCGAGACGATCCGCGGGCAGAAGGCCGCGGCGATCGTGCTGTGCCTCGGCCTCGCGCTGGTCATGTTCTTCGCGCTGGGCTCGATCACGCTGCCCGAGCCCAAGTTCCTCGACGCCGTCAACGAGGACCCGGGCAACGTCAGCGGGGTCGCCGAGCTGATCTTCGGCAAGTACGTCTGGATCTTCGAGCTGACCTCCGCGCTGCTCATCACCGCGGCCGTCGGGGCGATGGTCCTCGCTCACCGGCAGCGGATCGGGGAGAAGCGCTCGCAGAAGGACTGGTCGCAGCGCCGGATCCGCGAGAACGAGTTCGTCTCGGGTCTGCCGGTCCCCGGTGTGTATGCGCGGCACAACGCCGTCGACACCCCGGCCCTGCTCCCGGACGGCACACCGACCCCGCTGTCGGTGTCGCGGGTCCTGCAGTCTCGTGACCAGATCGGGACACCGGACACCTACCACGCCGCCGAGCAGGCCATCGAGAACGAGATCGAGGAGGGGTCGCAGCGATGAACCTCGTCCACTACATCTACCTCTCGACGATCCTCTTCGCGATCGGCACGGCTGCGGTCCTGTTGCGGCGCAACGCGATCATCGTGTTCATGGGCGTGGAGCTGATGCTCAACGCGACGAACCTCGCCTTTGTGACGTTCGCCCGCGTCTACGGCAGCCTCGACGGCCAGGTCATCGCCCTGTTCGTCATGGTCGTCGCGGCCGCCGAGGTCGTCGTGGGCCTGGCCATCATCATGGCCATCTTCCGATCCCGCCGGTCGGCCTCGGTCGACAACGCCAACCTCCTGAAGCTCTAAGAGGAGCCACCTGTGCTGACCCTCGCCACCGCTGAAGGAGCGGCTGCCGCCGCGACCGGCGTCACGGCATACGCCTGGCTGCTCATCGTCTTCCCTGCGTTCGGTGCTCTGCTCCTGCTCGTCGGTGGCAAGCGCACCGACCGGTTCGGCCCCATCCTCGCCGTCTGCCTCTCCTGGGCGTCCTTCCTCCTCGGCGTCGTCATCATCGTCGCGATGGTCGGCCGCGACACCGCCGACCGGGCGATGGACCTGCAGCTCTACGACTGGCTGCCGGCGGGGCAGTTCCAGCTGTCGGCGGGCCTGCTCATCGACCCGTTGTCGATGACCTTCGTCATGCTCATCACCTTCGTCGGGTCGCTGATCCACGTGTACTCGTTGGGGTACATGGCCCATGACCCCGACAAGCGACGCTTCTTCGCCTATATGAACCTCTTCGTCGCGGCCATGCTGGTGCTCGTCCTCGCCGACTCGTACCTCTTTCTCTACGTCGGGTGGGAGGGCGTGGGTCTGGCCTCGTACCTGCTCATCGGGTTCTGGAACTACAACCCGGCGTTCGCGTCCGCGGCCAACAAGGCGTTCGTGGCCAACCGCGTCGGTGACGTCGGGCTCTCCGTCGCGATCATGATCATGTTCTGGCAGTTCGGGAAGGTCGACTTCGCGTCCGTCAACGCGGGCGTCGGCCAGGCCAGCCAGGGTGCGGTCACCGCCCTCGGTCTGTTCCTCCTGCTCGGTGCCTGCGGCAAGTCCGCGCAGTTCCCCCTCCAGAGCTGGCTCGGCGACGCGATGGCCGGCCCGACACCCGTCTCGGCGCTGATCCACGCGGCGACCATGGTCACCGCCGGCGTCTACCTCGTCGTCCGCAGCAACGTCATCTACAACGCCGCGCCGACCGCCCAGGTCGCCGTCGCGATCGTCGGTGCCATCACCCTGCTGTTCGGGGCGATCGTCGGCTGCGCCAAGGACGACATGAAGAAGGCCTTGGCGGCGTCGACGATGAGCCAGATCGGCTACATGATGCTGGCCGCCGGGCTCGGCCCGGTCGGCTACGCCTTCGCGATCTTCCACCTGCTCACCCACGGCTTCTTCAAGGCCGGGATGTTCCTCGGGGCCGGCTCGGTCATGCACGCCATGAACGACCAGGTCGACATGCGACGGTTCGGTGCCCTCTGGTCGGTCATCCGGATCACGGCGATCACCTTCGGCCTCGGCTACCTCGCCATCATCGGCTTCCCGTTCCTGGACGGGTTCTGGAGCAAGGACAAGATCATCGAGTCGGCGTTCACCGGCGAGGGCTGGCACCCGTGGGTGTTCGGCGGGGCCGCGCTCATCGGCGCCGCGATCACCGCGTTCTACATGTCTCGCCTCTTCTTCATGACCTTCCTGGGGAAGAAGCGCTGGACCGACGACGTGCACCCGCACGAGTCTCCACTCACGATGACCATCCCGATGATGGTGCTCGCCGTCGGCTCGGCCTTCCTCGGCCTCATCCTCGGCCCGACGAACTTCATCGCGAACTGGCTCAACCCCGTCTTCGGCATCGACGAGGCACCGGAGGAGCACCCGGTCATGGCGCCGACGGTCATCACCGTCGTGACCCTGCTCCTGGTCGCTGCCGGCGCGGCCCTGGCCTGGGTGCTCTACGTGCGCGACGAGGTCCCGAAGACGGCACCGGCCGGCAGCCTGGTCACGCAGGCCGCGCGCAAGGACCTCTATCAGGATGCCGTCAACGAGGGCCTGTTCATGCGGCCCGGCATCCACCTCACCCGCGCGCTCGTCTTCGCCGACAGCGCCGGCGTCGACGGCGCCGCGACCGGAATCGCACGGCTCATCGGCGGGACATCCGGACGCTGGCGAAAGCTGCAGAACGGGTATGCCCGCTCCTACGCCCTGACGATGCTCGTCGGAGTCGTCGTCATCCTCGGCGCCGTGTGGGTGATGCAGTGATGACGAACGTGCCCTGGCTGACCATCGTCGGCGCCATCCCGCTCGTCGGCGCCATCGTCGTCTGGCTGCTCCCGTCCGGGGTGGCCGCTCGCGCCAAGCAGGTTGCCCTCGGGTTCTCGCTGCTCACCCTGGTCGCCGGCATCCTCGCGACCGTGGCCTTCGCCGGTTCGGACTCCACCGGTCAGTTCCGGCTCGAGGAGCAGCACCAGTGGATCCCGCAGTTCGGGGTCAGCTACGCGCTCGGCGTGGACGGGATCGCACTCGCGCTGATCCTCATGTCGCTCATCCTCACGCCGATCTGCCTGCTCGCCGCATGGCGTGACCTGCCCGCCAGCGGCGAGGGACCGGACCCGCGGGAGAAGAGCTACTTCGCCCTCATGCTCGTCCTCGAGACGTTCATGGTCGGCGTGTTCGCGGCGACCGACGTGTTCCTCTTCTACGTCTTCTTCGAGGCGATGCTGATCCCGGTGTACTTCCTCATCGGGCAGTACGGCGGCCCGCGCCGGCAGTACGCCGCGGTGAAGTTCCTCGTCTTCTCGCTCGTCGGCGGCCTCATCATGCTGGCGTCGGTCATCGGCCTCTACACCCAGGGCCCCGGCGGTTCCGACGGCTTCCTCGTGGAGAACCTGACCGGGCTGAGCCTCGACCCGACGACCGGCCGGCTGCTGTTCCTGGGCTTCTTCATCGCGTTCGCCGTGAAGGCGCCAATGGTGCCGGTGCACACCTGGCTGCCGGACGCCGCCACCGAGGCCACACCGGCCACGGCCACGCTGCTCGTCGGCGTGCTCGACAAGGTCGGCACCTACGGGATGATCCGGTTCTGTCTGCAGCTGTTCCCCGAGGCCTCCCAGTGGGCCACGCCCGTGGTCATCGCCCTCGCGGTGATCTCGGTGCTGTACGGCGCGCTGCTGGCCATCGGTCAGACCGACGTCATGCGCCTGATCGCGTACACCTCGATCAGCCACTTCGGCTTCATCGTCCTCGGCATCTTCGCGATGACCTCGACCGGCTTCGCGGGCTCGACGCTCTACATGGTCAACCACGGGTTCACCACGGCGGCGCTGTTCCTCATCGCCGCGATGATGGTCAGTCGCCGTGGCAGCAAACGGATCTCCGACTTCGGTGGCTGGCAACGGGTCACACCGGTCCTCGCGGGGTCGTTCCTCGTGGCCGGTCTGTCCGGCTTGGCCCTGCCCGGGCTCGGCGCGTTCGTCGCGGAGTTCCTCACCCTGGTCGGGACGTTCCAGCGATACCCGATACCGGCGGTCATCGCGACCCTCGGCATCATCCTCGCCGCCCTCTACATCCTGCTGCTGTACAAGCGGATGGCGACCGGACCGGTCCCCAAGAGCGCTGCGGGAACCCGTGACCTGGGCAGCCGGGAGAAGTGGGTGGTGGCCCCGCTCATCGCCCTGTTCCTCGTCCTCGGCTTCTACCCGAAGCCGGCCCTCGACATGATCAACCCGGCGGTGTCGACCACGCTCGGCTACATGGGAGTCGTCGACCCGGCGCCCATCGTCCCCGTCAACGCGGAAGGGGGCGCGAAGTGAGCGCCATTGCTCTCCCCGAGCTGCCCGCGCAGTTCGTCGCGGCGACGCTCAACTACGGCGCGCTCCTGCCGCTCCTCATCGTGTTCGGGTTCGCCCTCATCGGGGTGCTCGTCGAGGCCTTCGTCCCCAAGGAGACCCGGTATGCGGTCCAGGTCGCCATCACCCTCATCGGGCTGATCGGCGCCTTCCTCGCCGTGGTGCTCGTCGCCGTGAACAACCAGACGTCCACGGCCGGGCTCGCGTCCGGCACCGGCGTCAAGGGATCGGTCGTCATCGACGGCCCGGCACTGTTCCTCCAGGGCGCGGTCCTCGTCCTGTCGTTCATGGGCGTCCTCACGATGGCCGAGCGTCTCGGCGGCGTCGGCTCCGACGCGTTCACGCCGATGGGGGCCGCAACCCCGGGCTCGGGCCAGGAGGCGCTCGCCGTGCGGGCCGGCCTGGCCACCTCCGAGGTGTTCCCGCTCGCCCTGTTCTCCATCGGCGGCATGATGCTCTTCCTCGCGGCCGGTGACCTCATCACGATGTTCGTCGCGCTCGAGGTCCTCTCGCTGCCGCTCTACATCCTCGTCGGACTGGCCCGGCGACGCCGGCTGCTCTCGCAGGAGGCGTCGCTCAAGTACTTCCTGCTCGGGTCGTTCTCCTCGGCGTTCTTCCTCTTCGGCACGGCGCTGCTGTTCGGCTACTCCGGCTCGGTCTACCTGAGCGACATCGCCGACGCGATCACCAACGGCCAGTCGATGATGAACGGCCTCCTGGTGCCGGGTGTCCTGCTAGTGGCGGTCGGCCTGCTGTTCAAGATCGGCGCCGTGCCGTTCCACGCGTGGGTGCCGGACGCCTACGAGGGCGCACCCACCCCGGTCACCGGGTGGATGGCGGCCGCGACGAAGCTCGCGGCGTTCGGTGCGATCCTGCGCGTGGTCTACGTCGGCATCGCCGGCGACCGGTGGGACTGGGCTCCGGCCGTCACCGTCGTCGCGATCCTCACGATGATCGTCGGCTCGGTGCTCTCGGTGACCCAGACCGACATCAAGCGGATGCTCGCGTACTCGTCGATCGCCCACGCCGGGTTCATCCTGGTGGGAGTCCTGGCCTTCGACCGGGGCGGCGTCAGCGGCGTGATGTTCTACCTGGTCTGCTACGGCCTGATGACCATCGCGGCGTTCGGCATCGTCGGCCTGGTCCGCGACCAGGGGAACCAGTCCGAGGCGACCCGACTCACCCAGTGGGCGGGTCTCGGCCGTCGACACCCCCTCACCGCGGCGATCTTCGCCTTCCTCCTGCTGGCCTTCGCCGGCATACCGTTGACCTCGGGGTTCACCGCGAAGTTCGCGGTGTTCGAACCGGCGCTGCGCAGCGGCGGAGCAGGCACGGTCATGGTCATCGTCGGCCTGCTGTGCAGCGCGATCACCGTCTTCGTCTACGTCCGGGTGATCGTGCTCATGTACTTCAACGACCCCCAGGGCGACACGGTCGGGGTGGTCACGCCGTCGGCGCTGACGCAGCTCGCCATCGGTGCCGGAGCCCTGCTCACCCTCGTGCTCGGCGTCGCTCCGTCGTCACTGCTGCTTCTCGCGGATAACGCATCCCAGTTCCTGAGATGACCTCACCGCCTGAGATACTGGCTGGATGAAGGCCTCACCACCCGTTCTCGCCATCCCGGGCCTCGCGCCCGACCTGGCGGCGCGGGTCCAGGACGGGCTGACCCGCGTGGACGACCTCATCCTGGCGACGGTCGACCACGAGGACCCGCTCGTCGCCCA
Organism: Lapillicoccus sp.; assembly: GCF_036559105.1. Lineage (GTDB taxonomy): Bacteria > Actinomycetota > Actinomycetes > Actinomycetales > Dermatophilaceae > Lapillicoccus. The sequence continues at coordinate 30,118 of NZ_DATBTV010000053.1, read as the reverse complement.
GGCCTCGGCCCACCTCGCCGAGGCGGGTGGGAAGCGGTTCCGGCCGCTGCTCACGCTGCTCGCGTCGGAGCTCGGCACGGGAGTCTCTGACGAGGTTGTGGCGGCAGGGGCCGGGGTGGAGCTGACCCACCTCGCGTCGCTCTACCACGACGACGTCATGGACGAGGCCGAGGTGCGCCGCGGGGTACCCAGCGCCAACGCGAAGTACGACAACTCGACGGCGATCCTCGTCGGCGACCTCCTCTTCGGGAAGGCGTCCGAGCTGGTCGCGGGGCTGGGGGCCGAGGCGGTCCTCATCCAGGCGCGGGCGTTCGTGCGGCTCTGCGCCGGGCAGATCCGGGACGACCGCCCCTGCCCGCCGGGCCAGGACCCGGTCGTCTACTACCTCGGCGTGCTCCACGACAAGACCGGTTCGCTGATCTCGACCGCGGCACGCTACGGCGCGATGTTCGGCGGCAGCCCCGACGACGTCGTCGAGCTGATGGCCGCCTACGGCGAGAAGCTCGGGGTGGCGTTCCAGCTGGCCGACGACCTCATCGACATCTCCTCCGACGCCACCGAGACCGGCAAGACGCCCGGCACCGACCTGCGCGAGGGCGTCGACACCCTGGCGGTGCTCTACGCGCGTCGCGGCGCCGACCCGGCGGACGCACGGCTGCGCGAGCTGCTGGCCGGCGACCTGCGCGACGACGACCGGCACGCCGAGGCACTCGGCCTGCTGCGGGCCAACCCGGCCCTCGAGCAGGCCCGCGAGACCACCCGGGGCGTCGGCGCCGAGGCGGTGGCGCTGCTGGCCCCCCTGCCGGAGTCGGAGGCCAAGGCGGCTCTGGCCGCGCTCGTCACCTCCGTCGTCGACCGGGTCGGCTGACCAACCCGTCGTGGCGGTCCTCCTCTCGGTCAACCTCGGCCGGCTCCGGCCCCAGGCGGGCGGGCGGCGCCACCGCCTCACCGGCATCGACAAGCGCCCCACGGCCGATGCCGTCGAGGTCCGCGCGCCCGGCGGGAAGCTCACCGGGCTGGGCAGCGGCCTCGTCGGCGACGAGATCGGGGACCACGGTCACCACGGCGGCGACGAGCAAGCGGTGTATGCCTACGCGCGCGAGGAGCTCGACGACTGGGAGCAGCGGCTCGGCCGGGAGCTGCGCAACGGCACGTTCGGCGAGAACCTCACGACCCGCGGCCTGGTAGTCAGCGACGCGGTCATCGGGGAACGCTGGCAGATCGGCGACGCCGTCCTCCAGGTGACCGGACCGCGGATCCCGTGCGGCACGTTCCGTGACCAGATGGCCGAGCAGGGCTGGCTGCGGACGTTCTCGGTGACGGCCAGGTCCGGCGCCTACCTCATGGTGGTCACACCGGGCACCGTGCGCGCCGGCGACGAGGTCACCGTCGTGCACCGACCGGACCACAGCGTCACGTCCCGGCTCGCCTTCCGGGCGCTGACCCTCGAACGCGAGCTGCTGCCCGACCTGCTCGCGGCCCGCGGCGACCTGCCCGAGGAGCTGCGCGAGATGGCGGAGGCCGGCGAGACCTACCGCCTGTCCTGACCAAGCGTCATTGTCCCCGCCACGGTCGGACACCCCTCGGCTTCAGAGGTCAATGCAACAACTGACACGGCCGTCGACTTGGGGTGGCCGATCGGTCCGATGCGCCGCAAGGAGTGACACCGTTCTCAGTTGTTGCGGCCGACCGGCTCGGACCTGGCGTCCGGCTCGAAACGGGCGATCACCGCGATGCGGTCACCCCGGACGGTCAGGACGAGCAACTGCGTGACCCGCCAGGGGCCGCGGTCCGCGCGCGGCTGTGGACCGGCTGCTGGCTGTTGGCTGCCGTTCCGCGACACGGCCGGCTGACGCCCTCAGGGGGCCGGTTCGCAGACGCCGTCGTCGGCGGCGTCGCGAAGTCGACGCTGTCGCACGCCGACCAGCGAGTCGATCGTCAGCACCAGCAGGGCGACCCACACGATCCCGAACCCGACCCAGCGTTGCGTCGACATCCGCTCCCCGAGCAGCACCACGCCGCACAGCAGCTGCATCACCGGCGTGACGAACTGGAGGAGGCCGATCGTCACCAGCGGCACCCGTCGGGCTGACGAGGCGAACAGCAGCAGCGGCGCGGCGGTGACGACGCCGGACAGCACGAGCAGCGCTGTGTGCGTGGGGCCCTCGGTGGTGAAGGTCTGGGTCCCGGTGACGCCGAGCCAGATCACCAGCCCGACGGCGACCGGGGTGAGGACCGTCGTCTCGACGGCCAGGCCGTGCAGGGCGGGCAGCGTCGCCCCGAGCCGCTTCTTCAGCAACCCGTAGAGCGCGAAGGACCCCGCGAGGGCCAGGGCGATCCACGGGACGCGACCGGCGCCGAGGGACAGGTAGAGCGCGGCGACGAGGCCGACGGCGACGGCCACCCACTGCAGCGGCCGCAGTCGTTCGCGGAGCACAACGACGCCGAGAGCGACGGTGACGATCGGGTTGAGGAAGTACCCGAGGGCCGCCTCGGAGACGTTGCCCGAGACGACCGCAGCGACGTAGAGGACCCAGTTCACCGCGATGAGGACCGCGGCGACGGCGATGCCCCCGAGGAACAGCGGACGGTGCAGTAACGGCCGGATCCATGACCAGTCGCGGCGGATCATGAGCAACAGCAAGCAGAACGCGAAAGTCCACAGGATTCGGTGGGCGAGGATCTCCCAGGCTCCGGAGGGCTCCAGGGCGTGGAAGTACAGGGGGAACAGGCCCCAGAGCAGGTAGGCACTGAACCCCTGGATGACCCCTCGCCGCTGCTCGTCGAGGGGTGCCTCGTTGGTCGCCGCCGGCCGGGTGTCCGCCTGGTCGGTCACGCCTTCCCGGCTGTTCCGACCATCCACGAGTCCCGACCGGCGAGCAGGTCGGCGATGTCCTGGTCGGAGGCGGGTCCGCCCGCCCCCGAGACGGTGCCGTCGATCTGGGCGCGCACCAGGTCGTCGTAGGTGGAGCGCTCCACGTCGCGGAAGATCCCCATCGGGACGTGCGCCAGGCTCGGGTCGTCGAGGCGGGAGAGGGCGAACGCCAGGGACGGGTCGTCGGCGTGGGCGTCGTGGCGCACGATCCGGGCCGGGTCGGCCTCGTCGCGGGGCAGCACGTCGAGGCTGCCGTCGTCCCGGCGGACGACGACGTTGACCCCGGCGGCGATCTCCTCGCCATGGGTGAGATGGAGGATCCGGGCCTCACCCTCGGAGCGGTCCTTCAGCACGTCGAACACGCCGTCGTTGAAGATCGGGCAGTTCTGGTAGATCTCGACGAGCGAGGTGCCGCGGTGGGAGGTGGCGGCCCGCAGGACCTCGGTGAGGTGCTTGCGGTCGGAGTCCATGGTCCGGGCCACGAAGGTCGCGTCGGCGCCGAGAGCGAGGCTGACCGGGTTGAACGGGTGGTCCACGGAGCCCAACGGGGTCGACTTGGTGACGAGACCGACCTGCGACGTGGGGGAGTACTGCCCCTTGGTCAGACCGTAGATCTGGTTGTTGAACAACAGGATCGTGAGGTTGACGTTGCGCCGCATGGCGTGGATCAGGTGGTTGCCACCGATCGACAGCGCGTCACCGTCGCCGGTGACGACGAACACCGACAGGTCCGGTCGCGAGGTCGCGAGACCGGTGGCGATGGCCGGCGCGCGGCCGTGGATGGAGTGCATGCCGTAGGTGTCGAGGTAGTAGGGGAACCGCGACGAACAGCCGATCCCCGACACGAAGACGACGTTCTCGCGGCGCAGGCCCAGCTCCGGCAGGAAGCCCTGCACGGCGGCGAGGATGGCGTAGTCGCCGCAGCCGGGGCACCAGCGGACCTCCTGGTCGGAGGTGAAGTCCTTGCGGGTCTGCGGCGTGGCGTCCTCGGGAAGGGTGGGTACCCCGTCGAGCCCGTGGCCCGGCATACCGAGCTGGATGGCGGTCATTCGGTCACTGCCTTCTGGATGACGTCCTCGAGATCGGCGGCGCTGAACGGCAGCCCTCGCACGGACGTGTGCGACTGGATGTCGACGAGGAACGTCGCGCGCAGCAGCATCGAGAGCTGCCCGAGGTTCATCTCGGGGACGATGACGTGCCGGTATGCGGTGAGCACCTCACCGGTGTTGGACGGGAACGGGTTGAGGTGGCGTAGGTGGGCCTGCGCCACCGGGAACCCTTGGGCCCGAAGGGATCTCGCCGCAGCGGCGATGGGTCCGTAGGTCGAGCCCCAGCCGAGCACCAGGACCTCGGCGTCGCCGTCGGGGTCCTCGACCTCGAGGGGGGCGACCGTGGCGGCGATCCCGTCGATCTTCGCCGCCCGCAGCCGGGTCATCAGGTCGTGGTTGTCGGGGTCGTAGGAGATGTTGCCGGTGATGTTGGCCTTCTCGATGCCGCCGACGCGGTGCTCGAGACCCGGCGTGCCGGGAACCGCCCACGGCCGGGCCAAGGTCTCCGGGTCTCGCAGGTAGGGATGGAAGACGTCGTTGCCGTCGGCGTCGATCCCGTTGCGCTTCGTGGCGAGGCGCACCTGGAGGTCGGGCAGGTCGGCGACGTCCGGGATATGCCACGGCTCCGAGCCGTTGGCGAGGTAGCCGTCGGAGAGGATCAGGACCGGCGTCATGTAGGTGGTGGCGATGCGCACCGCCTCCAGGGCGATGGCGAAGCAGTCGGCGGGGGAGCGCGGGGCGACGATCGCGACCGGCGACTCGCCGTTGCGTCCGAACATCGCCTGCAGCAGGTCGGCCTGCTCGGTCTTGGTCGGCAGGCCGGTCGAGGGCCCGCCGCGCTGGATGTCGCAGACGACCAGGGGGAGCTCGAGCGACGTGGCCAGCCCGATGGTCTCGGCCTTGAGGGCCAACCCCGGACCCGAGGTCGTCGTCACCCCGATCGCCCCGCCGAACGCCGCACCGAGGGCCGCACCGACGCCGGCGATCTCGTCCTCCGCCTGGATCGTCGTCACGCCGAACCGCTTCAGCCCGGCCAGCGTGTGGAGGATGTCCGACGCCGGGGTGATCGGGTAGGACCCGAGGACCAGGGGGCGCCCGGCGCGGTGCGATGCCGTGACGAGCCCGTAGGCGAGGGCGACGTTCCCGGTGATGTTGCGGTAGTGGCCCTCCTTCATCGGGGCCGGCCCGACCTCGTAGCGGTGGGCGAAGTCCTCGGTCGTCTCGCCGTAGTTGAACCCGGCTCGCAGCGCCGCGAGGTTGGCCGCCAGGAGCTCGGGCTTGGCGCCGAACTTGGTGGTGAGGAACCGCTCGGTCAGGGAGATCGGCCGGGTGTAGAGCCACGAGAGCAGGCCCAGCGCGAACATGTTGGTGGAGCGTTCCTTGTCCTTGCGCGTCAGGTCGAACGGCGCGAGCGCCTCGACGGTGATCGACGTCAGCGCGAGCGCGTGCACGTGGTAGCTCTCCAGCGTGCCGTCCTCGAGGGGGTTGCTCGGGTAGCCGACCTTCGCAAGGTTGCGCTTGGAGAACTCGTCGGTGTTGGCGATGATCGTCGCGCCGCGCGGGACGTCGGCGAGGTTGGCCTTGAGGGCGGCGGGGTTCATCGCCACGAGGACGTCGGGCTCGTCGCCGGGCGTGAGCACGTCGTGGTCGGCGAAGTGGAGCTGGAAGCTCGAGACACCGGGCAGCGTCCCCTGGGGCGCGCGGATCTCGGCCGGGAAGTTGGGCAGCGTCGACAGGTCGTTGCCGAGGAGGGCCGAGTCAGTCGTGAACCGGTCGCCGGTCAGCTGCATCCCGTCACCGGAGTCGCCGGCGAAGCGGATGACGACCCGGTCGAGCTTGACGGTGTCTGGAGCGGAGGTTGTGGACATCGGGGTGGGCATTGCTGGGATCACCAGAATTCGTGGGGCACCTGGATACGGCCACGACGATGTGGCCTCTTCAGCATCGTATGTCGCTGGTGAGGATGCGCGTCGGAGGCTCCCGAGAACATCACCGCTTCGTGAGACGACAGGGTCGCTCAGCCGGTTCGACCGGACTCCGTGAAGGCCGCTCCGGTGCCCTCGACCGAGGCCAGCGCGGCGTCCACGCGACGCGCCGTGTAGTCAGCCGCCCGCGCGTGGACCTCGACCGTCGAGATGAACGCGGCCGCGCGGATCTCGCGCGCCTGCAGCACGACGCCGTCGAGGACCGACGCGGGATGGACGCCGGCGTCGAACACGAGGCACAGCGCGTCGTCCCAGCCGCCCCACGGCGGCATCCAGTCGGCGAGGACGAGCCGCCCCAACGGCAGGCTCAGCCCGAGCTCCTCCAGCACCTCGCGCGCGGCGGCCTCCCGCGGTGACTCGCGCACCTCGACGACTCCGCCCGGGAGGTCCCAGTCGTCCTTGTAGGTGGGGTGGCACATGAGGACGCGTCCCGACTCGTCGCGGACCAGCGCCTGCGCGATGACCCGCTTCCGCGGCAGGAACGAGTTGAGCAGTGCCCGGAAGCCACCCCGTTCCGACGGCGACGGATCGTCGCGCAGTCGGGCCAGCAGGGCGTAGTCGTCGGCGCCGACGTCGAGAGCCACGCGGACGACACCCTCGTTGCGCAGTCCGGCCCGGCGCGCGACCCGGACCGCAGCGACGTTCTCCGTCCCGACACGGGCCTGCACCCGGCCGAGGCCGAGCTCGCCGAACGCGTACTCGACGAGGAGGCGAACGGCACGCGTCGCATACCCCTGACCCCGCGTCGAGCTCTCCAGCGCGTAGGTGATCTCACCGGTGGACTCGCCGATGTCGCGCAGCCCCACCGAGCCCACGACCCGACCGCCAGCCTCCACCGCGAACGCGTCGCCGCTCGGGCGGAGGGTCACGACGCCGTCGGTCAGCGGGCGCTCAGCCGTCATCGGGCTCGCCGACCTCGGGGGTCTCGTGCCCGGCGCGCTCGTCGCGCTCCGCCCACTCGAGCAGCTGGTCGAGGCGGTAGGCGGTGTCGTCGATGGCCGCGTGCAGGTCGCCCTTCTCGGCGAACCGCGGAGGGACGGTGGCGATGGTGAAGTCGCCGGGCAGCACGTCGTCGATCTCGTCCCAGAGGATCGGCGTGGAGACCGTCCCGTCGGGGACGCCGCGCACCGAGTAGGCGCTGGCGATGGTGTGGTCGCGGGCGTTCTGGTTGTAGTCGACGAAGACCACGTCCGGCTCGCGGTCCTTGCGCCACCACGTCGTCGTGACGTCGCCCCCGGCCCGCCGCTCGACCTCGCGGGCGAAGGCCAAGGCCGCGCGGCGCACGTCCTGGAACCCCCACTCGGGGACGATGCGGACGTAGATGTGCAGTCCCTTGCCACCGGACGTCTTCGGAAAGCCGGTCGCGCCCAGGTCGGCCAGCACCTCCTGCGCCACATGGGCAACACGACGGACCGTGGCGAAGTCGCACTGAGGCATGGGGTCGAGGTCGATGCGCCACTCGTCCGGGACCTCGGTGTCGGCGCGCCGCGAGTTCCAGGGGTGGAACTCGACGGTCGACATCTGGACGGCCCAGATGACGCTGGCCAGCTCGGTGACGCAGAGCTCGTCGGCGGTGCGGTTCCACCGCGGGAACGTCACGCGCACCGTCTCCAGCCAGGGAGGAGCGCCGTGCGGGACCCGCTTCTGGTGGACCTTGTCGCCGGCCAGGCCCTCCGGGAAGCGGTGCATCATGCACGGCCGCTCGTAGAGGGCGCGGACGATGCCGTCGCCGACGCGGAGGTAGTAGTTGACGAGGTCGAGCTTGGTCCACCCCGTCTTCGGGAAGTAGACCCGGTCGGGGTTCGTCACCCGCACGGTGTGCGGCCCCACCTCGAGCTCGACGGCGGGAGTCGTCCCCTTCGCGGCGGCCATGGATCTCAACCTAACCGGAGCGCGGTGACGTTGCCGCGTGGAGAGTGCCCGGCCGGCGGCGGAGTCCGACGCGATCCGGGCTCAGATGGCGTCCCTCCACCCGTTGGGTCGGGTGGGCGAGGTCGACGAGGTCGCGGAGGTGGTCGCGTGGCTACTCTCGGACGGCGCCTCCTTCGTGACCGGCGCGTCATCCCGCTCGACGGCGGCCTGGTCGGCCCGCGGCGCCGACCCGGAAGAGCGGTGACCCCATCCCGCAGACCCGCACGGCATACGGTGGCGGCATGGGCGCCCTCGAGCCGCACCGCGGGGACTTCTACGCATACGAGACCCTGCTGCCGCCCGACGAGCAGGCGATGGTGCTGCGCCTGCGGACGTTCCTCGACGAGCGGGTGCGCCCGGTCGCCGACGACTACTGGGCGCGTGCGGAGTTCCCGATGGAGCTCATCCCGGGGCTGGCGGAGCTGGACATCGTCGGTGCGGCGTACGAGGGGTTCGGGGGGCGTGAGCGCGCGGCGTCGCGGCTGTTCAGCGGGTTCGTGTCGCTGGAGATGTCGCGCGTCGACCCGTCGTTCGGGACGTTCTTCGGGGTGCACGCCGGACTGGCGTTCGCGAGCATCTACCACTGCGGTTCGCCGGAGCAGCGCGAGCGCTGGCTGCCGGGAATGGCCGACCTGACGAGTATCGGGGCGTTCGCCCTGACCGAACCGGACCACGGGTCCGACATCGCCGGCGGGCTGGAGACCCGTGCCCGGCGGGTCGGTGACGGCTGGGTGCTCAACGGCAAGAAGCGCTGGATCGGGAACGCCACGTTCGCCGACCTCGTCGTGGTCTGGGCCCGCGACGTGGAGAGCGACGAGGTGCTCGGGTTCGTCGTGGAGCAGGGGACGCCGGGGTTCACCGCGACGAAGATCGAGGGCAAGTTCGCCCTGCGCAGCGTGCAGAACGCCGACATCACGCTGGAGGACGTGCACCTCGACGACGACCACCGGCTCGCCGGGGCGGGCAGCTTCAAGGACACCGCCAACGTCCTGCGCATCACCCGGGGCGGGGTGGCCTGGGGCGCCGTGGGTCTGCAGATGGGCGCGTACGAGACGGCGCTCGCTTACGTGCTGGGCCGTGAGCAGTTCGGCCAACCCCTCAGCAGCTTCCAGTTGGTGCAGGACCACCTCGCGACGATGCTCGCCAACACGACCCTGTCCCTCGGCATGGTCGTGCGCCTTGCGCAGATGCAGGACGCCGGGATCGAGGCCGACGAACACGCCGCGATGGCCAAGGCATCCGCGTCGACACTCATGCGCAAGACCGTCGGCCTGGCTCGGGAGGTCATGGGCGGTAACGGGATCGTGCTGGAGCACGGCATGGTGCGCTACTTCGCCGACGCCGAGGCGGTCTACTCCTACGAGGGCACCCGCGAGGTGAACCAGCTGCTCGTCGGCCGGGCGATCACCGGGACGGGTGCCTTCGTCTGAGCCCGCCCCGGTCAGGGGACGACGACCAGCTTCCCGCGGGTATGCCCGGTGAGGCCTTCGCGGTGCGCCTCGGCGGTGTCCTCGAGCGGGTACGTCGCCTGGATGGGCAGCGTCAGCTCGCCGGACGCGAGCAGCCGGGCCACCTCGGGGCGGGCCGCGTCGCGGATCTCGGTGCCGGGGTCGCCACCTCCGCCGATGAGGACGATGCCGGTGTCGCGCCGTCGATACCCGGCGATGCTGACGATCCGGTGGGGGTCGCCGACGAGGGCCAGCGAGACGTCGATCGCCTCGTCGGTGCCGACCGTGTCGATGGCGGCGTCGACGCCGTCCGGCGCGAGGGCGCGCACCCGGTCTTCGAGGCCCTCGCCGTAGGCGACCGGTTCGGCGCCCAGGGACCGCAGGTAGTCGTGGTTCCGGGCGCTGGCCGTGGCGATGACGCGAGCGCCGCGCCGCCGCGCCAGCTGGACCACGAGACCGCCCACACCGCCGGCAGCTCCGTGGACGAGGACCGTCCCGCCCTCTCCGACGCCGGCCGCCTCCACCGCGTGGGCGGCGGTGCCGCCGGCAACCGGGACACTCGCAGCCAGCTCCCACGACAGGCCCTCGGGCTTGGCCAGGAGGCCCGCCGCGGGAACCACCGCCTGGTCGGTGTAGCCGTTGCCCGGCACCTGCGTGGCGATCACCTCGTCACCTGGCGACCAGCCGGTGACGCCCTCGCCGACCGCGTCGACGACGCCGGCCAGCTCGAAGCCGATGCCGCCCAGCGCGCGCGGGTCGCGGCTCATCACGCCGCTGTAGATCTTCCAGTCGATCGGGTTGACCCCGATGGCGCGGACCGCGACGCGGACCTCGCCGGGACCGGGTTCCGGGGTCGGGACCTCGGTGAGCACGAGCTGCTCTGGGCCGCCGAAGTCGGCGGGCGCGACGATGCGAGTCATGCGTCGGTCAACGGCGCCGGACCGGTGTCGATTCCCCGGTCCCGATCAAGCCGGACGACGTCAGGGTGAGGCGGGACTGAGTTTCTGCGCCGCCCACGGCAGCGCGTCCTTCAGCCCGGCTGACCAGTAGGTGTACTCGTGCGCTCCGGGCAGCTGTCGGAACTCGACCGTGAAGCCTCGGGCCTGCAGCGTGGGGAGGATCGCCTGCATCTGGGCGATGATCGGCGCATCGCCGGAGCCGCTGCCGAGGTAGATCGCCGGACCCTTGCGGCCGTCGAGCGTCGACACGTACTTGATCGGGCTGTTCGCGTCGGCCTTCGCCTGCCAGTCCGCCCCACCGTAGAGCGCCTGGTTCCCACCGGGAAGGGTGTCCGGCTCCGACGCCGTCTCCCCCGACAGGTCGATGACGACCGAGTAGAGATCGGGGTGCTTGAGGCCGAGGTTGAGGCCACAGAACCCGCCCATCGACAAGCCGCCGATACCCCGCCCCTTGGCGTTGGTGATGGTGCGGAGCTTGTCGTCGATAGCCGCCACCACGTCCTTGGTGATGTACGTCTCCGCGTTGCCCTGTGCGGGGCTGTCGACGCAGAGGCTGTCCCCCGTGAGGTTGTTCTGGATGTCCTCGGGCATGACGACGATGACCGGGGGGCCGCCCTGGGCGACGCTGAGAAAGGTGGCCGCACCTCCGGCCGCCGTCAGCCAGTCGGTCGGCTGGCCCGGGTTTCCGTGCAGCAGGTAGATGACGGGGAAGTGCTGTCGCGGGTTGCTGAAGTACTGCGGAGGCAGCCAGACCTGAGCGTCGAACGTACCGAACTTGCTCGCGGAGTCCGGCACGCTGACCTGGGTCACGGCGCCGTTGGGCTGCGGCTGGACCTCGGGACCGCTGGCAGTGCCGTCGACGGTCGGGTAGGTCGGGATGCCCAACAGGTCGGCGGCGTTGTCGTAGTAGGCGAACTTCGTGTTGACGTAGTCACCGACGGCACCGACGCCGAACACGAGGAACAGCAGGACGAACACCCAGCGCCAGACCTTGTGGCCCCGCCAGAGAAGAACGGCGATGATGAGGCAGCTGACGGCGATAGCAGCGATCGTGAGGATCGGCCCCCACCCCACGAGGGGGATCTTGGAGAGCACGTCAGTCACGCCAACCTCTTCCACTTGACGCCGTCATCTCGCAGGCTGGGCTCACGGTACGGCCGAAAGAGCGAACAAGAGGCAATCGCCGCCGAACCGATATCTGCTGCTCCCACCGTGGGCGAACACAGCGACGAGATCCGCGCCACGGGCATACCCGTCGGCGGCCTGCGCGCTCGCTAGGGTGGCTCGCATGACCGGGACTCACGGCCGCAGGCTGCCGGGCTGATGGGCGGCTACGTCGTCGTCGGCGCCGTCGTCCTGGCTGGCATCCTCCTGGTCGTCGCGGCCGGGCTGGCCCGCCGGATGTTCGCGCCGCGCGCACCCACGAACGCGAAGCTGACGACCTACGAGTCCGGTGTCGACCCGGTCGGCTTCGGCTGGGCCCAGACCACGGTCCGCTACTTCGTCTACGCCTACCTCTACGTCATCTTCGCCGTCGACGCCGTCTACCTCTTCCCGTGGGCGACCGTGATCCGCGATGCCAACCTCGGACTCGCGAGCCTGGTCGAGATGGGCATCTTCATCACCGTCCTCGTCGTCGGCCTGGCCCACGCGGCCCGCCGCGGTCTGCTGCGATGGGTGTGACGTGACCGTCGACCTGCCCGCACCCCGCGTGGGACCACTCGCCGAGCACGCACCCGAGCCGATCAAGGTCGTCCTCAACTGGGGCCGGCGCTACAGCCTCTGGGTCTTCAACTTCGGACTGGCATGCTGCGCTATCGAGTTCATCGCCGCGTCGATGGCCCGACACGACTTCATCCGGCTCGGTGTCATCCCCTTCGCGCCCGGTCCCCGACAGGCCGACCTCATGGTCGTCTCGGGCACGGTCACCGACAAGATGGCGCCCGCCGTCCGCCGGCTCTACGACCAGATGCCCGAGCCGAAGTACGTCATCTCGTTCGGTGCCTGCAGCAACTCCGGCGGGCCCTACTGGGACTCCTACTGCGTCACCAAGGGCGTCGACACCATCATCCCCGTCGACGTCTACGTGCCCGGATGCCCACCGCGGCCCGAGGCCCTGCTCCAGGGGATCGTCCGGCTCCAGGAGAAGATCGCCGGCGAGTCCTTGTCGGGTCGGGAGATCCAGCGCCGGTATGCCGGTGGCCGGGTCGCGTCGGCCGGCGAGGTCCAGCGGGCGCTCGTGACGGCGGGGTCGATACCGGGGCGCGGCGACGCCCTCGTCCCGCGTCCGGGCCAGCCGGTCCCCGAGCCGGTTCCCGAGCCGGTTCCCGAGCCGCGGCCGGCGGCGGTGGCCCAACCGATGCCGGAGTCCAGGGGGCCCGAGACCGTCGCCATCCCCATGACCGCTGCGCCGGTTGGGACGTTCGACCCCGAGACCGCCTTCTTCACACCAGTACCCGAGGACCCCGAGGCCCCTGACGAACGCGCCTCGTCCGCACCGTCGTCCGGGCCGGAGACCACGGTGATCCCCTCGGTGGTCCCCGCGGTGGTCCCGCCCCCGGCGCCCGTCGGCGACCCGACGACGTCTCCCACCCCACCTGCTGCACCGGACCCGCGTCGCGGCAACGGTGCCCCCGACGCCGACCGAGGCCGCGGCCGGACCGGACGTCACCGCCCGGACCACACCCTCGCGGATGACATCTTCGATCTCGGGGACGACGACGAATGACCGAGCCCGCCTCCGTGCCGCCGGCCGGGTTGGACCAACCGGCCGGTGACGAGCCGTGCCTCGACGTCAGCGCGTCGGAGTGGCGCGGCGCCGCCCGCGAGCTGGTGTCCCAGGGCTTCACCTTCTTCGACTGGCTGACGGCCGTGGACCAGACCGACGACGAGAGCGACCCGCCTGGGACGCCGGGGTTCGACGTCGTGCTGCACGTCCTCGACATCTCCACCCCAGGTGCCCTGCGTGGGCACCTGCTGCGCACTCGCATACCGGACGGCGGCGCCCTCCCCAGCCTCACCGGACTGTTCGCCGGAGCCGCCTGGCACGAGCGGGAGACGCACGAGATGTTCGGGATCGACGTCGAGGGTTTCGACGACGGGACCGGCCTGGGCCTCCGGCCGCTGCTGCTCCCCGAGGGGTTCGAGGGAACCCCGCTGCGCAAGTCGTTCATGCTCGCCGCCCGCGCATCCAAGCCGTGGCCGGGGGCCAAGGAGCCCGGAGAAGGTCATGGAGAGGGCCTCCGCGGGGGGTCCGGCCGGCGCCGGGTCCAGGCGCCCGGGGTCCCGCCGCCGGAGTGGGGGCCGCGATGACGGTGCTCGAGGTCGTCATCCGGACCGTCGCCGTGCTCGCGGCGTTCCTCGTCCTGCCGCTGCTCGTGGGGCAGACCGAGCACAAGGTGATGGCCCACATGCAGGGCCGGCTCGGCCCGATGTATGCCGGTGGCTTCCACGGCTGGGCGCAGCTCGTCGCCGACGGGGTCAAGTTCGTCCAGAAGGAGGACGTCGTCCCGGTCGCCGCGGACCGGTGGGTGTTCCGGCTCGCGCCGGGTGTGGCTCTGGTTCCGTACCTCGTCGCGATGAGCGTCATCCCGCTGTCGCCGACCCTGGTCGCGGCCGATGTCGACGCCGGCGCACTCTTCGTCGTCGCCCTGGCCGGCATCGGGATCCTCGGCACCCTGATGGCCGGCTGGTCGAGCGCCAACAAGTACTCGCTCCTCGGGGCCATGCGGTCGGCCGCGCAGCTGCTCAGCTACGAGCTGCCGATCGTCCTGTCCGTGGCGTCGGTGGCCCTGGCCGCGGGGACGCTCTCGCTGAGCGGCATCGTCGGCCAGTGGAGCTGGTGGTGGCTCCTCTGGCAGCTGCCGGGGGCGATCGTGTTCCTTGTCGCGGCGCTGGCCGAGCTGCAGCGCCCACCGTTCGACATGCCGGTCGCCGACTCCGAGATCGTCTTCGGGCCCTACACCGAGTACACCGGGCTGCGGTTCGCGTTCTTCCTGCTGTCGGAGTATGCGGGCATCGTGCTCATGTCGTTGCTGTTCGCGGTGCTGTTCCTCGGCGGCTGGCGCGGGCCCTGGGCCGAGTCCGTCGGCTGGGTGTGGACGCTGCTCAAGGGTTTCGCCATCGCGGTGATCATCGTCTGGCTGCGGGTCGCCTGGCCCCGGATGAGGGAGGACCAGCTGCAGCGTCTCGCGTGGGTCTGGTTGGTACCGCTCGCGATCGCCCAGGTCGCGCTCACCGGAGTCGTCGTGGTGGTGGCCGGATGAGCCCCGAACCGCGCCACCTCGGACTGCCCGGGCTGATCAAGGGGCTCGCCACCACCGCCCGCACCTTGTCGCGTCCGACGCATACGGCCGAGTACCCCGACACGAAGCCGGCTCTGCCGCCTCGCTCCCGCGGCGTCATCGCGCTCACCGAGGAGAACTGCACGTCGTGCATGCTCTGCGCCCGCGAGTGTCCCGACTGGTGCATCTACATCGACTCGCACAAGGAGACGCTGCCGGCGACCACCGAGGGCGGTCGCGAGCGGCAGCGCAACGTGCTCGACCGGTTCGCCATCGACTTCTCGCTCTGCATGTACTGCGGGATCTGCATCGAGGTCTGCCCGTTCGACGCGTTGCACTGGAGTCCGGAGTTCGAGTACGCCGAGACCGACATCCGCGACCTGCTCCACGAGAAGGAGCGGCTCGGCCAGTGGATGCAGACGGTGCCGCCGCCGCCTGCCCTGGACCCCGCCTCCGCCGAGCCGGCCGAGCTGGCCGCGGCGAACCGTCCGCCGCGGGCGGCGGGGGGACTGCGCGAGCGCCCTGCTCCGCGCACCGCCCGGGCAGCGAAGACCGCCGAACCAGCCCCGGCGCAACCCGAGGCCCCGGCCCAACCCGAGGCCCCGGCCGAACCGGAGGCGACCGCTGGGCCCGAGGCGCCTGAGGCGGAGTCGTGACCACCCGCGACATCGTCTTCGCCGTCATCGGCGTCATCGCCTCGGCGAGTGCCATCCTGGCGGTGACGACCCGGAACCTCGTCCACGCCGCCCTCTGGCTGGTCGTCTGTCTCGGGACGATCGCCGGCTGCTACGTGGTCCTCGGCGCCGAGCTGGTCGCCCTCGTCCAGGTGCTCATCTACGTCGGCGCCGTCGTCGTCCTCGTGCTCTTCGCGCTGATGCTCACCCGCTCCCCGGTCGGACCCAACAGCGAGCTGGCGAGCCCGTGGTGGCAGCGCATCCTGGCCGCCGTCCTGGCCGTCTCGGTGGCGGTGCTGCTGGCCGTCAGTCTCGTCCCCCTGGTCGGCGAGAACGCCCTCGAGTCGAAGAACGGTGACACCAAGGCGGTCTCGGCAGCGGTCTTCGGAACGTGGGTCTGGCCGTTCGAGCTCCTGTCCGTGCTGCTCCTGGCCGCGCTCATCGGCGCCTTCGCCCTGGCCAAGATCGCGGGCGCCGGCCTGGTCCGCACACCGAAGCGAACAGCGACCCGCGAGGGCAGCGCGCCGTGATGCACCTCTGGCTGCCGATGCTCCTGGCCAGCGTCCTGGCCGGCGCGGGCACCTACGGCGTGCTCGCCCGGCGCAACGCCGTGCTCGTCCTCATCGGCGTCGAGCTGATCCTCAACGCCGCCAACGTCATGCTCGTCGGACTGGGCGCCGCCGATGGCTCACCGCTCCAGACCGGCCAGTCGCTGACCCTGTTCATCATCACCATCGCCGCCGCGGAGATCTGCGTCGCGCTCGCCGTGATCCTGGCGATGTTCAAGCTCCAGGGGCACATCGACCTGTCAGCGCCGCCGCTGCTGACCTCGCCGGACGACGAGGAGGCGAACCGGTGACCGTCCTCACCACGACGACGGTCCAGCTGCTCGTGCTGCTCCCGGCGCTCGGTGCGCTGGCCGGTCTGCTGCTGCGCCGGCGCCGGGCGTTCTCCGGGCTGGTGGCCGTTGCGGCGGCCGCACTGGCCTTCGTGCTGTCGGTGTTCCAGTACGCCGAGACGGCCGGCCGCTCGGACGTCGTGCCGACGTTCGGCCCGCTCCCCGTGGGCGAGCTCCAGATCCCCTTGAACCTGCTCGCCGACCGCACCTCGGCGGTCATCGCCGTCGTCGTCGCGATCGTCGGGCTGGCGGTGCAGGTGTTCTCGGTCTGGTACCTGCGCGACGACTCCCGGTATGCCGTGTTCGCGTCCACGGTCTCCCTCTTCCTCGCCGCCATGCTCCTCGTCGTCCAGTCCAACGACCTCGTGCTCACCCTGGTCGGCTGGGAGGTCATGGGCTGGTGCTCCTACCTCCTCATCGGACACGTCAGCGCCCGCGAGTCGGCGAGGCGAGCCGCCTACAAGGCATTCCTCGTCACGCGGGCGGCCGACATCGGGTTCGTCGTCGGCCTGGTCATCCTCGCCGTCGGGGCGGGCAGCACTGACATCGGCACGGTCATCGCGCACTGGGCGGGCCAGCAGGGCTCGGCGGCCGCCGCGCTGGTCACCGGCAGCCCGGTGCTGACCGCCGCGCTGATCCTGCTCCTCGCCGGAGTGGCGGGCAAGTCGGGCCTCATCCCCTTCCACGACTGGCTCCCCGACGCCATGGAGGGCCCGACCCCCGCCTCCGCGCTCATCCACGCGGCCACCATGGTCGCGGCCGGTACCTACGTCGTCGCGCGCCTCCACCCCATGTTCGCGATCTCCGACACCGCTCGCATCGTCCTGGGCGTCCTGGCTGCGCTGACGATGGTCTGGGCCGCGCTGCTCGCCTTCGCCCAGAGCGACATCAAGCGGATGCTCGCGTACTCCACGCTCAGCCAGATCGCTGTCATGATCAGCGCGCTGGCCTTCGTGCTGGGTCCGGACGAGGCGCCAGACCTGGCCCTCGGCCACCTCTTCTCGCACGCCTTGTTCAAGTCGCTGCTCTTCCTCGCGGTGGGCTGGCTGTCGGTCCTCGCCGGCGGCACCGCCTTTGTCGCCCTGCGCGGACGGGCTCGGGGCCGTGGCGCGTTGTACTGGTCCCTCGCGGTCGGCCTCGCGTCGCTCGCGGGCCTGCCGCCGCTGGTCGGGTTCTTCTCCAAGGAGGGCGTCCTCTTCGCCGCCGAGGAGTCGCTGGGCGGCCACGACGCGGGCCTGGCCTGGTTCGTCCTCCTCGCGCTGGTCGTCACCTCGGGGCTCACGGCTGCCTACTGCACCCGGGCGTGGCTGTTGCTCACCACCGAGCGGGAGGGCGGACTCGTCGAGCTCGAGGCGGAGCGGGCCCACGGCGAAGCCGGGGAGGGGCAGGACGAGAGCAGCGAGGAGGCGGCACCGGCCGGTGACGAGGCCGCGACTGGTGCGCACTGGGCCCACGGCGGAGCCGGCGAGGCCCGGCCGGTGACGATGGCGGCGGCGCTCACGGTGTCGGCCCTTGCCGTGTTGACGGTCGTCGGCGGACTGCTGCTCATCCCGGTCAGCAACGGGATCCACCTCGGCCTGGTGATGACGGTGATCTCTCTGCTCGTCATCGGTCTGGCGTTCCTCGGGGTCCGCGCGATGGCCGCGGCCGGCCACGATCCCGCGCGCCGGCTCGGCCCGGCCGTCGCCGACCTCAGTGACCGGGGGTTCGGCTTCGACGCCGTATACGTCGCAGCCGGCCGCGCGGTCATCGCCGTCGCCCGGCTCGTCGTCCGGCTCGACCGGGACGTCGTCGACGCCTACCCGCGGGGTGCGGCGTCCCTGACCGGGATCGCCGGCCGGGTTGGCGAGAAGGCCCACCGCGCGGCGCCCTCCACCGGACTGCTCGCCGTCGTGGTCGGTGTCGTCCTCATCGCGGTCGCGGGGGTGACGGTGTGGCACTGACGCTGACCCTCGTCGTTCCCGCCGTCGTCGCGGTCTGGCTGCTCGCCGCCGGTCGCCGGTATGCGCCGCGCACGGCTCGCGGGCTCGCCCTCATCGCCAGTGTGGTGACCTTCCTGCTCACGCTCGTAACCGTCGTCCTGCGTACTGAGGTCGACGCCCCGTGGGTCACCTCGATCGGGCTGCGCTGGCACTTCGCGGTCGACGGCGTGACCATCCCGCTCGCGCTGCTCACCGCGGCCCTCGGCGTCGCGGTCGTGGTCCACGCCCGCGGACGCGAGCCCGGTCGACCCGGCGGCGCCGTCGGGCCAAGCGGCGGCAACTCGGCCGCGACCTACTACGCCTGCCTCCTGCTCGTCGAGTTCGGTGCTCTCGCCACCTTCTTCGCGCGCGACGCCATCCTCTTCTTCGTCGCGTTCGAGGTCGTGCTCGTCCCGATGTGGGTGCTCATCAGCCGGTTCGGGGACGACCACGCCACCGAGCGGGCCCGGACCGACGCGTCCAACCGGTTCGTCCTCTTCACGGCCCTCGGGTCGACGCTGATGCTCCTCGGCATCCTCGTCCTCGTCGTCCAGAGCGGCACCTCCGACCTCGGCCGGCTCGCCGCCGCCCACGGCGCCGGGCTGTCCGCCCCGAACCAGGTACTCGTCGCGACCCTCCTCGTCATTGGCCTCGGCATCAAGGTGCCCCTGTGGCCGGTCCACACCTGGCTCCCCCCGGCCCACACCATCGCCCCAACGGCCGGGTCGGTGCTCCTGGCCGCCGTGCTGCTGAAGATGGGGACCTACGGCATCATCCGGCTGGCCATCCCCACGGTGCCGGAGGGCTTCCACGTGGTGGCGCCGTTCCTCGCCGCGAGCGGCGCGATCGGGATCCTCTGGGGAGGCCTGGCCTGCCTGGTCGAGCGCGACCTCAAGCGCCTGGTCGCCTACAGCTCGGTCGCGCACATGGGCTTCGTCGCGCTCGGCCTCGCGTCCGGCACCCAGACCGGTATGCAGGCGGCGCTCTTCGGGAACGTCGCCCACGGGCTCGTCTCGGCGCTGCTGTTCTTCGTCGTCGGCGGGCTCAAGGAGCGCTGGGGGAGTGCCGACCTCACCGTCGCCCGCGACGCCCTGCGCGACGTGTCCCCGCGGATGGGGTTCGCCCTCGTGGTCGGCTTCGCCTCGGCGCTGGGCCTGCCGGGGCTGGTCGGGTTCTGGGGGGAGTTCCTCGCCGTGTACGCGTCGTGGACCCCGGCCGAGGGTCTCCCCGTCCCGCTGTTCCGGATCTGCGCCGTGGCCGGGGTGGTCGGGATGTCCCTAGCCGCGGGGTACTCGCTCCGCGTGCTCCGCCTCGTCTGGGCGGGCCACCAGAACTGGACCGGACCGGTCGGCCCCGCTCCGCGCCGCTCCCGCCGCGACGACGCGCACGGCGCCGAGCTGCTCGTGGTGCTGGCGCTCGTCGCGCTCGTGATCGGCCTCGGCGTCGTCCCGAAGCCGCTGCTCCGCGCCACCGAGACCGACGTGACCGTCCTCGTCCCTCGCAGCAGCCCGGCCGGGTCGGCGACCTCGGCCGGCGGCGGCACCACCGTGGAGGCGATCGGGCCGTGATCACCTTCGACGTCGGCACCCTGTTGCCCGCCCTGTCCCCGCTGATCGGCGCGGTCGTCGTGCTCGTCCTCGACGTCCTCGACACCAGGGGCCAGCGGGTGCACTACGCGGTCGCCTTCATCGCGTTGGTCATCGGCATGTTCGGGACGTTCGGAGCGCTGGGAGCGCCGAGCGGCGACGAGCTGCGTACCCTCTGCCTGCCGAACGGCGGCGCCTGCTTCTACTCCGCCACGGCGCTGTCGACGACGCTCCAGCTCGCCGCACTGCTCGCCGCAGCCGTCACCCTGCTGCTCGCGTGGCCGTCCGAGCGCGCCGACGAGACCGGCCGGACCGCCGTCACCGTCTCCCTGCTCCTCGCCGCGACCGGCGGGGCCGTCGGGGTCGCCGGCGCTCGCGACCTGGCCTCCTGGCTGGTCACCCTCGAGCTGGCCACGCTGCCGGTCGTCGCTCTGGCCGCACTGCCCGGTACCCGACGGGCCCTCGCGGGAGCGGTCCAGCTGGTCACCACCTCGCTCGTCTCGTTCGCCATGCTCGCCCTCGGGGCCGCGTGCTGGTACGGGGCGACCGGCTCGCCCGAGCTCGGTCCCGGTCCGGCCCTGGCCGCGGCCTCGACGCCGCAGCGCGGGCTGCTCGCCCTTGCGGTCGTCCTGGTCCTCGGCGGCGTCGCCTTCAAGCTCTCGCTGGTGCCCTTCCACGCCTGGACCCCCACGACGTATGCGGGTTCGCCGCTGCCGATCACGGTGTTCCTCGCCGGGGTGTCCAAGGTGGCCGCGCTGGCCGCGCTGCTCGTGGTCGTCCAGGCGGTCACCCAGCTCGGCCGGTCGGCGCTCATCGCCGTCGCGGTTCTCGCGATCGCCAGCATGACGCTCGGCAACCTCATGGCTCTGCGTCAGAACGACGTCGTCCGGCTGCTGGCCTGGTCGACCGTCGCGCAGGCCGGGTGGGTCGTAGTCCCGCTCCTGTCGGTCTCGTCGTTCGGGGCTCGAGCCTCCGCGGGCTACCTGCTCACCTACGTCGTCGCCACCCTGGTCGCGTTCACCGCGGTGATGATGACCGTGTCGGTCGTCGGCGCCCGGCGCGGCCGGGACCTCGCCGCCTACACCGGGCTCGTGCGCACCCACCCCTGGGCCGGCGGGGCGCTACTGCTGGCCCTGACCTCCCTCGCCGGGCTCCCGCCCGGTGTGCTGGGGCTGGTCGGCAAGATCGTGGCGCTGCGCCCGGTCCTGGCCGAGGGCTGGTGGGTCGTCGGTGTGCTCGCGGCGGCCAACGCCGTGCTCGGTGTCGCGGTCTACCTCCGCTGGGTGCGGGTGCTCCTGCAGCCGGCGCCGGTCGACCAGTCCACGCAGGAGGCCATGGAGCAGGGCGGCGCGGGCACCGTCACCACGGTCACCCGGGTCCGGACGCATCCCAGCCACCTCGTGGCCCTCGGTATCGGCAGCGCCGTCCTCGTCCTCGGTTCAGTGCAGCCGGAGCTGCTCCTCGGGCTGCTCGGGTGAGGTCCGCCACGGCGGACCGCCGACGGGCAACAGTCGGGAACGCCGGTGGACAACCTGACGTTTTGCTGACATGCCCCCCTTGCACCGCCACTACAACGGCCTGAAGACCGCTGCACTGTTCGGCGCGATCTGGGCCCTCCTGCTCGGGATCGGCGCACTCGTCGCCGGGGGTCGTTTCATCTGGTTCTTCGCCCTCATCGGGCTCGCCACCACGTTCTACGGCTACTGGAACAGCGACAAACTGGCCATCCGCGCCATGCACGCCTACCCCGTCAGCGAGGCGCAGGCGCCCGCGATGTACCGGATCGTCCGCGAGCTGTCGACCAAGGCGGGGAAGCCGATGCCGCGGCTCTACATCTCGCCGACCGAGGCCCCGAACGCCTTCGCCACGGGACGGAACCCCCAGAACGCCGCTGTCTGCTGCACCGAGGGGATCCTCCAGCTGCTCGACGAGCGGGAGCTGCGCGGGGTGCTCGGCCACGAGCTCCAACACGTCTACAACCGCGACATCCTCACCGGCTCGGTGGCCGCGGCGATCGCCGGTGTCATCACCGCGGTGGCTCAGATGGCCATCTTTGCGAGCATGTTCGGCGGCGGCGACGACGAGGAGCGCGGAAACCCCATCGCCCTCCTGCTGCTCTCCCTCCTTGCGCCGTTCGCCGCGACGGTGATCCAGCTGGCCATCAGCAGGACCCGCGAGTTCGACGCCGACGAGGACGGCGCGGCGCTCACCAGCGACCCGCTGGCCCTGGCCTCCGCGCTGAGGAAGCTGGAGGCCGGCGTGGCCCGCGCGCCGCTCGCCCCTCAGCAGCAGATCGTCAACGCGAGCCACATGATGATCGCGAACCCGTTCCGGGCGCAGGATGTCTCGAGGCTCTTCTCCACCCACCCGCCGATGCCCGAGCGGATCGCCCGCCTCGAGTCGATGGCGACCGGCTACCTCGGGCGCTGACCGCCCGGCCCGTCCCCGACCGGCGCGCCGCATACCGGCCCGCGCGGATGTCAGCGCCGACCGGGCGGCGGGATCTCGCCCGAGCCGCGGACGACCAGCGTCGGGATCGACACGATCCGGTGCGGGGCTGAGGCGTCGCCCTCGATCCGCGCGAACAGCAGCTCGGCGGCTTGGCGCCCGATCTCCCGCACGTCCTGTCGGACGACCGTGAGCGACGGCGTCATGAGGTCGGCGAGCGGGAAGTCGTCGAACCCCACCAGGGCGACCTCGTGCGAGAGGCCCAGCTCGCGAAGGGCCCGGATGGCCCCGATGCTGAGGATGTTGCGGCAGGCGAACACCGCCGTCGGCGGGTCGGGACGGGACATCATCGCCGTGAGCGCCTCCTGCGCCTCCTCGGTGGTGCGCAGACCCATGACGACGAGAGCCGGGTCGGGCTTGATGCCCGCGGCCTTGAGCGCCGCCTCGTACCCCCCCAGCCGGGCCGCGGCGGTGGGGATGCTCGTCAGGTCGACGAGCGCGGCGACGCGGGTATGCCCTACAGCCAGCAGGTGCGAGACGGCCTCCCTCGCGCCCCGCCGGTTGTCGACGAGGACGCTGTCGGACTCGACCCCGCGTGGCGGGCGGTCGACGAAGACCGTGGGGAGGCCGGCCCGGACCTCCGAGGCGAGGTAGGACTGGTCCAGCGTCGACGGCATGAGGATGAGACCGTCGACTCGCCGGGCGACGAGGTCGGCGACGAGCGCGCGTTCGCGGTCGGTCTCCTCGTCGATGCTCGCGGCCAGGACGACGCACTGGCGCTCGCGGGCGGCGTCCTCGAGGCTGCGGAGCAGACCAACCGAGAAGCTGTTGCTCACGTCCTGTACGAGGACGCCGATGACTCCGGTCCGCCCGTGGCTGCGACGGAGGTTGCTCGCGGTGAGGTTGTGGGTGTAGTCCAGTCGTCCGACGGCACGCTCGACCCGTTCGCGTAGGTCGTCGGACACTCCGGCCTCCCGGTTGACGACCCGGGAGACGGTCTTGAGGCTCACTCCGGCGAGAGCGGCGACGTCGCGCATCGTCGCCCGACCCAATCTGGGTGCGGGCGACTCCGACGTTGACATCGTTGTCATGGCCACGGCGTCAATTAGGTCACAGACGTTGACTCCAGCGCAAGACCTCCGCTATACATGCTCCTGACAACGTTGTCACACCAATGGAGGTCAGACATGAAGTCAGCCATCGCCCGCAATCGGCGCACCCGCGCCGTCGCGTTGGCATCGGCCGCCGGGGTCGCGTTGACCCTGGGCGCGTGCAGCAGCAGCAGTGGGGGGAGTGGAGGCGGCTCGACAGGCGCCAGCGGCGAGAAGATCGGCGTCAGCCTCATCACGAAGGACTCGAACAACCCCTTCTTCGTCACGATGCAGACCGGCGCGAAGGCGTTCGCCGAGAAGCAGGGCAACATCAACCTGACCATCGCGTCGGGCAAGCAGGAGGGCGACGACCAGGGCCAGATCGACGCGATCGAGGCGTCGATCGCCAAGGGCGACAAGGGGATCCTCATCACCCCGATGTCGACCGGCGTGAACTCGGCGATCAAGAAGGCCCGGGACGCGGGCCTCTACGTCATCGCGCTCGACACCCCGCCCGACCCGGCGAACACGGTGGACATCACGTTCGCGACCGACAACTTCAAGGCGGGCAAGCTCATCGGTCAGTGGGCCCAGGTTCAGATGGCCGGAAAGCCGGCGACGATCGCCATGCTCGACCTGTTCAACGACAAGGTCGTCTCGGTCGACTACAACCGTGACCAGGGCTTCCTCACCGGGATGGGCATCCCGGTCAACGACCCGAAGAAGAACGGTGACGAGGCCAAGACCGGCAACTACAACGGAGGCACCTACACCATCGTCTGCAACGAGGCCGGGAACGGCGCGGCCGACGGCGGACGCTCGGCCATGGAACGGTGCCTGACCAAGAACCCCGACATCAACCTCGTCTACACGATCAACGAGCCCACCGCGGTCGGCGCCAACGCCGCGCTCAAGGCGGCCGGTAAGACGGCGACGATCGTCTCGATCGACGGCGGCTGCGCCGGCGTCGCGGCGGTGAAGGCCGGCGTTATCGGTGCCACCGCGCAGCAGTACCCGCTGAAGATGGCGGAGCTGGGCATCCAGGCCATCGCCCAGATCGCCACTGGTGGTGCCAAGCCGAGCAACTCGCAAGGCCTCGACTTCTACGACACCGGTGTGGCGCTGGTGACCGACAAGAAGGCCGGCGACATCACCGTCATCAGCAGCGACGACGGCTCGAAGATCTGCTGGGGCAGCGCCTCATGAGCACCACCACCACGACGGGCGGCGCTCGACAGAGCGCCGCCCAGGCGGAGCTGTCGCGAAGGGCGCAGACCCCCGCCCAGCGGGTCCAGCACCTGCTCCACGGGAACCCGTGGCTCAGCCCGCTGGTCCTGCTGATCGTGACGATCATCGTCTTCTCGATCGTCAACCCGCGGTTCATGCAGGCGAACTCGATCTCCCTGCTCGTGCAGCAGACCGCGGTCGTCGCCGCCCTCGCGCTGGGTCAGACCCTCGTCATCCTCACCGCCGGCATCGACCTCTCGTGCGGCGCCATCTGCGTCCTGTCGATGATGATCATGGCCTCCCTCGCCGCGAAGAACGGGCTCCCGGGGCCGTTGGCCCTGGTCATCGGGATCGCCGCCGGCCTGCTGGCCGGGTACATCAACGGGCTCCTGGTGACGAGGCTCAACCTGCCACCGTTCATCGTCACCCTGGGCACGCTGAGCATCTTCACCGCGATCGCGCTCCTGTACTCCGGCGCCGAGAGCATCCAGGACAACCGGCTCCCGGACATCCTCAACTGGACCGGGAACAGCTTCTCGATCGCCGGCTTCCGGGTTACGAACGGGGTTCTCCTCGTCATCATCATGTACGCCGTCGTCGGCTTCGCGCTGAGCCAGACGGCCTGGGGCCGGCACCTGTACGCGGTGGGTGACGACTCCGAGTCGGCCCGCCTCAGCGGCATCGCGAGCAAGCGGGTGCTTCTTTCCGTCTACTCCGTCGCCGGCCTGATCTTCGGCGTCGGCGGCTGGGTCCTCATCGGCCGATCCGGCGGTGCCACGCCCAACGCGATCCCCACCGGCAACCTCGACAGCATCACCGCCGTCGTCATCGGAGGCACCAGCCTGTTCGGTGGTCGTGGAGGGGTGGTCGGCACCGCCATCGGAGCGCTGATCGTCTACGCGTTCACCTTCGGGCTGTCCCTCGCCGGTGTGGACCAGCAGTACCGGATCCTCGCCGTCGGCGTGCTCGTCATCGTCGCCGTGGCGATCGACCAGTGGATCAGGAAGGTGAAGTCGTGACGGTCCAGGACGCGGAATCTCAGGAGCGCACCACGGCCGGCGGAGCGCCGAAGTCCGCGGACGGGCGAACGCCCGTCCTCCAGGGCAAAGGCATGATCAAGACGTTCGGCCGGGTCATCGGCCTCGACGGCGTCGACATCGAGCTCTACCCCGGTGAAGTCCTCGCGGTCATCGGCGACAACGGTGCCGGCAAGTCGACGCTCATCAAGTGCCTGTCCGGGGCGTACACCCTCGACGGTGGCGAGATGCTGCTCGACGGCAACCACGTCGCTTTCAAGAGGCCGCAGGACGCCCGCGACGCCGGCATCGAGACGGTCTACCAGACCCTCGCGGTCATCCCGGCACTCGACATCGCGAGCAACCTCTACCTCGCTCGCGAGGAACGGCGGCCGGGGCCACTCGGCTCCGTCCTGCGGATGCTCGACAAGAAGGGCATGCGAGAGCGGGCCAGCGACGCGGTCCAGAAGCTCGGCATCCAGACGATCCAGAACATGGGTCAGGCCGTCGAGACCCTGTCCGGTGGCCAGCGTCAAGCAGTGGCGGTGGCCCGCGCAGCGGCGTTCGGGAGCAAGGTCGTCATCCTCGACGAGCCGACCGCCGCCCTCGGTGTCAAGGAGGGCAACGCGGTCCTTGACATGATCAAGCAGCTGCGCGAGAACGGCGTGCCGATCATCCTCATCAGCCACAACATGCCGCACGTGTGGGAGGTGGCCGACCGCATCCACATCCAGCGCCTGGCCCGCCGGGCCGGGATCATCACGCCCCAGTCGCACACGATGCAGGAAGGCGTGGCGATCATGACCGGGGCGGTCACCCTCGACCAGGGCGCTCAGAAGGAGGCCTCGTGACGGTCGTCGTCGGCTACCTCCCCACCCCGGAGGGCTCGGCGGCGGTCGACCACGCGATGGAGGAGGCGCGACTCACCTCCTCCCGCGTGGTGGTCGTCAACACCGGTCACTACGGCGACTTCTCGCACCCGAACTACGCCACGGCCGAGGACATCGACGCGCTCGATGCCCAGCTGACCGCGGCGGGGCTCGACCACGCGATCCATCGGTCGCTGGAGAGCACGTCCGCTGCGGAGGCCATCCTCCAGGCGGCGACCGACGCCTCGGCGGACCTCATCGTCATCGGGGTCCGCCGGCGCTCGCCGGTCGGCAAGCTGTTCGCCGGCAGTACCGCCCAGCACGTCCTGCTGGACGCGGACTGCCCCGTGCTCGCGGTCAAACCCCGGTAAACCACCCCGCCGCCTCTCTCCGCCCGCGAGGCCGAACAGTCGCCGACGACGCGACTGTTCGGCCTCGCGCGTGTCACGCTGGTGCCGTGCCGAGCCTGACCCGCGACGAGGCCCGTACCCGGGCAGCCCTCGTGGAGGTCCTGTCGTACGAGGTGGGGCTCGACCTCGACCGGGGCCCGCGGACGTTCGAGAGCACCAGCACGGTCCGCTTCCGGTCCCGTGAGGTGGGCGCGACAACGTGGCTCGATATCGCCCCGGTGGTGCTGCACGAGGTGCGGCTCAACGACCGGACGCTCGACGTCGCCGAGCTGCTCGACGGACGGATCGAGCTGCCTGACCTGGCCGCGGACAACGTCGTGGTCGTCCGCGCGACCATGGCCTACAGCCGCGACGGCCAGGGCCTGCACCGTGCCGAGGACCCGGCCGACGGCGAGGCGTACCTCTACGGTCACGCCTTCCTCGCCGCCGCGCCCCGGATGTTCGGGTGCTTCGACCAGCCCGACCTCAAGGCGCCCTACACCGTCTTCGTGGCGGCCCCATCGCACTGGACCGTCGTCGGCAACGGCGCGGCGACGCATACCGGCTCGGGAGCATGGTCGCTGGCGACCACCCCGCCGCTGGCGACCTACTTCGTCACGGTCTGCGCCGGCCCCTACGTCACCCGCCGTACCGAGCACGACGGCATCCCGCTCGCGCTGCACGCACGGCGCTCGTTGGAGGGGCCGCTCGACCGGTGGGCCGACCAGATCTTCACCCTCACCCGCCAGGGCCTGGACCGCTACCACGGCCTGTTCGGCATCCGGTACCCCTTCGGCGAGTACCACCAGGTGTTCGTCCCGGAGTTCAACGCCGGCGCGATGGAGAACCCCGGCTGCGTGACCGTCCGCGACGACCGACTGTTCCGCGGAACGGCGACCGACGACGCCCTGCTCATCCGGGCCCGCACCATCGAGCACGAGCTCGCGCACATGTGGTTCGGCGACCTCGTGACCATGCGGTGGTGGGACGACCTGTGGCTCAACGAGTCCTTCGCCGAGTACATGGCCACGACGACGCTGGTGCACGCCACCGAGTTCCACGACGCGTGGACCTCGTTCGGCATCGTCCGCAAGACCTGGGGGTATGCGGCGGAGCGCCGCCCGAGCACCCACCCGGTCGCGGGGTCCCCGGCGCTCGATGCCGCCGCGGCGCTGCAGGACTTCGACGGGATCTCCTACGCCAAGGGCGCGTCGGTGATCCGACAGCTTGTCGCCTACCTGGGTGAAGACGCCGCGACCGCCGGCGTCGCCGCCTACCTGCGCGAGCACGCCTACGGCAACGGCGCGTTCGACGACCTCGTCCGCGCCTTGGAGGTGGCGGGGGATCAGGAGCTCGGCGCCTGGTGCGAAGCGTGGCTGCGGACGGCGGACCGCGACCGGCTGAGCGTGGAGACGGAGGTGGAGGAGGGCGTGATCCGCGCCGCCCGCCTGCGTCGCCGGGTTCCGCGACGGCATCCGGCCGACCGGGTCCACGTCGTGGACGTCGTCGGATGGACCGACGGGGTGGAGCAGCTGCGCGCGGTCGTGCGCACCGCCGGGGACGTGACCGACCTGCCGGAGCTCGTCGGGAGCCGTCAGCCGGCGGTCCTCGTGCCCAACGCCTCCGACCTGACGTGGGCCGGCGTCGACCTCGACCCCGCCACGGTCGCCGCCCTCCCCGGGCAGCTGTCGCGGATCCCCGAGGGGCCCGCGCGCGTCGTCGTCTGGTCCGCGCTGGTCGACGCGGTGTCGGGAGGTGCGATGGATCCTCGCCCCGTCCTCCGGCTGCTCGAGTCCGAATGGGTGAGCGAGGCGTCGCCGCTGCTGCTCGAGCGGCTCGCGGCCACCGCCGTGCGTCGCTTCGTCCCCGAGTTCCTGTTCGAGAGGGAGCACGAGGCGGCCTGGCAGGAGCTCGCCGATGCCGGCGACCTCCTGCTGGCCGGCTCCGAGGAAGGGTCGAACCACGCCGTCATCGCGGCCCGGACCGTCGCGGAGTGCACCGGTGACGAGGCGCTCCTGCGTCGCTGGCTCGCCGGCGCGGACGTTCCCTCCGGCCTGCGCACGGACACCGACTTCCGCTGGCTGCTCCTCGGCAACCTCGCCCGGCGCGGCCTGGTCGAAACGGCCACCCTCGACGACGCGGAGGAGGCCGACCCCACCTTCGGCGGGCGGCTCGCGGCGCTCCAGGCGCGGGCCGCGCAACCCACGGAGGCAGCGAAGGCCTGGGCCTGGAGCCAGGTCGTCGAGGAGGGCTCGACGCGGTCCAACCACCAGCTGGTGGCGCTGTTACAGGGTTTCTGGTCGACGCCGGACCTCGACCTCGTGCGGCCGTACGTCAGCCGGTTCTTCGCGGAGGTCCCGCGGCTGTCGGGATGGCTCGGCGACGACGCGCTGGCCCGGGTGGTGCGGTTCGGCTTCCCGCGCGTGGTGGAGCGGGCGACGCTGCGGCTCGCCGAGGAGGCCCTCGCCGGAGTGGCTCTGTCGCCCGCGACACGCCGCAATATCGTCGACGGCGCGTCCGCGCTCAGTGAGGCGGTCGCCTCCCGGGAGCGGTATGCGCCGGGGCGCGTCCCGCTCGGAGGGTCGTCTAGCGGTAGTTGGTGAACTGCAGTGCGGTGTCCAGGTCCATGCCGCGCAGCATCGTCTGGATCGACTGAAGGTCGTCGCGCGACTTGCTGGTCACGCGCAGCTCGTCACCCTGGATCTGCGACTTGACCGTCTTCGGTCCCTCGTCGCGGATGATCTTGGCGATCTTCTTGGCCGTCTCCTGGTCGATGCCCTCCTTGAGGGCGATCTCGAGGCGGTACTCCTTGCCCGAGATGCGAGGGGTGGGCTTCTCGTCCTTGCCGCCGTAGTCGAGGTGCTTCAGCGAGACCTTCCGCTTGACCAGCCACGTCTGGAACACGTCGAGGACGGCCAGCGCGCGCTCTTCGGTGTTGGCCTTGATGAGCACCGCGTGCTCCCCGGAGAAGGCGAGCGAGGCGCCGACCCCCTTGAAGTCGTACCGCGTCGAGATCTCCTTCGACGCGGTGTTGAGGGCGTTCGCGACCTCCTGCTTGTCGATCTTGCTGACGATGTCGAACGACGAGTCGGCCATGTGCTGCTAGCTCCTGGTTCCAGCCTGGGGAGGCGGTGCCCACCGATTCGGGGCACCGCTCGTTGCTTGCTATCCTTCCATGCGCGTCACGGCAGGTTGCCCGAGCGGCCAATGGGAGCGGACTGTAAATCCGTCGCGAAAGCTTCGAAGGTTCGAATCCTTCACCTGCCACCACCAGCACAAAGAGCCCCTGACCTGCGGAAACGCGAGGCGGGGGCTCTTGTGGTCTGTCCGGCCGTCACCGGCTGTGCGCGGCCGTCTACGGCAGTCTGTGCAGAATGCGTGCAGAAATCCGGGCACTCAGCCGTCCCTGCCCAGGCTGCCGGCGGACTCGAGCGCGGCTTGGACCCGTT
>NZ_DATBTV010000052.1:0-9410 GCF_036559105.1 Lapillicoccus sp. | reverse complement strand
TGAGCGGGGTCAGTCGCGCTTGGCGCCGAACATGATGTCGTCCCACGAGGGGACCGACGGCCGCGGCTTGCGCCGGCTGGCCGCCTTCTTGACGGCGGGCGCCGGTTCGTCGACGAGGTCGGTCGACTCGGGCGTTGCGGGCGCCCGGTCCTCCTCGGCGACGACCTCCTCGACCGGAACCACAGCGACCTCCTCGACCGGAACCGCAGCGACCTCCTCGACCGGAACCACAGCGGCGTCCTCGACCGGAGCCTCGGCGAGTCCGTCGGGCAGCTCGTCGGCCTCCTCGTGTGCCACCTCGTCAACGGGCTCGTGGGCCACCTCGTCAACGGGCTCGTCCAGCGGGGGCGACTCCGCTCCCGCCGGCTCGAGCACGGGCTCCTCGTTGCCCTCCGTCGCCGGCTCCTCGGGATCCTCGACGTCCGCGGCCACGACGATCCTGTCCAGCGACTCGGTCTCGGCGACCGGCCCGATCGCCTCCCTGACGGTCGGCTCGATCGCCTCCGTGACGGTCGGCTCGACCGTCGACTCGACGGCAGGGGAAGGCGCAGGGGCCGGGGTCGCGTCGACGATCGCCGGCACCTCTTCCTCCGGTTCGGTCTCGAGGGGCAACGGTGGCGCCACCTCGCGGCGAGCCGGCTCGGCCGAGGCCGCCCGTCGCCGACCGGAACGCCGCCCCACCGTGGTCCGCTGCCGCATTGCCGTCATGAGGTCGAGCGGCTCCTCCTCGTGGCCGGATCGCGCGGCGGCCACGGCGGCCCGTCGCGTGGACGCGGCCACGCCGCCCTCGGCCTCGACGTCGTACACGTTCGTCACCCGCGGTGTACTCGTCGGCAGCGGGCCGATCGACGTGGGCTCGTCGGCGCTGAGCCAACGGGCCTCGTCGTCGGCCGCTTCGACGGTCCGCAGCACCGGGTCGTAGGTCCAGGCCGCCTGCCGCTGACGGCCTCCGGCCGCGAACGTCAGCACGACGGTCCAGAGCGTCTCCTCGACGCCGCGCCACGCGTCCCACACGCTCGACTCGGAGTCGACACCACGGTCGCGCATCCGCTGCGCGACCCGGCCCTGCAGGGTCGGCACCGTCGACCCCGTGGCGCCACCCCGCGACCGGACCCGGACCAGCCGCGCCTGGTCCGCGACGTGGACCCGCTCGGCGAGGATCGGGCCCTCGTAGCGGCGCACCTTCTCCACCGTCCAGCCGGCCCGGTCGGCCACCTCCTCGGCCGAGGCTCCGGCCCGGATGAGCGACTGGACCTCGCGCGGACGCATACCGCCGTCGATCTCGATCTGCAGCTGCCCCAGCCGGGGACGATCCCGTCGCGCCGCCGCGCGAAGCGGCTCGTCCAGCGCCAGCCGGAAGTGCGTCCCGTCAGGCCCCGCGAGGAGCAGATGCTGACCGTCCTCCTGGACGCCGACGAGTCTCAGGTCCTGCATCTCGAACTCCTGACCACTGACGCCGCCTACCAGGGACCTCCGCCTGCTTCCTGGGGCTCGACTCTGCCATGGGACCCGGCGCGCCCGACAGTGCCACGCCGCCGTCCTGGACGTCGGACCAGCCCGGAACCCCCGAGTACCCTGGGCGCCGCCATGCCGAGCAACCCTGTCGTCTCGCCACTGCTGCTCGACCTCATCGGCGTGTTCGCGTTCGCGCTGTCGGGGGGGCTCGTCGCGGTCCGGAAGCGACTGGACCTGTTCGGCGTGCTCGTCCTGGCCGGCGCGACCGGTCTCGGCGGCGGGGTCCTGCGTGACCTGCTCATCGGCGTCACCCCGCCCCTCGGGATCAGCGACTGGCGGCTCGTCGCCACGGCCCTCGCCGCGGGCCTGGTGACCTTCGTCTACCACCCGGGCGTCGAGCGGCTGAGCCGCCTCGTCAAGGTCCTCGACGCCGTCGGACTGGCGCTGTTCGCGGTCGGCGGTGCCCTGCTCGCCCTGGCGCGACCCGGCATACCCCCGCTGGCGGCGATCATCGTCGGCACCATCACGGCGGTCGGGGGCGGCGCCTTGCGCGACGTCCTCGTCGGCCAGGTGCCCGAGGTCCTCCGGCGGGAGCTGTACGCGCTGCCCGCACTCCTCGGATCCACGATCGTCGTCGTGGCCTACCACGTGGGCTTCATCTCGCCGCTGGTCGTGTGGGGGTCCGCCGCGCTGGTGTTCGGGATCCGTATGGTGGCGATCGTGCTCCACCTCAACGCGCCGCAGCCGTTCCGACTCGGGGACCCTCGATGACCTCCGAGGCGCTGGCGCCCTACGACGCCGTCCTGCTCGTGTCGTTCGGCGGGCCGGAGGCGCCTAACGAGGTCATGCCGTTCCTGCGCCGGGTGACGGCGGGTCGCGGGATACCGGACGAGCGGCTCCAGGACGTCGCGCACCACTACGAGCTGTTCGGCGGCCGCAGCCCGATCAACGACCAGAACCGCGCCCTCATCGCCGCCCTCGAGGCCGAGCTGAAGGAGCGCGAGATTGAGGTCCCCGTGCTCTGGGGCAACCGCAACTCGCCGCCGTTCCTCGCCGACACGTTCCGGGACGCCGCCGCTCGTGGGCTGCACCGCATCGTCGTCGTGACGACGAGCGCCTACTCGTCGTACTCCTCCTGCCGGCAGTACCGCGAGAACCTCGCCGACGCGTTCGCCGAGGGCGCGGCCGGGCTGGTCCTCGAGATCGACAAGATCGGCCCGTATGCGTTGCGGCCCGCCTTCGTCGGTCCCAACGCCCGGCTCGTGGTCGAGGCGCTCCGGGCACTCGCCGACGTCCCCGACGCCGAGCTGGCCCTCCTCTTCGTCACCCACTCGATCCCCGACGCGATGGACGAGACGTCCGGCCCCGGTGACGGCGAGGGCCGCCTCTACCAGGAGCAGCACCACGCTCTCGCCGGCCGGGTCGTCGACCAGGTGCGGTACGACCTCGGCCGCGACCTCGCGCCCGAGGTCGTCTACTGCTCCCGGTCCGGTCCGCCGAGCCAGCCCTGGCTCGAACCCGACGTCAACGACCGCCTCGAGGAGCTGGCGGCCGGCGGCTGCCGCGTCGTCGTCCTCGCACCGGTCGGGTTCGTCTCCGACCACATGGAGGTCGTCTACGACCTCGACACCGAGGCCGCCGAGACTGCCGAGCGCCTCGGACTTCAGCTGGTCCGGGTGCCCACCGTCGGAGTCGACGAGGCCTTCGTCGCCGGCCTCGTCGACCTGCTCGAGGAACGCGCCGCGGAGGCGCGGGGAGGGGTGCTCCCCTCGGGACCGGAGGTCCGTCCCTCGGTGTGCCCCGCGGGCTGCTGCCCGAACCTGCGACAGGACCGCCCGGCACTCTGTGGGAGCGACTGATGACGACGGACGTTCCCGCAGGCATCGATTGCGCCGCGCTCGAGGACCTCGCCACCCGGCTCGCGGTCGCGGCCGGGCGGATGATCGTCGACGAACGGCCACGCCTCGTCGAGGCGTCCGCGACGAAGTCCTCGCCCACCGACATCGTCACGGTGATGGACACCCGCGCCGAGGACCTCATCCGAGGTCTCGTCCTGGCGGAGCGCCCCGACGACGCGATCCTCGGCGAGGAGGGTGACGACCAGCGCGGCACCTCCGGCATCACGTGGGTCGTCGACCCCATCGACGGCACCGTCAACTACCTCTACGACATCCCCGCCTATGCGGTCTCCGTCGCCGCGGCGACGGGGAACCCGAAGGTCCCGGGGGAGTGGCGGGTGCTCGCCGGAGCGGTCGCCGATCCCGCGCTGGCCCGGGTCTACCACGCGGCGGTCGGCTCCGGCGCCTACGAGCACGGGTGGGACGAGCCGACCCAGGCCCCCGGCCGGACGCGTCTCGCTGTCGGCTCGCTCGACGCCCTGTCCGGCGCGCTGGTCGGCACCGGCTTCGGCTACCTCCCGGAGGGCCGGCGGAAGCAGGGCGAGATGCTGCTCGAGGTGCTCCCGCAGGTCCGGGACATCCGCCGGATCGGCAGTGCCGCCCTCGACCTCTGCTCGGTGGCCTGCGGCCGGCTGGACGGCTTCTACGAGTCAGGGCTCAACCCGTGGGACATGGCCGCCGGGTGGCTGATCATCACCGAGGCGGGCGGCGTCCTCACCGGACCCCAGGGCGGACCTCCGGCCTCGGCGATGACCGTCGCGGGCAACCCGCATGTCCAGGCCCAGCTGCTCGCCGTCCTCGACGGGTTCGGCTGACCCGCGTCAGGCGGCGAAGAGGCCCAGCTCGTCCAGCTCGGGCAGGGACACCCCGTGCTCGCGGGCGATGCGGGCGATGTTCTCCAGGTCGGCCCGATGGACGTCGACGGAGTAGTCGTCACCGGACTCCTGAGCCGCGGTGAGGTCGTTGACGGCTGCGAGCGCTCGGGCTCGTAGCTGGGCGTGGAACTCGGTCATCCGGCACCTCCTGGGGCGCGCTGGGTGGCTGGGTGCTCGTCCGTTCGTTCGGGTCGGTTCGAGTGAACTGGACTGCTGACAACGTCTGGTGGTGCCCCTCTCGGGGCACCGCTCACGACCTTACGGGGGACAGGTTACGGGCGTGCTGTCGCGAGGTTGAGCCCGGGTGACGAGTCGCTGAGAACGAGTCCCGAGCTCGCTCAGAGTCAGCCACACGAATGGTCAAGGACGGGCCAACTCGCGGTCAGCAACCGCCCAAGTCGGGGCGCGAGGACCGCCATGTGACGCGCACGACACGCTCGACATCAGGACAAGGGGTGACGCGGGCGCGTTTGTAGGGCACAATCCGCGCGCGGGCTCCGCACGCCGCCCGGGGTCCGATGACGACCCACCGTCAGATCCGGGCACAAACGAGAGGGCCGCTGCGTTACATCGGAGCACGACACCGCTGACACCTACATCGGGTCCGAGATGTCAGCCGGCGGGAGCCGTCGACGTCGACGACACGGCCCGCTCACGCTGATCCACCACGGTTTCCCGACGACGAGAGCCCACCACCGACTCCACCTCACATTCGCGCGACAACACCTACGAATGACCACCACGTACCGCAGGAGCGACACAACCCATGGCGACTGACTACGACGCCCCGCGCAAGACCGACGACGACCTCTCCGAGGACTCGATCGAGGAGCTCAAGGCCCGGCGCGTCGACAAGTCCGCGTCGAGCGTCGACGTGGACGAGACCGAGCAGGCCGAGGGCTTCGAGCTGCCCGGCGCCGACCTCTCCGGCGAGGAGCTGTCGGTCCGGGTGATCCCCCGGCAGGCCGACGAGTTCACCTGCACCGAGTGCTACTTGGTGCACCACCGCAGCCAGCTGGCGAGCGACAAGGGCGGCAAGATGGTCTGCCGCGAGTGCGCGGCTTGACCGACGCCTCCGGCAGCCACCGGCCGCAGCCCGCATCACCAGGGCCGACCTCCCCACCGGGGGTCGGCCCTGACCGCGTCGTGGTCCATACCCGGCGCCTCGACCCGAGCCTGCCGCTGCCGACCTACGCGCATCCGGGCGACGCCGGGGCCGACCTCGTGTCCCGCGTCGACGTCACCCTGGCCCCGGGCCAGCGGGTCCTGGTCCCCACCGGCCTCGCGATCGCCCTTCCGGAGGGGTACGCGGCGTTCACCCACCCACGTTCGGGGCTGGCGGCCCGCCACGGGATCACCATCGTCAACGCGCCCGGCACCGTCGACGCGGGGTACCGCGGCGAGCTCCTCGTCAACCTCGTCAACCTCGACCCCGAGGAGCCGTTCGAGGTACGCCGCGGAGACCGCATCGCGCAGCTCGTGGTCCAGCGGGTGGCCGAGGTGGACTTCGTCGACGTGGATTCGCTCCCGGAGAGCTCCCGGGGGGAGACTGGGCACGGAGCGAGCGGCGGCTTCGGGCCCCGCGAGACCTGAGCGCCGGCATACGCGAGACCCGCAGGCCGTTGACGACTGTAGAGAGAAAGACGAAGGACGCGAGAACGTGGCAATCTTCCGCCGAGGGCGCAAGGACGACCCCGTCGACGAGGTCGGTGAGCTGGACGAGGTCGCTGAGCCCGACGAGCAGGACGACGACCTCGTGGCCGAGGACGAGGCCACCGAGCACGACGACGAGGCGTACAACCGCACCCGCGGGCCGTTCGACAGCTCGGAGGTGCACGACGAGGTTGAGCGGGTCGACCTCGGCGCCTTGCGGATCACCCCCGTCGAGGGGATGCAGCTGCGTCTCGAGCTGGACCAGGAGCAGCAGACCGTCCAGAGCGCGCACGCGCTGATCGACGAGTCGAGCGTCCAGCTCCAGGTCTTCGCCGCCCCGCGGACGCTCGGCGTCTGGCGCGACATCCGGACCGAGATCGCCGACAGCATCACCGCTCAGGGCGGGAAGGCCGAGGTCGTCGACGGCCCCCTCGGGCGCGAGCTGGCGGCGACGATCCCCGTCCAGGGTCCCGACGGACGCCAGCAGAAGAACGAGGTCCGCTTCATGGGGGTGGACGGACCCCGGTGGTTCCTGCGCGCCGTCATCAGCGGACCGGCAGCGACCGACGCCGACAAGGCGTCCCCGCTCGTCGAGATCGTCCGCAGCACCGTGGTCGTCCGTGACGAGGAGGCCCGACCACCTCGCGAAGCTCTACCCCTGCAGGTCCCCACGGTGCCGGATGTGGACCCGGTGGAGGACCCGTCCGGCGATGATGGGTCTGAAGCCGCCCCGCGCAGCGACGACCTGAGACCCTTCGAGCGCGGACCAGAGATCACCGAGGTGCGTTGACCATGGGTATCGAGAGCACAACCCCCATCTCCGCCCGTCGCGAGGAACCGCGCGGCATGTTCGCCAAGCTCGCCGACCGGCTCACCCGCTCCTCCAAGGAGGACGAGGCCCAGGAGCTGCGCGCGGAGACCGACCGCCAGGGCGCCACGCCGATCTGTGACATCGCCAACCGCGAAAAGGCCGACGTCTGTGGCACCGTCCGCTCCGTGACGCTGCGACCGCGCGCGGACGTCCCGGCCCTGGTGGTGGAGATCTACGACGGCAGCCGACCGCTGCACCTCGTCTGGCTCGGCCGCCGCGAGATCGCCGGGATCCAGGTAGGCGTCCAGCTCAAGGCCAGCGGCCGGGTGTCCTACTACCGCGGCATCCCGACGATGTTCAACCCCTTCTACACGATCGTCCCCACGAGTGGCTGAGCCCCACCGCATCGGCGGGGCAGCGGCGTACGTCACGGTCGAGGAGCTGCTCCGTGCGCGGCTGAGCGCCGCGATCGGCGGCTGGCGCGGCGCCCTCGAGTCGGCGATCCCCACGATCGCCTTCGTCGTCATCTGGACGGTCACCCAGGAGGTCCGGCCGGCGGTGATCGCCGCCGGCGCGGCGCTCGTCGTGCTTGCTGTACTGCGCCTCCTGCGCAAGGAGACCCTGCGGTTCCTCCTGTATGCCGCCGTCGCGGTCGCCGTCGCGGCGTTCTTCGCGCTGCGGTCGGGTCGCGCGGAAGACGCCTTCCTGCCGGGCATGATCCAGACCGCCGCCGTCGGGCTGGTGTTCACGGTCACCAACCTGGTCCGGTGGCCGCTGTTCGGGTTCCTCATCGCGGCGGCCGACCCGGAGCTCTCGGAGGCGACCGAACGGCTCAAGGCGTCGTCGAAGAAGGGCGCGCCGCAGGACCCGGAGTCCGTCGCCCAGGCCGAGGCCGACGAGGCTGTGGTCAGCGAGCTGCTGACGGGCTGGCGCCGGCACGAGGGCGTCGTGCGCGTGGCCAGTCGCGTCGGCTGGGTGATCGTCGTGCTCGACATCATCCGTCTGGCAGTCATGGTGCCCCTCTACCTCGGCGGCCAGGTCGCAACGCTCGGCATCGCTAAGATCGCGCTGGGCTGGCCCGCCTACCTGCTGGCCGTGCTCGTCATCGGACTCCTGCTGCTCAAGGGCAACACGCCGCTGGACGACCCCGACGGTCGTCCGACCGAGGCGTAGTCCCCCGCTAGCGGTAGTCCTCGTCCCGCGGGGGACGGGTGCCGGGGGAGAGCATCTGCTCGAGGACGTCCTCGTTGTCCGGCGTGGTGATGAAGAGCAGCTCGTCGTGCGCCTCGACGGCGTCGTCGCGGCTGGGGGCGATCGGCCGGTCGTCGCGGATGATGCCGACCAGCACGGTGTCGTCGGGCCACTGGATCTCCGCGATCCGCTTGCCGATGTAAGGACTCTCGCCCGGCATGGTCAGCTCGACCATCGAGGCCTTGGCCTGCTGGAACTGGAAGATCCGGACCAGGTCGCCGACGCTGACGGCCTCCTCGACGAGCGCCGTCATGAGGCGCGGCGTCGACACCGCGACGTCGACCCCCCAGGACTCGTCGAACATCCACTCGTTCTTGGGGTTGTTGACCCGCGCCACGGTACGAGGCACGCCGAACTCGGTCTTGGACAGCAGCGAGACGACCAGGTTGACCTTGTCGTCACCGGTGGCGGCGACGACGACGTCGCACTCGTGGACCTTGGCCTCCTCGAGCACGGCAATCTCGCAGGCGTCGGCCAGCAGCCACGCCGCGTCGGGGACGCGGGACGCCTGCACGTCGTCGGCGTCCTTGTCGATGAGCAGCACCTGATGACCGTTGTGGAGCAGCTCTCGGGCGATGGACCGCCCGACGCTGCCCGCTCCGGTGATGACGACTCGCATACGTCTTCCCTCGTCGATCCCTAGTCGAAACCGTCAGTGGGCCGGCGGCGGCTGGTCGAAGACCTTCTCGACGCGGCCGAGGTCGTCGATCGCCGCGACGACATGGATCTGGTCGCCGTCCTGGAACACCGTGTCCGGCCGGGGGATCAGCCCGTCGCCGAGCCGGGTGATGAACGCGATGCGTGAACCGGTGACGTCCTCGACCTCGGTGAGTCGACGCCCCACCCACGACCGCGCCAGCGGGACCTGCGCCACGACGACGCGTCCGCTCGGGTCGGTCAACGCCGGCACGGACCCTTGGGGGAGGAGCAGCTGGAGCATCTGGTCGGAGGTCCAGCGAACGGTCGCCACCGTGGGAATCCCGAGCCGCTGGTAGACCATCGCGCGGCCCGGGTCGTAGATGCGCGCCGCGACGTGCTCGACGCCGAACGTCTCCCGCGCCACCCGCGCGGCCAGGATGTTGGAGTTGTCACCGCTGGAGACGGCGGCGAAGGCGTCGGCCTTCTCGATGCCCGCTTCCTTGAGCGTGTCGCGGTCGAAGCCGACCCCGGTGACGGTCTGTCCCGGAAAGTCCTCACCGAGCCGATCGAAGGCGCTGGTCACCTGATCGATCACGGCGACAGAGTGGCCCCGCTTGGCCAGGCTGCGCGCGAGAGTCGACCCGACCCTGCCGCAACCGAGAATGACGACGTGCACGGGCTGGAACACTAGCCGGGTCCGAGGTGCTTACGGGCCAAGTTGCCGCGTAGCATTCCGCGCCGTGGGCGTGCTGACGGGCCTGCTGAAGCGCGGCGTGGTCGGCCGGCCCGTTCGGAGCGACCGCCTCGGCGAGACGCTGCTGCCCAAAA
>NZ_DATBTV010000051.1:0-49685 GCF_036559105.1 Lapillicoccus sp. | reverse complement strand
CTCGTCGCCGAACATCTCGACGGTGACGATCATCCCCGGCTCGACGATCCCGTTGTCCTTGGGGGTCTCGCCGACCTTGGCGTTCTCCAGGAGCTGGGTCAGCTGGCGGATGCGGGCCTCCATCTTGCCCTGCTCCTCCTTGGCGGCGTGGTAGCCGCCGTTCTCCTTGAGGTCGCCCTCCTCGCGGGCCGCCTCGATGCGCTTGGCGATCTCTGTGCGGCCCTCGCCGGACAGGTGCGCCAGCTCCGCCGACAGGCGGTCGTAGGCCTCCTGGGTCAGGAAACTCTGGGTCGCTGTCTCGGTCACGTCATGCTCCTTGGTAGTGCGTTGACGCCTAACGAAAGGGTCTGGACCCGTGAGGTCCAGACCCGGTTTGCTACGGCGTGAAGGTCTCAGGGTAACAAAGTCGGGAAGGCCGACGCACGTGGTGGCGGCCTGGCGGGACGGCGCGGCTGGGGACCGTGAACGGTTACCGCCCTCCCGAGGTGGGTGTTCGTCCACCATCCCACTCCTGGCCGGTTCCTGCTGGACTGTGGGTGACCGGATCGTCGGTGGGACCGGCTCCGTGATGCTGCCGGGGTGACCGATCCGGACATCTTCGGGCCGCCGCTCGGCGCCCCACCGGTGCCGCACGACCTCGAGGCACTGATGGCGGTGGTCGCGCAGCAACGAGGCCTCGTCACCCGAGCCCAGTCCCTGAGCGCAGGGCTGAGCGACCGGGCGATCGGCCACCGGTTGCGCACGCAGCGGTGGGTATCGGTCCGGCGCGGCGTCTACCTCACGGTTCCGCTCGGCCGGGAGCAGGCCGGGGCGGGCCGGGAGCAGGCCGGGGGCGGGCCGGGAGCAGGCCGCGGGCGGCGGGTCAGGTGCGGACGCAGTCCTGGACGACGCCGGTGACCGCTCGACTGGTGGTGCGAACGGCCTTCTGCAGGTGGACGACCTGTTCGCCCTCGGGCGGGACCGCGATGTCGGCGGTCCCGACGACGGTGAAGTGGCCGTCCATCGCACGTACCGAGCAGGTGACCGCCAGCCCCGGCGGGCGGGACACGTCGAAGCTGACCAGCACCGAGGTGTCGCTCTCGATCTTGTAGCCGATCGTCGTGGCGGTGATCCGCTGGCCCTCGTTGCGCAGCGTCCACCACCCGATCAGCACCGCGAACACCGCACCCACCACGGCGCCGGTCACCGTCCAGGCACGACGGTGCCGTGTGTCGACAGGGGCCGCGGGCGGCGGTTCGGGCGGTGACATGATGGCTCACCGTAGAACGACGCCGGACGGTAGGACGCGGAGGTACGTGACGGTGGA
The DNA here is from genome assembly GCF_036559105.1 of Lapillicoccus sp. GTDB lineage: Bacteria > Actinomycetota > Actinomycetes > Actinomycetales > Dermatophilaceae > Lapillicoccus. The sequence goes on along the minus strand of NZ_DATBTV010000051.1, from coordinate 48,379 downwards.
GCCCCGAGGTCTGCGGCTGCTGTCGGTCCACGCCCACCCCGACGACGAGTCGAGCAAGGGTGCGGCGTCACTGGCGAAGTACGTCCATGAGGGCGAGCAGGTGATGGTCGTGTCGTGCACGGGTGGCGAGCGCGGCGACATCCTCAACCCCCGGCTGAAGGACGACCCGCACATCCTGCGCGACATGGCCCAGGTCCGCCGCGACGAGATGCGGGCCGCGCAGGAGATCCTCGGCATCGAGCACACGTGGCTCGGCTTCGTCGACTCCGGACTGCCCGAGGGCGACCCGCTCCCGCCGCTCCCGGAGGGCTGCTTCGCGGCCGAACCGATCGCGGTGACCACCGAGGCCCTGGTCCGGGTGATCCGCGAGTTCCGGCCGCACGTCCTGGTCACCTACGACGAGACCGGCGGCTACCCCCATCCCGACCACGTCAACTGCCACGTCGTCTCGATGTCCGCGTTCGCCGCGGCCGCGGACCCCACCGCATACCCGCACGCCGGCGAGCCCTGGCAGCCGCTGAAGCTCTACTACCTCGCGACGACCACCCGGGAGCGCATCCAGCGGCTCTACGACCTCATGACCGAGGCGGGTATCGAGTCCGACTACGGCGACTGGCTCAAGGACTGGAAGCGGCCGGACCGCGATGTGACGACCAGGGTCGAGTGCGCCGAGTACTTCGACCTGCGCGACCGCGCCCTGCTGGCCCACGCCACGCAGGTGGACCCGGACGGCGGCTGGTTCCACGCGCCGCGGGACCTGGTACGCGAGGGGTGGCCGACCGAGGAGTACGAGCTGGTCGTCTCGTATGCGCCGGTGCAGCTCCCCGAGGACGACCTGTTCGCGGGACTGGGGTCGGTCCGGGAGGCCGACGCGCTGGCGGTCAAGTCCGGTGTGGAGCCGGTCCGCGACGTCCGACCGGACCCAGCGGGCGCGCTGGAGCGGCTGGCCAGCACCTCCGGCCACGTGGTCTCACCGGCCTGATGGACACCCCCTCGACGTCGATCGGTCCCGGGCTGGGCGCGTTCATCGCGTTCTTCGTCCTGGCGGTCGTGCTGTGGCTGCTCATGCGCAACATGAACGGGCGGATGCGCCGCATGGCCTACAAGGAGCAGCAGCGGGTGGCCGACCTCGAGGCCCGGGAGGCCGAGCGCGAGGCGGCCGAACGGCCTCAACGGCCTCAGGACGAGCCCGTGGTCGAGCCCGAGCCCGAGCCGGCTCAGGACGCGGACAGGGCCGATCCCGCGCCGTAGACCGCGAGCGAGACTGCGACGTAGTGCGCGACGAAGGCCAGCACCGTGAAGGCGTGGAAGATCTCGTGGAACCCGAACCAGCGCGGCGACGGGTTCGGCCGCTTGGTGCCGTAGACGACGGCGCCGAGCGTGTAGAGGACGCCGCCGACCGCGATGAGGGTGACCACGGCCGGGCCGCCGAAGTGCAGCAGCGGACCGAAGTAGAAGACGGCGACCCAGCCGAGTGCCACGTAGATCGGCGTGTAGAGCCACCGTGGGGCGCCCACCCAGAACACCCGGAACAGCACGCCGCCCAGCGCTCCGCTCCAGACGATCAGCAACAGCGTGCGGGCCTGGTCCGGGGGGAGCAGGGACAGCGCGAAGGGCGTGTAGCTGCCGGCGATGATGAGGAAGATGTTGGAGTGGTCCAGGCGCTTGAGGATCCCGGACATCCGGGCCGACCAGTGGCCCCGGTGGTAGACCGCCGAGGTGCCGAACAGCAGCGCCGCAGTGACGGTGAAGACGATGGCGCCGACCTTGGGAGCGCCGTCGGGGGCCAGCACGCTCAGCACGATGCCAGCCGCGAGCGCGAGGGGGAAGATGCCGGCGTGCAGCCAGCCCCGGAGGCGGGGTTTGACCGCGGCCACGAGGTCCCGGGCGGCGTCGCCGACCGCGTCCGCCGTCGACTCCGGCGTGGAGTCCCCAGGGGTCTCTGACGAGGCTGAGGAGGCGGGCGGCTGACGCATACCGAGGAGTCTAACTTACGGAACCGTAGGTTACGCACCCGTAGGTTGTGAGGGCGGCCACACCGGCGCCACCCGCGTGACCGCCACATCGCGAGGGCCGGGGGTACCGTGGGCTGCGTGCCATTGACCGACGTGCTCTACGGAGCCTATGAGCGTCGGCTGGCCAAGCAGATCCGGCCGGAGGACGTGCCCCGGCACATCGGGGTCATGCTCGACGGCAACCGTCGCTGGGCCCGCGAGAACGGGTTCGAGACCGTCGACGGTCACCAGGCCGGCGCCGACAAGATCAAGCACCTCCTGCGGTGGTGCGAGGAGGCCGGGGTCGAGGTCGTCACCCTGTGGCTGCTCTCGACCGACAACCTCGGGCGCAGCAAGAAGGAGATCGTTCCGCTCCTGAAGATCATCGAGACGGCGGTCGCCGACCTCGCCATCGAGGGCCGCTGGCGGCTGCACCCCATCGGGGCGCTCGACCTGCTCCCGGCGGAGACCGCGCAGTCGCTCAAGGCGTCCGCGGAGGCGACCCGGGGGATCGACGGGCTGCACGTCAACGTGGCCGTGGGGTACGGCGGCCGACGCGAGATCGCCGACGCCGTGCGGTCGCTGATCCTCGAGCACGCCGCCCACGGCACCCCGGTGGACCAGATCGCCGACTCCATCTCGGTCGAGGAGATCGAGCAGCACCTCTACACCAAGGGCCAGCCCGACCCGGACCTCGTGATCCGCACCTCGGGCGAGCAGCGTCTCGGCGGGTTCCTGCTGTGGCAGAGCGCCAAGTCGGAGTTCTACTTCTGCGAGGCGTACTGGCCGGACTTCCGGCACGTCGACTTCCTCCGCGCGCTCCGCTCGTACGCGGACCGGGAGCGTCGCTTCGGCCACTGAGGCCTCGACCGGAGTTCGCCGCATACGCCCGGTGTTTCCGGCAGGTGAACTTGTCGGACACCCCGGGCGACACGCGCCCCGAAGTCGGTCGCTACCCCGGGTCGGGACGTACCGTCAGTCCTGACGCCGGGCGTCATCCGGGCCCGGTCGACCGATCGCGAGCAGGTCGCGCTCACCACGGCGCGCCGTGAGGAGCCGCACGTGACCTCCAGCCACAAAACCTTCGTCCTCGACACCTCGGTCCTCCTCTCGGACCCCAAGGCGATGCTCCGGTTCAAGGAGCACGAGGTCGTGCTCCCGGTGGTCGTGGTCACCGAGCTGGAGGGCAAGCGGCACCATCCGGAGCTCGGCTACTTCGCCCGCCAGGCCCTGCGGCTGCTCGACGACCTGCGGATCCAGGAGGGCCGGCTCGACCGCCCGGTGCCGGTCGGCCAGGACGGGGGGACCCTCCGGGTCGAGCTGAACCACACCGACCCGCAGATCCTGCCGGCCGGGTTCCGCCTGGGGGACAACGACACCCGCATCCTGTCGGTCGCCAAGAACCTGTCCGCCGAGGGCTTCGACGTCACCGTCGTCAGCAAGGACCTGCCGATGCGGGTCAAGGCGTCCGCGGTCGGCCTGGACGCCGAGGAGTACCGCGCCGAGCTCGCCGTCGACTCGGGCTGGACCGGGATGACCGAGCTCGACGTCACCGTCGAGGAGATGGACCGGCTCTACGAGGTCGGCCGCGTCGAGCACCCGGCGGCCGCCGAGCTGCCGTGCCACACCGGACTCGTCCTGCTGTCACCGCGCGGCAGCGGCCTCGGCCGGGTCGGCGCCGACAAGCAGATCCGGCTGGTCCGCGGCGACCGTGACGCGTTCGGCCTGCACGGTCGGTCCGCCGAGCAGCGGATCGCCCTCGACCTGCTCCTCGACCCCGACGTCGGGATCGTCAGCCTCGGCGGCCGGGCCGGTACCGGAAAGTCCGCGCTGGCCCTGTGTGCCGGGCTGGAGGCGGTCATGGAGCGACGCCAGCACCGCAAGGTCGTCGTCTTCCGGCCGCTGTATGCGGTCGGCGGCCAGGAGCTCGGGTACCTCCCAGGCACTGAGGCCGAGAAGATGGGCCCCTGGGGTCAAGCGGTGTTCGACACGCTCGGCGCGCTGGTCTCGACCGAGGTCGTGGAGGAGGTCCTCGACCGCGGGATGCTCGAGGTGCTCCCGCTTACGCACATCCGCGGCCGGTCGCTGCACGACGCGTTCGTCGTCGTCGACGAGGCCCAGTCGCTGGAGCGCAACGTCCTGCTCACCGTCCTGTCCCGCATCGGCCAGAACTCCAAGGTGGTCCTCACCCACGACGTCGCCCAGCGCGACAACCTGCGGGTGGGCCGGCACGACGGCGTGGCGGCGGTCATCGAGGCCATGAAGGGCCACCCCCTGTTCGCCCACATCACCCTGACCCGCAGCGAGCGCAGCCCGATCGCCGCGCTGGTCACCGACCTGCTGGAGGGCCTCGACCCGTAGCGGGACGACGCGTCGGGTGCGGGTGGGAACGGTCGGAATCCCGGCCGTTCCCACCCGCACCCGCACCCGCGCACGGCCGCCGCCCGATTTGGCGGCACCCGTCCGGTCTGGCACGGTGGAACCGAAAGGTCTCAGTTCGGTAACGCCAGGACGGCAGAAGAGGTCAGTGCATGTCGCGGTACGCGGGTCGTCACCGTGACGTCGACCCCTCGGCCGGCGCGGTGCCCGAGGTGCCGACCGCGCCCACGACGCTCGAGCTGGGCCACGCCTCGCCGACGGTCGGCTCGCCGGCAGCGCGGTCCCGGCGCTCAGGGGTGGCCCGGGCCACCGGAGCGGTCGTCGCCCTGTCGCTGCTGCCTATCGGTGCCGTCGACGTGGTGACCACCAGGGCCGCCGACGGCGCCATCGCGCTCGTCGGCGCACCGCCCACGACTCTCCCGCCGCAGGCCGCGCTCGAGGCGGTGTCCTACCGGGCCGACACCGGTGACCTCTCCACCCACCGGGCAGAGGTTCGCGACGCCCGCGCCGAGGCCGACGTCGCCGCCAAGGCTGCCGCCGATGCCGCCGCCGCCAAGGCCGCTGCCGACGCCGCCGAGGCCGAGCGACAGGCCGCCGCCGACCAGGCGGCCCGAGACGCCCAGCGGCAGTCGGTCGCCGCCACCGCGAAGCAGGACCCCAAGGCCGCCGCGCGCGCCATGCTGGCCGAGTTCGGCTTCGCCGACAGCCAGTTCTCCTGCCTCAGCTCGCTGTGGACCCGGGAGAGCAACTGGGCCTACACGGCGACGAACCCGTCCGGCGCATACGGGATCCCGCAGTCCCTGCCCGCCTCGAAGATGGCGAGCGCCGGAGGGGACTACCGCACCAACCCGGTGACCCAGATCAGGTGGGGTCTCGGCTACATCAAGCAGACCTACGGCACGCCCTGCGGCGCGTGGGCGCACTCGCAGTCGACCGGCTGGTACTGAGCGCCTGACGTCCCAGCGGCTCAGAGCTTGCGAAGCCGGACCTTCTCCACGCTGTGGTCCCGGCCCTTGACGAGGACGAGCGTGGCGCGGTACCGCGTCGGGAGGATGTTCTCGACGAGGTTCGGGCCGTTGATCTCCCGCCAGATCCGGGCGGCCGTGGCCTCGGCCTGCTCGTCGGTGAGCACCGCATACCGGTGGAAGTACGAGTCCGGGTCGGCGAACGCGGTCTCCCGCAGGCGGAGGAACCGCTCGACGTACCAGTGCTCCACGTCCTCGGTCTCGGCGTCGACGTAGACCGTGAAGTCGAAGTAGTCGTTGACCGCGACCCCGACGCTGCCGTCGAAGCGGGCGCTCGGAGGTTGTAGAACGTTGAGTCCCTCGACGATGAGCACGTCGGGGCTCCGGACGACGATGCGCTCGTCGCTCACGATGTCGTAGGTGAGGTGCGAGTAGACCGGTGCCGAGACCTCGGGAACACCCGACTTGATCTCGGCGACGAACCGCATCAGGGCCCGGCGGTCGTACGACTCAGGGAACCCCTTGCGCGCCATGATGTTCCGGCGTTCGAGCTCGGCGTTCGGGAAGAGGAACCCGTCCGTGGTGACCAGCTGGACGCGTGGGGTGTCCGGCCAGTGGGAGAGCAGCTCGCGCAGGATGCGAGAGGTCGTCGACTTGCCCACTGCGACCGACCCCGCGACACCGATGACGAAGGGAGTCCGCGGCGGCTGCTCACCGAGGAACTCGCTGGTGACGTCGTGCAGGCTGCTGATCGCCCCGACGTAGTAGTTGAGCAGTCGGGAGATGGGCAGGTAGACGTCCTCGATCTCCTTCATGTCCAGCGGGTCACCGAGGCCTCGTAGTCGGGCGACGTCGTCCGCGGTGAGGCTCATCGGGTGGTTCTCGCGCAGCCGCGACCACGTCTCGCGGTCCAGCTCGATGTAGGGCGAGAGGACGCCGCCGCGTTCGAGCACCTGGTGCCCGACCTGCTGACCGAGCCAGTCGGCGCTGGTGTCCTGCGTCACGGCGCTCATTGTGGCGTACCCGGGTCTCAGGACGGAGCCCGTCGCCCCCGTTAGGCTCGCCACCATGTGCGGCATCGTGGGCTACGTCGGCCCGAACGTCGACGGCCAGGCTCTCGACGTGGTCATGGAGGGCCTCGCCCGGCTCGAGTACCGCGGGTACGACTCTGCCGGCGTCGCCCTGGTCGACGGCGACCACGTCGCCACGCAGAAGCGGGCCGGCAAGCTCGGGAACCTGCGTGAGGCGCTCGTCACCCACCCGTTGCCCCCGTCGAGCACCGGCATCGGGCATACCCGCTGGGCCACCCACGGCGGACCGACCGACAACAACGCGCACCCGCACCGTGGGGGCTCCGACGGCAAGCTGGCCCTGATCCACAACGGGATCATCGAGAACTTCCACGGCCTCAAGGCCAAGCTCGTCGACGACGGCGTGCAGTTCACGTCGGAGACCGACACCGAGGTGGCGGCCCACCTGGTGGCGAGGGCGTTCGACGAGACCCAGGACCTCACCGAGGCGATGCGCCTGGCCGTCCAGGACCTCGACGGCGCCTTCACGTTGCTCGCGATCCACGCGGACACCCCGGGCGTCGTGGTCGGGGCGCGCCGCAACAGCCCGCTGGTCGTCGGGCTCGGCGACGGCGAGAACTTCCTCGGCTCCGACGTCGCGGCGTTCATCGGCCACACCCGCGACGCCCTGGAGCTCGGCCAGGACCAGATCGCGACGATCACCCCCGACTCGGTGAGCGTGATCGGGTTCGACGGCGCGCCCGTCGAGGGCAAGCCCTTCTACGTCGACTGGGACGCCGCTGCCGCCGAGAAGGGCGGCTACCCGAACTTCATGACCAAGGAGATCCAGGAGCAGCCGCACGCGGTCGCGGACACCCTCCTCGGGCGGACGGACCAGTCCGGCCGCCTGGTCCTCGACGAGCTGCGGATCTCCGAGACCGCCCTGCGCAACGTCGACAAGATTGTCGTCGTCGCGTGCGGGACCGCTTCCTATGCGGGGATGATCGCGAAGTACGCCATCGAGCACTGGACCCGGATCCCGTGCGAGGTCGAGCTGGCGCACGAGTTCCGCTACCGCGACCCGGTGATCGACGGCCGGACGCTGGTCGTCTCGATCAGCCAGTCCGGCGAGACGATGGACACGCTGATGGCGGTCAAGCACGCCCGCGAGCTCGGCGCCCTCACCATCTCGATCTGCAACACCCACGGCGCGACCATCCCGCGTGAGTCCGACGCGGTGCTCTACACCCACGCCGGGCCGGAGATCGCCGTCGCGTCGACCAAGGCGTTCCTCGCCCAGATCACGGCGACCTACCTCCTCGGGCTCTACCTGGCTCAGCTGCGCGGCGGCGAGGTCGGGGCGGCGGCGGCGGCCGGGGTCATGGCCGAGCTGCAGGGGGTCCCGGCGAAGATCCAGACGGTGCTCGACTCGATGGACCGGGTCCGCGAGGTCGCCCGGTTCATGGCCGACACCCGGGCGGTGCTGTTCCTCGGCCGGCACGTGGGATACCCCGTGGCTCTGGAGGGCGCGCTCAAGCTCAAGGAGCTTGCCTACATCCACGCGGAGGGGTTCGCGGCGGGCGAGCTCAAGCACGGGCCGATCGCCCTCATCGAGCCCGGGCAGCCGGTCTTCGTCGTCGTCCCGTCGCCGTCCACGGCGAACGGGCTGCACGGCAAGGTCGTCTCCAACATCCAGGAGATCCGGGCCCGCGGCGCGCGGACCATCGTCGTCGCCGAGGAGGGCGACGAGGACGTGGTCCCGTTCGCCGACGAGATCATCCGCGTGCCGGCGGTCTCGACCCTGCTCGCGCCGCTGCTCACGGTCGTGCCGCTCCAGGTGTTCGCCTGCGAGCTGGCGTCGGCGAAGGGCCTGGACGTCGACCAGCCACGCAACCTCGCGAAGTCGGTCACGGTGGAATGAGCGGCGCCGAGTGATCATCGGCGTCGGCATCGACGTGGTGGACATCGAGCGGTTCGGGCTGACGCTCGAGCGGACGCCGGCCCTGCGAGAGCGGCTGTTCACCGAGACCGAGCGCGGGCTCGGGCTCGCGTCGCTGGCCGCCCGGTTCGCCGCCAAGGAGGCGCTGGCCAAGTCGCTCGGCGCGCCCGTGGGGCTGCGCTGGCTCGACGCCACCGTGGTCCAGGACTCCTCCGGGCGACCGTCGCTGCGGGTGTCCGGCACCGTCGAGGCGCGGGCCGACGACCTCGGCGTCTCGTCGTTCCACCTGTCCCTGTCGCACGACGCCGGGATCGCGTCGGCGGTCGTCGTGGCGGAAGGCTAGGGACGTGATCGAGGCCTACGCCGTTGCCGACGTCCGCGCTGCCGAGGAGGCCGCCATGGCCGGGCTGCCCGAGGGCGAGCTGATGGCGCGCGCCGCGCAGGGCTTGGCCGCCGTGGTCGCCGCCCGCCTCGAGGAACGGCAGGGGATGCGGGTCGTCGGCCTGGTGGGGTCCGGCAACAACGGCGGCGACGCCCTGTATGCGTTGGCCGACCTCGCCGAGCGCGGTTTTGCGGTCGCAGCGGTGCACACGGCGACGGCCCACGCGGGTGGGCTCGCGGCGGCGCTGGAGGCCGGCGTGGCGCTGCTCCCTGCCGACCCGGAGGCGGACGGTGCCGAGCGACGCGGGTTGCTCGCCGAGGCCGACGTCGTGGTCGACGGGCTGCTGGGGATCGGCGGCCGCCCGGGGCTCTCCGAGGAGGCCGCCGGATGGGTCGACGAGATCCCCGAGGACGCCTGGGTCATTGCCGTTGACCTTCCGAGTGGGGCCGACCCCGCGGGCGAGGTGGTCCTTGGCGACGCCGTGTTCGCTGACGAGACGGTCACCTTCGGCGTCGCCAAACCGGTCCACCTCCTGCCCGCGACGGAGCCGGCCGTGGGTCGGCTGACCGTGATCGACATCGGCCTCGACCTGGCCCGCCCCGACGCTTCCCCGCTTCCGGACAGCCGTAGTTCTCGGTTTCGAGGCGCCGGCGCGGCCGAAACCGAGAACACCGCGCGTCCGGAAGGGGGAGAAGCCGCATACCGGCCGGTCGTGGAGCGGCTGACCTTCGACGACGTTCGGCGGCTCTGGCCGGTGCCCGGCGCCAGCTCGGACAAGTACTCACGGGGCGTGGTCGGCGTCGTCGCGGGCACGCCGACCTACCCGGGCGCGGCCGTGCTGAGCGTGCTCGGCGCCCTCGGGGCCGGGCCGGGGATGGTGCGCTACCTCGGGCCGCCGGAGGTCCAGGCGCTCGTCCACGCCGCGGCGCCGGAGGCGGTCACCGCTGAGGGTCGGGTGCAGGCGTGGGTATGCGGGTCGGGCTTCGACCCGACCAGCCGGGCCAAGGGGGTGGCCGAGCAGAAGCACCACGTGCAGGAGGCGCTGGCCTCCGACCTGCCCGTCGTGGTGGACGCGGGCGCGCTGGAGCTGCTCGACCACCGCTCGGCGCCCACCCTCCTCACCCCTCACGCCGGGGAGCTGGCCCGGCTGCTGTCCCGGCTCCGCGGCGAGGAGGTCACCCGCGCAGAGGTCACGAGTGCCCCGCTGGCCCACGCTCGCGAGGCCGCCGAGCGGACCGGCTGCACCGTGCTGCTCAAGGGGTCGCACACCCTTGTGGTCAGCGCCGACCCGTCGCGCCCGGTGCGCAGTCAGGCCGACGCGCCCGCGTGGGTGGGCACGGCCGGCGCGGGCGACGTGCTCGGCGGCCTCCTCGGCACCCTCCTCGCGGCGGGCCTCGACCCCCTCGACGCCGGCGCCCTCGGCGCGCTCGTCCACGGGGTCGCGGCGGACCGGACCAACCCGGGCGGGCCGGTGCGGATCAGCGAGGTGGCCCGGCGCATACCGGAGACCGTCGCGGCGCTGCTGCGCCGGTCGGGTGGAGGGTGGGGCGAGCGCTAGTGCGCTCGGATCTACCTCCACCGGAAACAGGGGTCCCGCCTGACACACTGACCCCGTGAACCTGCCCGTGGGTGCGCCCGGCGCCGCGGTCGTCGACCTCGACGCCATCACGGCCAACGTTCGCGCGCTCCACGAGCGGTCGGCGACGGCGGAGCTGATGGCCGTGGTCAAGGCCGACGGCTACGGGCACGGGCTCCTCCCGGCGGCTCGGGCCGCTCAGGCCGGTGGCGCCACCTGGCTGGGTACCGCCCAGCAGCCCGAGGCGGTCGCGCTGCGCGACGCGGGGGTCGCGGGTCGGATCTTCACCTGGCTGCACGTCCCGGGCAACGACTTCGGCGCCGCCCTGACCCGCGACATCGACGTCGGGGCGTCCGCCCCGTGGGCGCTCGACGACATCGTCACCGCCGCCCGAGCCACCGGCCGGACCGCCCGGGTCCACCTCAAGGCCGACACCGGCCTCGGACGCAACGGCGCCTACGGGCAGGACTTCCTCGACCTCGTCGCCGCGGCCCGCCTCCACGAGGCCGAGGGCGCCGTCCGGGTCGTCGGGGTGTGGTCGCACTTCGCCTACGCCGACGAACCCGACCACCCGACCGTCCGCCGGCAGCGCGAGGTCTTCGAGGAGGCGGTCCGGGCCGTCGAGGCGGCCGGCTGCGAGCTCGAGGTCCGGCACCTGGCGAACTCCGCCGCCACCCTCACCAACGCGTCCGTCCACTACGACCTGGTCCGCCCCGGCATCGCCGTCTACGGACTGACCCCGGTCCCGCAGCTCGGCGGCCCCGAGGCCTACGGGCTGACCCCGGCCATGACCGTCGTCGCGCGGCTGTCCCTGGTGAAGCGCGTCCCGGCCGGCCAGGGGGTGTCGTACGGCCACGCCTACCTCACCCCGCGGGAGACGGTGCTCGGGTTGGTACCCCTCGGGTATGCCGACGGCATCCCCCGCAACGCCACGAACGTCGGCCCGGTGTCGGTGCAGGGCGTCCCGAACGTTGTCGCCGGCCGGGTGTGCATGGACCAGTTCGTGGTCGACCTGGGCCCCGACTCGACGGCGCGGGAGGGCGACGAGGTGGTGCTGTTCGGGGCCGACCCCGAGGGACCGTCCGCGCAGGGGTGGGCAGACGCGACAGGGACCATCAGCTATGAGATCGTGACGCGGATCGGGCCACGGGTGCCCAGGGTGTACGTCGGAGGGCACGCGTGAGCTCGAGCTCGAGCAGGAACGGCCTCATCGGCCTGGGCATCGGCCTCGGTGTCGCCGGCGCCGCTGCGGCCGCGGGCTTTGTGGCCGACCGCACGCACCGGCGCCGCCAGGACGCCCTCGAGACCGGCGCAAGTCTGGTGGAGGTGCCCAGCCGCGAGCTGGTCGTCGAAGCGACCGACGGGGTCGCCCTGCACGTCGAGATCGACGAGCCGAAGTCCGGGGACGGGATCGACGAGCTCGGTCTGCCGCGACCGACCGTCGTCATGTCGCACGGCTACTGCCTGACGTCGGAGTGCTGGGTCTTCCAGCGGCGCTACCTGCGCTGGGCGGGGTACCGCGTCGTCGTCTGGGACCAGCGCGGTCACGGCCGGTCGGGACGCGGCGGGCCGTCGTCCTACACCATCGCCCAGCTCGGCGAGGACCTGAACTCCGTCATCGAAGCCGCCGCACCGGACGGGCCGTTGGCGTTGGTCGGCCACTCGATGGGCGGCATGACGACGATGGCCCTCGGCGCCACGGACCCGGACCTCGTCCGCGAGCGGGTGGTCGCCTTCGGTGCCATCTCGACGTCGGCCGGCGGTATGCCGCTCGCGTCGGGCGGGCTGGCGGCGTCCGCCGGTCGGCTGCTGCTGGAGCGGCTCGGCCCCCAGGTCGCCGGCGTGTTCGAGCACCGTCCCGATCTGCTCAAGGGCCTCCTCTCGGCGAACTCGGACCTCGCCGAGTTCCTCGTGGAGCGGTACTCCTTCGCGTCGCCGGTACCCCGCAGCGTGGTCCTGCTGGCGTCGAAGATGCTCCTCGGCACCAACCTCACGGTGATGTCGTCCTTCACACCGGCATTCGACGACTACGACCAGACCGGCGGACTGGTCGCCTTCGACGGCTGCGAGACGCTCGTCTTCAACGGCGAGCACGACATCCTCACGCCGCCGGAGCACAGTGCCGCGATCGTCCGCGCCCTCCCCGGCGCCCAGCACGTCATCGTCCGCGACGCCGGGCACGTCATCATGCTCGAGCACCCGGACCTGCTCAACCAGCAGCTCCACGCGCTGATGGACCGCGCCGCCAAGCGCGAGGACGAGCACATGCCGGCCGACCTCGTCCCGCGGGTCCGCCAGGTCGTCACCGACGTCGACAAGAAGCGCCGGATCGAGCGCGGACTGGTGCGGATGGACACCGCCGCCGACAGCATGAGCGGCAACCAGAACCAGCCTGCTGCGAGGAGCCGGCCCACGCAGGAGCGACGCCGCGAGGCGTCGTGAGGCGTGACGGCCTGCCGTCGCGGGTGACCCTGGCCTCCTCTGAGGACACCCACGCGTTCGGTATGCGGCTCGGTCGGCTGCTGCGGGCTGGTGACCTCGTCGTCCTCACCGGCGGCCTCGGAGCGGGGAAGACGACGCTGACGCAGGGGATCGGTGCCGGGCTGGGGGTGCGCGGTCCGGTCACCTCGCCGACGTTCGTCATCGCTCGCGTCCACCCGTCGACCGTGGGCGGCCCGGCGCTGGTGCACGTCGACGCATACCGGCTCGGCGGGGCTCTCGAGCTCGACGACCTCGACCTCGACACCGACGTGGCCGACAGCGTCACCGTCGTGGAGTGGGGGCACGGCGTCGCCGAGCGGTTGGCCGACGCCTACCTCGAGGTCGTGCTGACGGCCGGCGCCGACGAGACCCGGACGCTGAGCCTGACCGGGTTCGGTGACCGCTGGTTGGCCGACCTCTCCACTTCCGGACCGTCGTAGCTGCCGGTTTCGGCGGCGCCACGCGCCCGGAACCGGCAACAACGGGCGTCCGGAAGGTGGGTAGCCTGCGCGGGTGCTGCTGCTCGCCATCGACACGTCGACGACGGCGATCACCGTGGCGGTCCACGACAGGTCACGGACGCTCGCCGAGGCGACCACCCTCGACGCCCGAGGCCACGCGGAGCATCTCGCGCCGGGCATCACCCGGGTCCTCGACGAGGCCGGCGCGGCCCCGGCCGACCTGACCGACGTGGTCTGCGGCCTCGGACCGGGTCCGTTCACCGGTCTGCGGGTCGGCATCGTCACCGCCCGGACGCTCGCGCTGGCGACCGGCGCCCGACTCCACGGGGTCTGCAGCCTGGACGCCCTCGCCTACCAAACGGGTCTCCACTCTGAGCTGCTGGTCGCCACCGACGCGCGCCGCAAGGAGGTCTACTGGGCGAGGTACGCGCCGGGGGCCGGCGGCGTACCCATGCGGGTGGACGGCCCGCACGTCACGAAGCCCGCGGACCTGCCGGCCGACGTGGCCGGCCTACCGGCTGTCGGTCGCGGGCCCCTGCTCTACCCGGACGCCTTCGGGTCGCCGCTCGACGGACCGCTCGACGTCTCCGCGGCGGCCCTCGCGGACCTCGTCGCCCGGCGCCTCGCGGCCGGCGACCGGCTCGACGAGCACGAGCCTTTCTACCTGCGCCGCCCGGACGCCGCTCCGTCGGTCTCGACGAAGTCGGCCCTCGGATGAGCACCCTCCGCGAGGTGACCTGGCGTGACATCCCGCAGCTGGCGGTGCTCGAGACCGAGCTGTTCGCCGACGACGCGTGGACCGTCGAGACCTGGTGGGGCGAGCTCGCGGGCCGGCCGCGACGCGCATACCTGCTCCTCGAGGGGGACGAGGGAGTCCAGGGGTATGCGGGTCTGGACCACGGCGGGGACGTCGCCGACGTCATGACGGTGGCCGTCGTCCCGGCCCGGCGGGGGCGCGGGCTGGGTGACGTGCTGCTCGGTGAGCTGGTCCGGCTTGCGGCGGACGACGGGGCCGGGTCGGTGATGCTCGAGGTGCGCGCCGACAACGTGGCGGCGCGGCGGCTCTACGAACGGCACGGCTTCGAGGAGGTGTCGGTGCGCCGTCGGTACTACCGGCAGCCCGGAGGGCCCGACGTCGACGCCGTCGTCATGCGCCGCCGGCTGGCGGAGGCGCCATGACGCCCGACGAGCCCCTCGTCCTCGGCATCGAGACGTCCTGCGACGAGACCGGTGTCGGGATCGTGCGCGGTTCCACCCTGCTGGTGGACGCCGTGGCGAGCAGCGTGGACGAGCACGCCCGGTTCGGCGGGGTGGTGCCGGAGGTGGCCAGCCGCGCGCACCTCGAGGCGATGGTCCCGACCATCGAGCGCGCGTGCCGCGAGTCCGGGGTCCGGCTGGCCGACCTCGACGCGATCGCCGTCACGGCGGGACCCGGTCTCGCCGGGGCGCTGCTGGTCGGCGTGGCCGCGGCCAAGGCGCTGGCCGTCGGCCTCGGGACGCCCCTCTACGGCGTGAACCACCTCGCGTCGCACGTGGCCGTCGACGTCGTCGAGCACGGCCCGCTTCCCGAACCGTGTCTCGCACTTCTGGTCAGCGGCGGCCACTCCTCGCTGCTGCTCGTCCCCGACGTGACCGCCGACGTGCGGCCGCTGGGGGCGACCATCGACGACGCCGCGGGGGAGGCGTTCGACAAGGTGGCGCGGGTGCTGGGGCTGCCCTTCCCCGGCGGGCCCTACATCGACCGCGCGGCGCGCGAGGGCAACCAGGTGGCGATCGACTTCCCCCGTGGACTGACCGGGGGGAGAGATATGGAGCGCCATCGGTTCGACTTCTCGTTCTCCGGGCTCAAGACCGCGGTGTCGCGGTGGGTCCAGCTGCGCGAGCAGGCCGGCGAGCCGGTTCCGGTCGCGGACGTGGCGGCGAGCTTCCAGGAGGCGGTCGTCGACGTACTGACCCGGAAGGCGGTCGCCGCGTGCCGGTCCGAAGGGGTCGACGACCTCCTCATCGGCGGTGGCGTGGCGGCGAACTCACGGCTACGGGCCCTCGCGCAGGAGCGCTGCGACGATGCCGGGATCCGGCTGCGGGTCCCCCGGCCGGGCCTGTGCACCGACAACGGGGCCATGGTGGCCGCGCTCGGCGCGCAGATGGTCGCCCGCGGCATGACCGCGTCGGCGCTGGACCTGCCGGCGGACTCCTCGATGCCGGTGACCCTCGTCCGCGCCTAGCCCACCGAGACGGCCCAGATCCGGCACTGAACTCAGTTGTTTGTCGGTTGTGGCCGGCTCAGCCAGCGGAACCGGGGAACTTCTGAGTTCGGATGATAGGTACCTTGACGGGTACGTAACGAACGGGGTACACAAGGGCGTGGAGATCTGGGAGGCGCTCGCCGACCCGACCCGTCGCGAGATCGTGCGGCGGCTCGCGACCGCCGAGGCCACCGCCGGTTCGCTGGCCCTCGCCTTTCACATCGCCCGTCCGGGCGTGAGCCGGCACCTGCGCGTCCTGCGCGAGGCCCAGGTCGTCGACGTCCGCCAGGACGCCCAGCGCCGGATCTACTCGCTGCGTCCCGACGTGCTCGACGAGGTCGAGCAGTGGTGCGCCGACGTCCGCCGGTTCTGGTCCCACCGGCTCGACGCCCTGGACACCGAGATCGCCCGCGGCCAGCGGACCGCCCGACCGAAGGAGACGTCATGACCCCCGACCCCCTGCTGGGAACCATCACCCGAACCGGCGGCGACGCCGAGGTGGCCTTCGACCGCGTCTACGCTACCGACGCCGCCGACCTCTGGGAGACGCTGACCGACCCCGAGCGCCTCGCGCGCTGGTTCGCACGGGTCGACGGGGACCTGAGCGAGGGCGGCCGGTTCACCATCCACTTCGACGACGATGACGTCCCGGACTGCCGGGTCACCTCCTGCGACGCACCGCGCGGGTACCGCTGGGAGTGGTCGCACTCCACGCATACCTCGCTGGTCACCGTCGCCGTCGAGACGGCCGGCGAGGGCGCCCGGCTGCGCCTCACGCATACCCGGCTCTCGTCGAGCAGCGCGGCGGGCTACGCCGCCGGCTGGGACGTCTACCTGCGCCGGCTGGACGAGCTCGTCGCCGGACGCGAGGTCCAGGACACCTGGTCCGAGGACTGGGGCAGCGCCCACGAGGGGTATGCGGCCCAGCTCGGCTAGTAGGGTGGCCTAGCAGGCGGCCAGACCCCGCCTCACCTTGAGCTCGAGGACCCGCCTGGCGGCCGCGTCGACCTGGGCGGCGAACGCGGGGTCCGCCTTCGCCCGGTCACGCAGCGCGCCGACCATCGTCGGGACGGTGAGGGGTATGCCGGTGAGGACGATGTCGCCGCCCGCCTCGACGAACCGGGTGGCTCGGTCGGCAGTAGGGACGGTCGCGACGGCGAGCGCCCCGCCGAGGTCGTCGGAGATGACGACGCCGTCGTAGCCGAGCTTCTCGCGCAGGAGGCCGGTGACGACCGGCCGCGAGAACGCCGCCCGGTTGGCCGGGTCGAGCTTCGGGTAGAGCGCCGAGGACACCATGACCAGGTCGGCGCCGGCCCGGATGCCGGCCCGGAACGGCTCGAGGTAGGCGTCGTCGGCCGTGGTCGTCGCGTCGGTGGTGCCGTTCGGCGTGAGGTCGGTGTTGCCGGTCACCCGGCCGAGCCCGGGGAAATGCTTGAGCGTCGCGCTGACCCCGCCGTTCTGGTAGCCGCCCACGGCGGCGACCACGGCCCTCGTGACGGCGGCGGGGTCGCTGCCGTACTCGCGCTGGTATGCGCCGATCGGTGCGTTGCGCGGGGCGAACGACGCCGCGACCGTGTCAGCGACGGGGGCGAGGTCGACGTTCACGCCGACCGCCTTGAGCTCGCCCGCCACGGTGGTGGCGGTGAGTCCCGCGGTCCCCGCCCGCCCCTGGCTCAGGGCCGACGGCGTGGCGGTGAAGCCGGAACCGCGCAGGTGCCGGACCTGGCCGCCCTCCTGGTCGGCGGCGACGAGCAGGCCCACGCCGCCGGCGGCTGCGGAGCCGACCGGGCGCCAGTGAGCGGTCGCCGCACTGACCGCTGGGGCCCCGTCCCAGGTGCCCAGCAGGACGATCCCGCCGACGTGCTGGTCCCGCAGGACCGGGTCGAGGGCCGCGACGCTGGTCCCGTACTGCGCGCCGACCATCACCAGCTGGCCGACCCGCTGCTCGAGGCTCAGCGACGCCAGCAGCCGCTGTCCGCAGCCGGTCGAGGGGGTCGCCGTCGATGTCGGGCTGGCGGTCGGGCTGGCGGTCGGGCCGGCGGTCGGGCCGGCGGTCGAGGTGGTGCTGGACGAGGTGGTCGGCGGGGGTGTTGACGTCGTGGCGGTCGTGCCACCGCCGTCCGGTCCCTCCGCCGCGCACGCCGCCAGCGTCCCGAGCGCCAGCAGGGTCGCGGCGGCGACGACGGGACGGTGGGACACGGTGCGACGGTACCGCCGGCCAATAGGCTCCCCGCCATGCCTCGCCCGGTGGTCCTCGACGTCGACACAGGGGTCGACGACGCCTGCGCATTGCTCCTCGCTGCCCGTCACCCCGAGCTCGACCTGCTCGCCGTCTCCTGCGTCGGCGGCAACGCGCCGCTGGATCTCGTCGTCGCCAACACGCTCACCGTGCTGGAGGCGGCCGGTCGTGACGACGTCCCCGTGGCGGCCGGTAGTGCTCGGCCCCTGCTGGAGGCCGCCCGCGACGCGCGCCACGTCCACGGCGAGGACGGCCTCGGCGATCTCGACTGGCCGAGGTCGGCCCGCCGCCCGGATCCCCGGCCGGCCGTCGAGCTGCTGCGCGACGTCATCCGGGAGGCGCCCGAGCCGGTCACCCTGGTCACGCTCGCTCCGCTCACCAACATCGCCCTGCTGCTGCGCACCTACCCGGACGTCGCCGCAGGACTGCGCGACATCGTCGTCATGGGCGGGGCGGCGAATGTCGGCAACGCCACGGCGTCGGCCGAGTTCAACGTCTTCCACGACCCGGAGGCCGCGGCGATCGTCCTCGATGCGGCCGCCGACCTGTGCCTGGGCGTGACCCTCTACGGGCTGGACGTCTTCTACCAGCCCACGGTCACCGGCGCCCAGGCCAGCCGGCTCGCGGCCGCGGAGGACCGGGCTGCCCGGCTCGCGGGACTCCTCATCGGGTTCCAGTGCGAGCGGTTCGGCGACCCGGCCACCATCGGCGACGCCGGCGCGGTGTGCGCGGTCCTCGACCCCGAGGCCCTGCGGACCGAGCGCCTGCCGGTCCGCGTCGAGCTCGGCGGGTCGTGGTCGCGCGGTCGTACCGTCGTCGACCGGCGCCACTGGGCCGGCGATATGAGCCACGACCCGCACGGGCGCTCGCCGGTGGAGGTCGACGTCGCCCTCGACGTCGACGGACCCCGGTATGCGGCGCTGTGGCTCGACACGATGGGCGCGGCGTGAGGGACGAGCGGTTCGGCGTCGTAGCGGCCGTCGCAGCGCCCCGCACAGCGGCTGGTCGGTCGCGATCACGACCAGACACCCGCTACGGCGCCCGCTTCGGCGGCGCCCGGGACAGGTCCGGCCGCTGATGGGACGCGTGGTCGTCGTCGGGTCGCTCTACCTCCAGATCCGCGCCGATGTCGAGGACATCCCCCGGGCCGGCGACGTTGCGACCTCCCTGCGCACCCGCCGCGCGGTGGGCGGGCGCGGGGTCGCTCAGTCGCTGGCCGCGCAGCGCCATGGCGTGCCGGTCGTCCTGGTTGCCGCCGTCGGGGACGACGAGGCGGGCCGTTGGTGTGCGGGCAATCTCGCCCTGGAGGGGATCGAGGCCCGCCTCCAGGCCGTCGGCTACGAGCCGACCGGAAACCTCGTCGTCATGTCCGAGGGCGGCGACCAGCCGGACGCCACGCTGCTGATCCCCGGAGCCAACTCGGCCCTCGACGGCCATCAGGCCCTCGCCGACACCGACCCCGACGACGTGGTCCTCATCCAGCTCGACGTGCCACCGGCCGTCGTCGCCGACGTGCTCCGCGAGGCCGACCGCCGACAGCTCCGCGTCGTCGTCAACGCCTCCCCGTACGCCACGGTCGACCCCGGGGCGGCCGCGCTGGCCGACCCGTTCGTCGTGGGGGAGCGGGACGCGGCGATGCTGGCCGATGTCGGCGTGATGCCGCGGTCGCTGTGCGTGACGTTCGGGCGGGCCGGCGCCGTGTGGGACGGGCTGCGCATGGACAGCGGCGACCTGGGCTCGCCCGCGCTCGCGGCGGGCGGAACGGAGGCGTTCTGCGGGACGCTCGCCGCCGCCCTCGCGGCCGGGTGCGACCGCCCCGAGGCGCTCCGGGCCGCGGTGGCCGCGGCCGGCAACGTCGAGGACGACTGAGGCGTCGACCCGCGCGGTCGCGCGGTTCGCGGGCGAGATGCCGTTCCTGGTGTGGGGCCTCGGAACGTCGGTCGACCTGCAGCTCCTGGTGGGGCTGCCGGTAGTCATGGCCTCGGAACGCCGTCGAGATGCAGCCCCTGGTGGGGCCGCCGGTGGTCGGGGCCTCGGAACGCCGTCGAGATGCGGATGTTCGCGGATTGCGGCCCTGGGCCGACCGCGCCGACTCCACCCCGGACCTCTAGGCCGGGTCCACCATCACCGCAACGGTCTGGCCGGCCACCCGGGTGAGCACCACCGTCGCCTCCGACGAACCGTTCAGCCGCAGCTGTCGGCGTACCGCCTCCGGCTCCAGCGAGACCCCGCGCTTCTTGATCGTGAGCCGCCCGACCCCCCTCGAGCGCAGCCAGCCCCGGACCGCCTTGACATTCCACGGCATCGCCTCCGCCACCGTGTAGCGGTGCGCCCAGGGCACGTCCAACGGAGCGGCGGCCGAGACGTACCCGACGGCGTCGTCCAGCTCCGCGCCCCCCACGAGCCGCGCCAGCGCGCCAGTCAGGCCGGCGCGGATCACCGCCCGGTCGGGTTCGTAGAGGTAGCCACCCAGGGCGGCCAGAGACGCCACCGGCGGCTCGGCACCGGAGGCGTCCGCCTCAGTGAGCGTCACGGCGTCCGAACCCGGCCGCAGGACGGTCGCCGTACGCCCGACCGCCTCCACCAGCGGCCCCCACCAGACCGCGCACTCGACGACGTCACCGCGCCACGACACCCACTGGGCCTCGGCGCCCTCCGGCCGCGCAGCGTGCGGGAACGCCGGTGCCAGCTTCGCCCCGGTGGCCGGCACCTGCGCCGCATACCCCTGCACCTCGCGCCACGTCGGCGAGATCCGGTCGAGCGAGACCACCCGCCGGGCCCGACCGCGGGCGTCGGCCGGCCCGTCGAGGCGGCGGGCCGGGTCGAGCCAGACACCGGTATGCGTGGCCTCCTCGCCCGTCGGCAGCACCACGTCCTCCGCTCGGCCGTGCACCACCTGCGCGGCGGGCCAGTGCCGCAGGTTCACACCGGCAACCGTCGCCGTCACGGCGTCGGCGTCGACCGCCCGGACGGCGAGGTCGAGCCCAGCGAAGGCCATCGCGTCGGCGCCGATGCCGCAACCGAGGTCGTGGACCAGGCGTACCTCGGCCCGCAGGTAACGCGCCGCGTGGCGCGCAGCCACCGCGAACCGGGTCGCCTGCTCTAGACCGTCGACGGTGAAGAGCATGGCGTCGGCGAACGACCCGAACTTGTCCTGTGCCCGGGCTCGCAGCCGGGACTGGAGCAACGCAGCAGAGACCAGCTCCGGCGCATACCCGGCCTGGCGCAGGCGGGTCTGGAGGCCCAGCTCGGCGCCCGCGTCGTACGCCGGGAGCGACGCCAGGAGGTCCCACCCCTCGATGTCGACGAGGAGGGCGAGCGCCGCGAGGTCCACGCCGCATCCTCGCAGGCTGGCACTCGACTTGACCGAGTGCTAACCACCTACCTAGATTTGGGGGGTTGGCACTCTCACCCCGAGAGTGCTGATCCGCTCGGCGGGTCGACCCCCGCGACGGCGAGCCCCGAGCAGCCCAGACATTCATCTCGACAATCCCGAAGGGGAGGTCAACCATCGTGTCGGTTTCCATCAAGCCGCTCGAAGACCGCATCGTGGTCAAGTCGCTCGAAGCCGAGCAGACCACCGCGTCCGGCCTCGTCATCCCGGACACCGCGAAGGAGAAGCCCCAGGAGGGCGAGGTCCTCGCGGTCGGCCCGGGCCGCATCGACGACAAGGGCAACCGCGTCCCGCTCGACATCAGCGTCGGCGACCGCGTGATCTACAGCAAGTACGGCGGCACCGAGATCAAGCACAAGGGCGACGAGTTCCTCATCCTCAGCGCCCGCGACGTGCTCGCGGTCGTCGCCTGATGCCCAAGACGCTGGAGTTCGACGACGCCGCACGCAAGGCGCTGGAGCGTGGCGTCGACGCCCTCGCCAACGCAGTCAAGGTGACGCTCGGCCCCAAGGGTCGCAACGTCGTCATCGACAAGAAGTGGGGCGCGCCGACGATCACCAACGACGGCGTCACCATCGCCAAGGAGATCGAGCTCGAGGACTCCTACGAGAACCTCGGTGCTCAGCTCGCCAAGGAGGTCGCGACCAAGACCAACGACGTCGCGGGTGACGGGACGACGACCGCCACGGTCCTCGCCCAGGCGATGGTCAAGGAAGGCCTGCGCAACGTGGCCGCGGGTGCCGCTCCGGCGGCGCTGAAGCGGGGCATGGACAAGGCGGTCGAGGCGGTCAACGACCGGCTGCTCGAGAACGCCCGCGAGGTCGACGGCAACGACGAGGTCGCCTCCGTGGCCACCCTGTCCGCGCAGGACGAGAGCATCGGCGCCACCATCGCCGAGGCGTTCGACAAGGTCGGCAAGGACGGGGTCATCTCCGTCGAGGAGTCCTCGACCGCGGCGACCGAGCTCGAGTTCACCGAGGGTATGCAGTTCGACAAGGGCTACATCTCGGCGTACTTCGTCACCGACCCGGAGCGCATGGAGGCCGTCCTCGAGGACGCCTACGTGCTCATCCACCAGAGCAAGATCAGCTCGATCCAGGATCTGCTCCCGGTGCTGGAGAAGGTCGTCCAGACCGGCAAGCCGCTGCTGATCGTGGCCGAGGACGTCGACGGCGAGGCGCTCTCCACGCTCGTCGTCAACAAGATCCGCGGCACGTTCAACGTCGTCGCGGTCAAGGCGCCGGGCTTCGGTGACCGCCGCAAGGCGATGCTGCAGGACCTGGCGATCCTCACCGGCGGCCAGGTCGTCGCCGAGGAGGTCGGCCTCAAGCTCGACCAGGTCGGGCTCGACCTCATGGGCAGCGCTCGTCGGATCGTCGTGACCAAGGACAACACCACGGTCATCGACGGCGGCGGCGACAGCGACGAGGTCACCGGTCGGGTCGCGCAGATCAAGGCCGAGATCGACCGCACCGACTCCGACTGGGACCGCGAGAAGCTCCAGGAGCGCCTCGCGAAGCTGGCCGGCGGCGTCTGCGTCATCAAGGTCGGCGCGCACACCGAGGTGGAGCTCAAGGAGAAGAAGCACCGCATCGAGGACGCCATCTCGGCGACCCGCGCGGCCATCGAGGAGGGCATCGTCGCCGGTGGCGGCTCGGCTCTCATCCATGCCGCGTCGGCCATCGACGACCTCGGCCTGACCGGCGACGAGGGCACGGGTGCCTCGATCGTCCGCAAGGCGCTCCACGAGCCGTTGCGGTGGATCGCGGAGAACGCGGGCGCGCAGGGCTACGTCGTCACTGCCAAGGTGACCGAGCTCGGCGTGGGCCACGGGTTCAACGCGGCCACGGGAGAGTACGGCGACCTGGTCAAGGCCGGCGTCATCGACCCGGTCAAGGTGACCCGTTCGGCGCTGCGCAACGCCGCGTCGATCGCCTCGATGATCCTCACGACCGACACGCTGGTCGTGGAGAAGAAGGAGGACGAGGAGCCCACCTCGGCCGGTCACGGCCACGGGCACGGTCACTGACCTCGTCTGAAGGCGCGAACGACAGCGGGCCGCTCCCTTCTGGGGGCGGCCCGCTGTCGTCGGTCCCGGGGTATGCGGGTCAGGCGGCGGGCATCGGCGAGCCGGTCGCATACGCGGCCTCGCGCTCGTCCTCGGTCATGCCGCCCCAGACTCCGTACGGCTCGCGGACCTGCAGCGCATGAGCGCGGCACTGGACCAGCACCGGACACGTCTCGCATACCTGCTTGGCCGCAGAGTCCCGGTTGCGCCGGGCCGGGCCGCGCTCGCCCTCCGGATGGAAGAACACGTCGGGGCTCTCGCGTCGACACAGACCCTGCAGCTGCCAGTCCCACAGGTCGGCCACCGGCCCCGGCAGCCTGGAGATCTCCGCCATCTCGCCTCCTGGTCGTGAAGGGGTTCCGGCGTCCCGACTCGCCGCGAACCTTGGGTTGGGGCCCCGTCGGCAGGCTCGCGGCCCCTGAGGAACCCGCGACAAGGTCGTATCGGCAGTCCTCTACCCACTGGAGCGAGGATTAACGCGTCACGGAACGGTTACGTTTGCCCGAGTTGCCCCACCGACGGGAGGTGTGCCACAGCGCCCGCGCGGGTGTCGGTGACCGGGTATCGTTCGAGCGCTACGCGAAGAATCAGGAACTGGCTTGGGGGTGCGGTGAGCGCTGCTGCGTCATGGGCTGGGCGGGGAGCGTTCCCCCGTGGGCCCTCAGCCGATGTGCCTGATGACGACGCCCGCCGAGCCACGTTGTCCACGGGTCGGGACGGGCCCGTAACGACTGAGGCCCATGGCGCGATGGAACCGGTGGATGCGCAACCCACGTTGCGCGACCTCGCTGCCGTGGCCCGACGCGACGGTGGCGACGCGGCCGAGGCTCTCCTGGGACGCGTGCGGCAGCTGGCCCTGCGGTACGCACGGGCGAGGCTCGGACGTTTCGGAGCCGAGGACGTTGCCCAGGACGTTGCGCAGGAGGTGTGTATGGCGGTCCTCACCGGCCTACGCACCTACGACGACCGCGGCCTGCCGTTCGAGGCGTTCGTCTACTCGATCGCCGCACACAAGGTGGCCGACGCGCAGCGTCTGCTGATCCGCGGCCCCGAGGCCGTCGCCGACCTGCCCGATGGCGTCGAGGTGACCGCCGGGCCCGAGCAGCTGGCGCTGATCCGCGACGAGGCGAGCCGGGCGATGGCCCTCATCCGCACCCTGCCGTCGCAGCAGCAGGAGATCCTCACCCTGCGCGTCGCCGTGGGGATGTCCACGGAGGAGACGGCCGCGGCCCTGGGCATGACGGCGGGCGCGATCCGGGTCGCCCAGCACCGGGCCCTGACCACCTTGCGCAAACAGCTGACGGCCGGCCTGGATGGGGTGGCGTCATGAAGCCGACCCCGCTGAGCTCCGTGCTGGCCGACGACCTGTTCCTCGACCGGGTCGGCGCCCGCCTCGACACCGACGGCGAGCTGGGCTCGATGCTGCTCGCCGTCGCGCACCATGCCGACACCCCCATCCCCAGGCCGATCGTGGGCCGTCGGGTACGCCGCCATCGCGGCCTGACCGTGCTCGCCGCCCTCGGTGTCGCCGTCTCCGGTGCCACGGTCGCCGCGGCTGTCGAGCTGGGGCCGGTCCCGCCGGACCAGGCGTCCGGCCTCCCGCACTCGCGCTCACTCCTGCCGCAAGGGTTGCCGGCCCTCGTCATGCCCTTCCTCAACGGCACGCCGTTCCAGGGTCGCCTCCTCGTTCCCAACGGCAGCCTCCCGACCGTGCCCACATCGGGCAGCGCCAGGGCCGCCGGACTTCCCGGGGCGGTTCCGTCGATCGAGGTCGGCGTCCCGGTCGCGGCCGCGACGGCGATCCAGGAGGCCCAGCTCGACCGTCAGGATCAGCAGGAGGCCCGCCAGACCCAGGCCAAGGGCTCGACGGCCGGAGGCCAGGGCGCTCAGGGCGCTCAGGGCGCTGAGGGCACTCAGGGCACTCAGGCTGCCTCCGGCGGTGAGCCGGACGATCAGTCCGATCAGGGCGGGAAGACCGCCGCCGCTCCTGCGGCACCCAAGCCGCCGAAGCCGGAGCAGAACCCCCCGACGAACCAGGCCAACCAGGGCACGGTGCCGCAGGCCAACCCGGGCAACGGCGCGGCGAACGGGCACGCGAACGGGATCGTCAAGGGGAACGGCAACGCCAACGGCCGCGCCGCGACCGGCTCGACGGCTTCGACGGGATCCACCATGTCGACCGGCGGCACCGGGTCGACCGGCGGCACCATGTCGACGGGGTCGGTCCCGGGTGACCCGGCGGGTTCGGGCGCGCCGACCCAGGGCAAGGCCAAGGGCAAGAGCGGCGACACGACGTCCGCCGGTAGCGGGTCGACGAAGAGCGCGAACGGTGAGGCCCCTCCTCACCCCGCCGGCACCACCACCGACAGTACGGCGACCACCACCGACGCCCCAGGATCGGGCGGCCAGTAGCCCTCGGCGGAGGTGCCCCGGCCGAGGTCCTCGAGAGGTCCGGTCAGTGACCCGCCGGTCGGCCCGGCCGCGTCGGGATCCGCGTCACGGCGCCCGTAGACTGGGACGATGAGCTTGGGTTTCCCCGACCCCTCCGAGCAGTCCGCCGACCTTCTCGCCCCGTTGGGTCTCACCTACGACGACGTGCTCCTCCTGCCCGGAGAGACCGACGTCATCCCGAGCGAGGTCGACACGACCACCCGGCTGACCCGCGAGATCAGCCTGCGCGTCCCGCTCGTCTCGAGCGCCATGGACACCGTCACCGAGTCCCGGATGGCCATCGCCATGGCCCGCCAGGGCGGCATCGGCGTCCTGCACCGGAACCTCTCGATCGAGGACCAGGCCTACCAGGTCGATCTCGTCAAGCGGACCCAGACCGGGATGATCTCCAACCCGGTCACCATCAGCGCGGACGCCACCCTAGAGGACCTCGACGAGAAGTGCGGCCAGTACCGCGTCTCGGGCCTGCCCGTCGTCGACACCGACAACCGGCTGCTCGGCATCATCACCAACCGCGACCTGCGCTTCACCCCCGTCGCGGAGTGGGCCACGACCAAGGTCGACGAGGTGATGACCCCGATGCCCCTGGTCACCGCGCCGGTCGGGATCAGCCGCGACGACGCGACGGCCCTGCTGCGGCAGCACAAGCGCGAGCGGCTGCCGATCGTCGACCCCGACGGACGGCTCGCGGGGCTCATCACGGTCAAGGACTTCGTCAAGTCGGAGCAGTTCCCGCATGCGAGCAACGACGACCACGGCCGGCTCCTCGTCGCGGCCGCGGTCGGCTACTTCGGCGACGCCTGGCAGCGGGCGTCGCTCCTGGTCGAGGCCGGGGTTGACGTCCTGGTACCTGACGTCGCCAACGGTCACGCGCGGCTCATGCTCGACATGATCCGCCAGATCAAGTCCGATCCCGCCACCCGCCACGTGCAGGTGCTGGCCGGCAACATCGCCACCCGCCAGGGCGCCCAGGCCCTCGTCGATGCCGGCGCCGACGGGGTCAAGGTGGGCGTCGGACCCGGCTCGATCTGCACCACCCGTGTGGTCGCCGGCGTGGGCGTGCCGCAGGTCACGGCGATCCACGAGGCGGCCCAGGCGGCCCGCCCCGCCGGCGTCCCGGTCGTCGGGGACGGTGGGCTCCAGTACTCCGGTGACATCGCCAAGGCCCTGGTGGCCGGCGCCGACACCGTGATGATCGGGTCCCTGCTGGCCGGGTGCGAGGAGTCGCCGGGCGAGCTGGTCCTCGTCAACGGAAAGCAGTTCAAGGCCTACCGCGGCATGGGGTCCCTGGGGGCGATGGCCTCCCGGGGCAAGAAGTCGTTCTCCCGCGACCGCTACTTCCAAGCCGACGTCGACAGCGACGACAAGATCGTCCCGGAGGGCATCGAGGGCCAGGTCCCCTACCGCGGACCCGTCTCGGCCGTCGCCCACCAGCTGATCGGCGGCCTCCACCAGTCGATGTTCTACGTCGGCGCCCGCACCGTCCCCGAGCTCAAGACCCGCGGCCGGTTCGTCCGCATCACCTCGGCGGGCCTCAAGGAGAGCCACCCGCACGACATCCAGTCGATCGTCGAGGCCCCGAACTACTCGGCCCGGTGACCCGCCGGCCCGCCCTCACGGAGCAGGCCCTCGCCCTCTTCGCCGTGTCGGCGGACGATCTCGACGGCGTCCAGACCGCAGCCCGAGCGGTATGCGACGACGCCCACCTGGCCGAGTGGGTCGACCGCACGGCCACGGACCTGCGGGCGGCGATGGGCGAGCCGTCCCCTCCGCCCGCCCTGACGCCCCGGCCCGAAGGCGACCCGGCGGTCCTCGCCTACCTGCCCGTCGTCGCCTTCGCCGAGGCGCTGCCGGCCACGCTGGCCTGGGCCGACCACGTCGGGCTCGCGCCGAACCTCATGGCCGCCACCATGCGCGACGTCGGCCGGATGCTGCGGCGCAACCGGGTGTGGTTCGGGAACGCCGGCCTCGGTGACGAGCTGGCCGGGTGGCTGCCGCGGCACCTGGTGGGGTCGATCCTCGAGATCGGGCGGCTCCAGCACGAGCGGTGCATGCCCGGGATGCGCACGTCGGCCTGGTTCCTCGCCGAGGGCGCGGACTGGTCGCCGGGGGAGCCGGGCGTCAACCTCCACATCCCCGAGTCGGGGCCGCTCGACCCCGGCGCCGTGCGCGAGTCGCTGCGGGCGGGGCGGACGGTGATGCGCCGCCGGTTCCCCGACCAGCGGCTTCGGGTGCGCTACTGCATCTCGTGGCTGTTGGACCCGCAGCTGCTCGAGTACCTGCCCGAGACGTCGAACATCGCGCAGTTCCAGCGGCTGTTCCGCGTCGGACCGGCGAAGGACGACGACGGCGACTCCTCGGTGCGCAAGTTCGTCTTCGGCAACCCGGCCGGGCCGGTCGAGTCGCTGCCGCAGCGCTCGTCACTGGAGCGGGCCGCCGTCGCGCACTGGAGGGCCGGCCGACACTGGCGGGTGCACGTTGGCCGGGTGGCCTGAGCCGTCGTGCCCACGCCGTTCAGCGAGGTGGTCGCGTCGGCGCACTGGCGCGCCCAGGCGCAGAGCTGGATTCGCGAGCGGGTGACGACGTCCGGTGGGCGGGTCGTCGGCGAGATCACCCAGCCACGCATCCGGCCGTGGTCCACGCAGCTGGTCGTCCCCACCGACGGCGGGCGCCTCTGGTTCAAGGCGAACTGCCCGGCGCTGGCCTTCGAGCCCGCCGTCCACGCGGCGCTCGCCCGGCTGGATCCGGCCGAGGTCGACGAGCCGTTCGCCGTCGACGCCGGACGTGGCTGGGTCGTCACGCGCGACCGCGGCGTCACCCTCGGTGACAGTCACGAGGCGACGCTCGCCGACTGGCAGGCCGTCGTCCGGGTGGCCGCTCGTCTGCAGCGCCGGCTCTCCGACCACGGACCCGAGCTTCTCGCTGCCGGGCTGCCGGACTGCGCGCCGCATACCGTTGCCGCCCGCTTCGCGGAGCTGGTCGATGGCCTTTCCGGGCTCCCCGCGGGGCACCCGTCGCACCTCGACGCGGCTCTGCGGCAACGGCTCCGGGACGCATCCGGCCTCGTCGAGGACGCCGTCCGAACCCTGCTCGCAGGGCCGATGCCGACGTCGCTCCAGCACGGCGACCTGCACCCCGGCAACGTGTTCGGGGTCGACCGGGGCCTTCGGCTCTTCGACTTCGGGGACGCGCAGTGGGCGCACCCGCTGGAGAGTCTCGCCGTCCCGTGGGGATGGGTCCACCGGCGCACTGCGCTGCCGTGGCCGGCGATCGTCGAGGCGTACGCGTCGGTGTGGGCCGACGTGATCGACGCCGTGGAGCTGGAGCGGCTGCTGTCCGCCGCCTTCGTGACCCAGCCGGTGAACCGCGCGCTGACCTGGTGGGGAGCGGTCGCCGACGCGTCCGCTGAGGAGCTGGTCGACTGGGGCGACCGATCGCGGTTCTTTCTCGAGCTCGCCCTCGAACCGCTCCCCTGACCACCCCTCACCCGGTTCGTGCTCTGGACCGCAGGGAAAACCGCCTCGGAACACCACGAACCCGGGCCGCGTTGGGGGCCGCCCGCCTCCGGGTAGGCTCGCGCGGTGCGTCAGCGAGGGGTAACGACACGATGACCGAGATCGAGATCGGCCGGGGCAAGCGGGGCCGCCGCGCCTACTCCTTCGACGACATCGCCGTCGTGCCGTCGCGTCGCACGCGCGATCCCGAGGAGGTCTCGGTCGCCTGGCAGATCGACGCCTACCACTTCACCATCCCGGTGATCGCGGCGCCGATGGACTCGGTGATGTCGCCGCAGACCGCCATCGCCCTGGGCAAGCTCGGTGGCCTGCCGGTCCTCGACCTCGAGGGGCTGTGGACCCGCTACGAGGACCCGGAGCCGTTCCTCGAGGAGATCGTCCGCCTCGAACCGGTCAAGGCGACCGCGCGGATGCAGGAGATCTACGCCGAGGACATCAAGCCCGAGCTCATCGCGGAGCGGCTGCGCGAGATCCGGCAGGCGGGCGTCACGGTCGCCGCTGCGCTCAGCCCGCAGCGGACGCAGCAGCACTGGAAGACCGTCGTCGACGCGGGCTGCGACCTGTTCGTCATCCGCGGGACGACGGTCAGCGCCGAGCACGTGTCCGGTCGGGCCGAACCACTCAACCTCAAGCGGTTCATCTACGAGCTGGACATCCCGGTCATCGTCGGCGGCGCAGCCTCCTACACCGCGGCGCTGCACCTCATGCGCACCGGTGCCGCCGGGGTGCTGGTCGGCTTCGGCGGCGGCGCGGCACACACGACCCGGCTCACCTTGGGAATCCACGCCCCGATGGCCTCGGCCATCGCCGACGTGGCTGCGGCCCGCCGCGACTATCTCGACGAGTCGGGCGGCCGCTACGTGCACGTCATCGCCGACGGCGGCGTCGGTACGTCGGGCGACATCGTCAAGGCGATCGCCTGCGGGGCCGACGCGGTCATGCTCGGCGCCGCGCTGGCCCGGGCCAGCGACGCCCCGGGCAGCGGGTACCACTGGGGCCCCGAGGCCCATCACAGCCAGCTGCCGCGCGGCGAGCGCGTCGAGGTCGGCGCGACCGCCCCGCTCCAGGAGATCCTCTTCGGCCCGGGCCGGGTGGCCGACGGGACGACGAACCTCGTCGGAGCCCTGCGCCGAGCCATGGCGACGACCGGGTACTCGGACGTCAAGGAGTTCCAACGGGTCGAGGTCGTGGTCTCGCCCTACATGCACGGCTAGCTTGTCTGGAGCGGTCGCGCTTCTCTCAGTGACCGGCCGGTGACGTCCGCGGCTCGTCGCGCCACGACCGCCACAGCGCCGCGTAGGCACCGCCGGCCTCGATCAGCTCGTCGTGGGTCCCGAGCTCGGTGACGACGCCCTCGTCGACCACGGCCACCCGGTCGGCGTCGTGCGCCGTGTGCAGACGGTGCGCGATGGCGACGACCGTACGTCCCGAGACGACCGCGGCCAAGGACCGCTCCAGGTGCCGCGCTGCGCGTGGGTCCAGCAGCGAGGTGGCCTCGTCGAGCACGAGGGTATGCGGGTCGGCCAGCACCAGCCGGGCCAGCGCGAGCTGCTGCGCCTGGGGGGTGGTCAGCACGTGCCCCCCGCTGCCGACGAGCGTCTCCAGCCCGCGCGGCAGCCCCAGCGCCCACACCCGCGCGTCGACCGCCTCGAGGGCGGCGAGCAGGGTGTCCTGCGTCGCACCGGGCCGGGCGAGCAGCAGGTTGTCCTCGAGGGTGCCGACGAACACGTGGTGCTCCTGCGTGACCAGGGCGACCTCGCCGCGCAGTTGGTCGAGCTCGAGGTCGACCAGCCGCACGCCGCCGACGTCGACCCGGCCGGCCCGCGGGCCGTCGATGCCGGCCATCAGCCGCCCGAGCGTCGACTTGCCCGCCCCGGACGGACCGACGATGGCCAGCCGCTCCCCGGGCACCAGGTCGAGGGAGACGCCGTTGAGCACGTCGCGACCGGACCGGTACGCATACCGGACGTCCTCGACCTCGAGCCGGCCGTCGCGCGGTGTCTCCCCGCTCGCCTTCCGGTCCGGGGGCACGTCGGCGATCCCGATGACCCGGGCGAGCGAGGTGGCGCCCACCTGAATCTCGTCGAGCCACATGAGGAGCTCGTCGAGGGGCATGGCGAGCGCCGTGACGTAGAGCGCGACCGTCGTGACGGTGCCGACGGTCGTCTGGCCCTGCGCCACCAGCCAACCGCCCCAGAGCAGCGTGACGGCGACGGGGAACAGGTAGGCGATCTCGACCTGGGGGAACCACCACATCCGCAGGCGCAGGGTGTACATCTCCGCGTCGTAGGCGTCGCTGATGGCGTGGTCGATCCGGGCCCGCCGCCGATGGCCCAGGCGCAGCGCGTCCACGGTGCGGGCGCCGTCGACCGACTCGGTGACGACGCCGTTCATCACCGCGTAGGTGGCCCGTTCGCGCAGGTAGCCGGCCGGCGCGTACCGGAGGTACCACCGCGTCGAGAGCCACAGCAGCGGGAACCCGACGACGATGGCCAGGGCCACCATCCAGCCGGTGAGGAACGCCGCGATGCAGGTGATCACCACGGTGACGACGGCCACGAAGATCGACGGGATCCCGAACCGGGCGACGTGCGACAGCGCCTCGACGTCGTTGGTCGTGCGCGAGACGAGGTCGCCGGTACCGGCGCGTTCGACCGTCGACAGCGGCAGCGAGACGACGCGGTCCATGAACTGCTCGCGCAGCTCGGCGAAGAGGTCCTCGCCCATCCGGAACGACGACCGGCGCGCGAACCATGTCAGCACCGTCTGGGCGACCACCGCGACGGCCAGGCCGACGCCGAGGCGGTCGACCGTCGCGACGTCGCCCTGCTGGGTGACCGTGTCGACGAGCAGGCCGACGATCCGCGGGGCGGCCAGCGCGGCCACCGCCGCGAGCGCGTGCAGGCTGACGACGAGGACCAGCTGGCGGCGGTGCCGCAGCAGCATGCCCTTGGTATGCATACGCACGGAGGACATCTCGGCGACGGGCAGCGTGGCCCGCGTCGGCGGTGTCATGAGGAACGCCATCAGTCCTCCCCTCGGATCACGACGGCCCGGTAGGCCGGGTTGGTGTGGAGCAGCTCGTGGTGCGTACCGCGCGCCGTGACGATCCCGCCCTGCAGGAACAGCACGCGGTCGGCCTGGTCGAGCAGCAGCGGGCTGGCGGTCATGACGGCGGTGGTCAGCCCCTCGCGGGCCGCGGCCAGGCGGCCCGCGATGCGCACCTCGGTATGCGCGTCGACCGCGCTCGTGGGCTCGACGAGGACCAGCGTCTCGGCCCCGGTGAGCAGGGCCCGGGTCAGCGTGAGACGCTGCCGCTGGCCTCCCGAGAACGAGCGCCCGCGCTCCTCGACCTCGCTGTCGAGGCCGTCGGCCAGCGCCTCGAGGACGTCCTCGCCGCTGGCGACGGAGAGCGTACGCAGGATCGTGGCGTCGTCGAAGCGGCCCCACGGGTCGAGCTCGTCGCGCAGGGTGCCGGTGAACAGCCGCGGGTCGGACTCGCTGACGACGACCCGGCGGCGGACGGTCTCGACCGGGAGGTCGAGGAGGGAGGTCGACCCGAGGCGAACGCCGGCGGCGTCCTGCCCGAACCGGCCCAGCCGGTCCGCGAGCGCCGCCGAGTCCTCCGGGCGCGCCGACACGACGGCGGTGAGCAGCCCGGGCTCGATGACGACGCCGCTGCGCTCGTCGACGAGCGGAACGCCGGGGGCCGGTTCGGCGGCGTGCCGGGACGGGTCCGGGTGGTCGCGGTGGTCGGGTTGCACGGCGAGCACCCGGATCAGCTTCCGGGCGCCGATGTGGGCCCGGCTGAACCGGTCGACGAACTCGGTCGCCGTGCGCAGGGGCAGCACGAGGAACGCGGAGTACCCGTAGAACGCGACGAGCTCGCCGACGCTGATGTCGCCCTGGAGCGCGTAGCGCGCCCCGAGCCAGGTCACCACGAGGACGAAAGAGCCGGGCAGCAGGACCTGGGCGGCGTCGAGGGCCGCCTGCACGCCGGCCACCCGGTACCCGACCTGGCGGACCTGCTGCGACTGACCCGCATACCGGCGCAGGAAGGTCTGCTCGCCGCCGATGCCGCGCAGTACCCGTAGCCCGGCGACGGTGTCGGCACCGAGGCCGATCAGCCGGCCGGACTCCTCGCGCTGGTGGGCCTGGCGCTTCTGGAGCGGCCGGACGATGAAGGCGAGGAGGGCGACGAGCACCGGCACGCCGACGAGGACGACGAGACCGAGGGTGCGTGACGTGCTGAGCAGGATGACCGCCACGACGACGTAGCTGACGATCGCGCCGACCATCCGGGCGAAGACGTCGTAGAGGCCGCCGAGGCGCATCGCGTCGGAGGCGACGACCGCGACCACGTCGCCGGTGGGCGTCTGGCGGGTCATGGCCTCGCCGACGTCGGCGCTGTGCCAGCCGACCAGCTGGATGGAACGGAACGCCGCGCGCAGCCAGTTCGTGACGGCGAACCAGTGCCGTCCAGCGCCGGCCAGGGCGCTGACCACGCCCAGCCCCACGAGGACGCCGCACCAGAGGAGCAGCTGCTCGGCCTGGCCCTCGACGATGCCCTGGTCGATGGCTCGGCTCATCGCGGCGGGGAAGAGGGCCTGGGTGACCATCCACACGACGCCGAAGAACGTGGCCACCGTGAGCGTGCGCCATTGACCCCGCCCCACCCAGCCCAGGAAGCTCAGCGGGCTGCGCAGGTCCGGGGTGCCCGGATGCTCGTACGGAAGGCGCACAAGGATTTACCGTACGCGCGAGAACTGACGGCTCCCACCGGTTTTCGCTCGAGGCAGTCTGCGCGGCCACCGGACTGCTGCTCGACGCTCGGACGGCTAGCCGGGCACTCGCGCGTCCTCTTCTACGCTGGTCGTCATGGCGAGCGAGACCACGGCCGGCTTCGGTGTCGAGAACGTGCGCGGCGTGCCGCACGGCAGCCGAGGGGCGGTCGTCGCCGTCGGTGCCGTCTTCGCGATCAACGGCCTGGCCATCGGGGCATGGGCCGGCGTTCTTCCCGCCCTGCGCACCCGCCTCGGGATCGACGCGGGGACGCTCGCGGTGCTCCTCTTCATCGTCGGGGTGGCCGCCGTCGTCTCGATGCAGGTCGGCGGCCGGATGGCCGACCGGGTGGGCGCTCGCCGGGTCACGCTGACCGCCCTGCCGCTGATGATCGCGGGGGCGGCCGTCCTGGCGTTCGCCGGCTCGTTCCCGCTGGCCGTCGTGGCCGGCGTCCTCCTGGGCCTGGGGAACGGCGCGACCGACGTGGCGATGAACGCGCTCGGGGTCGCGGTCGAGAAGGCCCGGCCGATGCCGGTGATGAGCCGGTTCCACGCCTTCTGGAGCATCGGCTCCTTCGGGGGCGCCGCGGTGGTGTTCCTCTGTGCCTGGCTGGTCGGTGACGACAACGGTTCGGTGATCCTCCCGGCCATGCTCGCCATCGTCGTGCTGGCCGTCGTGGGCCTGCTCGTGACGGTCCGCTGGATCCCCGAGACCGAGCCGGTCTCGCATACCGTCGACGGCCGGAAGGAGCCGATCCCGCCGATCGCGTGGCTGCTGGGCGCGATGGCCGTGTGCTTCGGGCTCATGGAGGGGACGGCCTACGACTGGTCCGGAGTCCACATGGCCGACGTGGCCGGCGTCGATGCGGGCACCGCGTCGATCGCCGTGGTCACGGTGACCCTGTTCATGGTCGCCATGCGGCTGGCGGGGGACTGGGCCGTGGCGCGGTTCGGGCACCGACCGGTCGTGTGGTTCGGGGCGGTCGCCGCGGCGATCGGGTATGCGATCACGGTGTTCGCGACGCCGTTGCCGGTGCTGCTACTGGGCTGGGCCTTCGTCGGGTTCGGCGTGGCGATGATCGCACCACAGGTGTACGCGACGTCGGGATACCTCGGGGGCGGGCGGATGCTCGCGGTGGTGGTGACCTTCGGCTACGCGGCGTTCCTCAGCGGTCCCGCGGTCCTGGGGTGGTTGGTGCACACGTACGGCGTGCAGAAGGCGATGCTGCTGCCGTTCGCGCTGTCGTTCGTGCTCGTGGTCATCACGCGGTGGATGCCGGCGATCGAGCGGGGGACGTCCGACTCGGTCAGCGAGTGAGCGCCCGGCTCCTACGGGGCCGCACGGACCAGCGGGCGGACGCCGTCGTTGCGCGTCGCCGCCGCCCACGCGGCGGCCACGTCGTCGAGCGGGTGGATGTGATGGTCCACCACGAGCGCACCGGA
Source organism: Lapillicoccus sp. (assembly GCF_036559105.1). Classification (GTDB taxonomy): domain Bacteria; phylum Actinomycetota; class Actinomycetes; order Actinomycetales; family Dermatophilaceae; genus Lapillicoccus. Next base: position 13,055 of record NZ_DATBTV010000051.1, on the reverse strand, counting down.
CGCCGTCAGCCGCAGCACCTCCCCGAGCGCCACCGCCCGTTGGGCCGACGTGATGGCGTTGTTGGTGTACCCCAGCACGCTCGCCGATCGGCCCCGCAGCACCGCCGACGACAGTTCGGCGACGTCGCCGCCGAGGCCGCCGAGGTTGACCAGTCGGCCGCCCGGAGCCAGGGCGTGGCACGCGGCCAACGCCGACGGCCCGAACACCGGGTCGACGACGACGTCCACCGCTCCGCCCGCGGCCGACACGAACCGCCGGCCGAGAGCCGCCGGGTCCGCCGTCTCGTCCTCCACCACCCGCACGACCTCGTCCGCCCCCGCCCTCGCCGCCCGCGCCTCTGCGGCCGCCGACCGGCATACCGCGACGACCCGAGCCGCCCCGAGCGACCGGGCGGCCGCGACCGCCGCCTGCCCCACCGTCCCGCCGGCGCCGAGCACCAGCACCCGCTCGCCCGGTTGCAGACCCGCGCGCCAGGTCAGGCACATCCACGCCGCGATCCCGGACGTCCCGATCGCCGCGGCGTCCTCGTCGGCCACTTCGCCGGACAGCGGCACCACGTCGTCGGCGGCTACCGCACACGTCTCGGCCAGGCTGCCGTCACCGGGCGCCATTCCGGCCGAGGTCGCGAACCAGACCCGCGTCCCCGCCTCCAGCGACGGCGACCGCACCACTCGGCCGACCCCCTGGACGCCCGGCACGTACGGCAGCGCCGGCTCCCCGAAGTACGACGTCCCACTCGCGCACAGCAGGTCCAGCGGCACGACCGGCGCGACCGTCACCGCCACGAGGGTCGAGCCCTCCGCCGTCGGACGCGTGCCGACGACCGGCGCCGACGCGTACGCCTCGATCAGGGCCGCGCGCACGTCAGGTGGAGATGTCGGGGTACGGGAGGGTGAGGTGTGTCATCGCGGCGCCGTAGGCCAGCTGGTACTCCAGTGGTCCGTGGTCGCGCTCGAACAACGCGATGAACAGCGTGAGCGTGAGGAACGGGTGGGCGCCCATCCCGAACAGCGTCACGTGGTCCTGCTCCACCAGCGCCTGGCGCTCGTCGTCGGTGAACGCCAGCCAGGTGCTCGCCTCGCCGGTGTGCGCCCCGAGCAGCCGGTTGGCCATCGTCTCCTCCCACCAGACGACGGTCCCGGCGGGGTCCTCGCGGTAGCGCTCCACGAGCTCCGGGTCGCGGTCGACGGTGAAGAGGAACTTGTCGAGCAGGTACTTGCTCATGCCGGCGCCCCCTCCGAGGACTTCGGGTACCAGGTGAAGTACGCCTCCATGGTGTGGAACAGGTCGAGCGAGTCGACGTGGTCCGCCGCCACCCCGTCGCCGGCCGCCCCCATCATCAGCATGAAATCCATGAACCCATGCGTGGCGTTGCCCGGCGCGTGCAGGCTGTCCAGCGTCACCTCACGCAGGCACCCCTCGACGTCGCCGGTGGCGATCCACTCGACCGCCTTCCGGTCGAAGTCGGGATCCGGCCCGTGCGGTCCGAACTGGCGCGGGCCACCCAGCTCGAGCGACAGGTGACCGGTCCCGACGATCGCCACCCGCAGGTCCGACGGCCAGCTCTCGACCAGCCGCCGCAGCGTTCGGCCCAGCTCGACGAACCGCTCGGGCCGCGGCATCGGCGGCGCGAAGATGTTGGTGTAGACCGGCACGATCGGCAGGTCCGCCTTCGGCCGCAGCGTGATGATCGGGCAGGTGATGCTGTGATCGATCCGCAGCTCGTTGCTGAACGCCAGGTCGAACCCTGCGTCGATCCCGTCACGCAGCACGTGCGCCGACAGGTCCTCCTGCCCGTGCAGCGTCATCCTCGGCAGCCCGAACTCGCGCTCCTCGTTGTAGAAGTTCGCGTCGTAGAACGGCGCCTTGCCGACGAGGAACTGCGGCATGTTGTCCAGCCACAGCTGGTGGAAGTGGTCGCTGCCGACCATGAGCAGCACGTCGGGCCGCGCCCGCGTCAGGGTCTCCCGGAACCGCTCGATCTTCTCGACCCACTCGTCCGCGAACGGCGGGCGGTCGGCCCCCGTCGACGTGCTCGCGCGGTAGTAGAACGGGTGGTGCGTCGAGGCGATGACGGCGGCGACCGTGGCCATTCGGTTCTCCTCCAACGGTTTTCGAAGGTATGCGGGTCAGGTCTGGTCCGGCGGCACGTAGTAGGCGCCGCGGTCGACGGCGAGGTAGACGTCCATACCGACGGGGCGCCGACGCTCCTCGGCGAGCTGTCCGAGCAGCCCGGCCGCCCGCGCGAGGAGGGCGAACCCGCGCAGCAGCTCGACCGGCAGGCCGAGGTCGGCGAGGGCGGCACCGCATACCCCTGCGCCGTTGAGCGGCAGCCGGCGGCCGAGCACCCGCTCGTGGACCCGGCCGACCGCCTGGAACAGCCGCAGGTGCGGTCCGCGCAGCCCCTCCTCCTCGGCGATTCGCAGGAGGACCGGCGTGCGGGGGTCCTCGACCTTGTGGACCGGGTGGCCGAGGCCGGGGACGAACCGCCCGGCCTCACGGGTCCGGGTCACCGCGGCCAGCGCCAGCGCGTCCCACCCGGCGACGTCGTTCGGGAGGTCGCCCTCGACGTCGACGATCACGGCGTCCAGGAACTGGCCGCAGTCCTCGGTGACCCCGAGGAACCGGGAGCCGCCACCGAGCAGGCCGGCGGCCAGAGCTCCCTGAAGGGAGTCCGGCGCCGAGAGGTAGGTCAGCCGGGCGGCGATCGCCGTGGGGGTGAACCCGTGGTCGGCCAGCGCGACGAGGACCGCCTCGAAGACCCGGACCTCCGACGGCGTGGGCCGGCGTAGCGCCACCAGCCAGAAGGCCAGCTCGCCGAACCCGACGTGGCCCATGAGGTCGGCGGTGAGGTCCTGGCCGAGCAGCCGGATCTGGTCGGCATCGGAGGTGCCGAGCGAGGTGGGCACCCGCAGCGGTTCGGTCATACGGAGGGCTCCTCACCCAGCCAGCGGCGGATCTCGGCACCGTGCTCGTCGAGGGCCGGCGGCGGGAGCCGGTACGTGGGCGGGGTCTCGGACAGCGTGATCGGGTTGCGCACGCTGCGGACCGACGCGCCGGACGGCCCGACATCGACGACCGGGTCGAGCCCGATGCCCTCCGCGAACGCGACCCCTTGGTCGACGGTGTTGATCGGCCCGCACGCGATCCCGGCGGCGGTGATGTCGCGGAACCATTCCATGGTGGTCCGGGTCGACAGCCGCTCGACGAGGAGCGGCCGCAGCTCGTCGCGCCGCGCGGTGCGGTCGGGGTTCTTCGCGAACCGCGGGTCGTCGGCGAGCTCCGGCACGCCGAGCACGTCGACGAGCTTTCCGAACTGCTGGTCGTTGCCCGCCGTGACGACCAGCTCGCCGTCGGAGCAGGGGAGCGGTTCGTAGGGGAACAGGCTCGGGTGGCTGTTGCCCATCCGGTAGGGCACGACGCCCGCGGCGACGTAGGCGCTGGTGTGGTTGACCATCCCCGACAACGCCGACGACAGCAGGTTGACCTCGACGTGCTGGCCGCGGCCGGTCTCCTCGCGACGGTGCAGCGCGGCCAGGAGCCCGATGGTCGCATGCATCCCGGCCATGACGTCGAACACCGAGATGCCGGCGCGGTAGGGCTCGCCGTCGGCGGGTCCGGTGAGGCTCATCAGGCCGGAGATCGCCTGGACGATGAGGTCGTAGCCGGGCAGCGTGCGACCCTGCTCGCCGCTGCCGAAGCCGCTGATCGACGCATACAGGACGCGGGGGTTCGCCGCGGCGACGGAGTCGTAGTCGAGGCCGTACTTCGCGAGGCCGCCGGGACGGAAGTTCTCGATGACGATGTCGGCGCGCCGGGCCAGCTCGCGGGCGAGGGCCGCGTCGGTCTCGTCGGCGAAGTCGAGGGCGACCGACCGCTTGTTGCGGTTGATGCCGAGGAAGTAGGTCGAGACGCCGTCGTGGACCGGTGGGACCCAGGACCGGGTGTCGTCGCCACGCGGGCCCTCGACCTTGACCACCTCGGCGCCGAGATCGGCGAGCAGCATGGTGGCGTATGGGCCGGCGAGGATGCGCGAGAAGTCCGCGACGAGTAGCCCGTCGAGGGGTCCCGCGGCGGCGTCGCTCACGTACGCGTCTCCTCAGCACGAGTCGGTATGCGGACAGTCGTCCGTCATCGGTGCTCAGAGTCGCAAGCCAGACCTAGGAACGTCAAGGGGAGCCTTGACACGAGTGTCCGTAGTGCGGACGATCGTCCGCAGACGTCACACCCCGGACGTCATCGACTCGAGGAGGAGCCATGGAGGGACCTGGCCAGCCCAGCCCGTCCGCCGTCGTGTTCCGGCACGGCACCGTCCTGACCATGGACGACACCCACCGGGTGCTGACCGACGCCGACGTCCTCGTCGTGGGCGACCGGATCGCCGAGGTCGGCACGGGTCTTACGGCCCCCGACGGCGCGCTGGAGGTCGACGCGTCGGGCGGCATCGTCATGCCCGGCATGATCGACACGCACCGGCACATGTGGCAGACCGCCATGCGCGGCTACGGCGCGGACTGGACGCTCACCCAGTACTTCGTCTGGTACTACCTCGAGCACGGCCGGCGGTTCCGTCCGGAGGACATCCGCGCGGGGAACCTGCTCGGCGCGCTGGAGGCGCTCGACGCCGGCGTCACGACGACCGTCGACTGGTCGCACGGGCTCCAGAGCGTGGACCATGCCGAGGCGGCGGTCGACGCGCTGCGGAGCGTGCCGGGCCGGTTCGTGCTGGCGTACGGCAACATCCAGGCGGGGCCGTGGGAGTGGACGGCGCAGCCCGAGGTGCAGCGGTTCCTCACCGGGCTCCGCGACGCGGGCGACGACCGGCTCGGCGTGCAGCTGGCCTTCGACGTGACCGGCGACCCGGCGTTTCCCGAGAAGGCGGCGTTCGAGGTCGCCCGCGAGCTCGGGCTCCCGGTGACCACGCACGCCGGGGTGTGGGGCGCGACGAACGACGACGGGATCCGGCTCATGCACGAGCACGGGTTCATGACACCGGAGACGACCTACGTCCACGCCGCGACCCTCGACAAGGACTCCTACCTGCGGATCGCCGCGACGGGCGGGTCGGTGTCGGTGTCGACCGAGTCGGAGCAGAGCGCCGGTCAGGGGTACCCGCCCACCTGGCAGGTGCGCCGCTACGACATCCCGGTCTCCCTGTCCATGGACACCAGCGTGTGGTGGAGCGGCGACCTGTTCTCGGCGATGCGGACGACGCTCGGCGCGGACCGGTCGCGGGAGCACCTCGAGGCCCACGTCGAGGGCGACACCGTGACCCACGTGCACCTGCGCGCTGAGCACGTCGTCGACTGGGCGACGCGAGGTGGGGCTCGGGCCCTCGGCCGGGACGACCTCGGGCGACTCACGCCGGGCGCGAAGGCCGACGTCGTGCTGCTGAAGAACGACGAGTCGCCGGTGTCCTTTCCCCTGCTGAACCCCTACGGACATGTGGCGTTCCAGGCGCAGCGGGGCGACGTGCATACCGTGCTCGTCGACGGGGTGGTCGTGAAGCGGGACGGGAAGCTGGTTGGCGCGGACCTCGCCGCCGCGCGCTCCGCGATCGGGTCCACCATCGACTACCTGCGCGGCGACATGGGCGAGGAGACGTGGCAGCAGGGGATGAACCCCGACCTGCCGTCGGACGACGACGTCCTCGACAACCCGTACACCTACACGGAGTACAAGTCGTCGGCGACCAGAGAGGCCCGCGAGTCGCTGTTCGGGGACTCGTCGGCCGGCTAGCGATACTGGGACCCATGGCCGGACGAGGAAGCGGACCGGACTTCGTCGAGGCGCTCGCCCGTGGCCTCGACATCCTCACCTGCTTCGACGCGCGACGTCCGACGATGACCCTCAGCGAGGTGGCGGTCGCCGCCGACCTGGCCCGGCCCACTGCCCGGCGGCTCCTGCTCACCCTCGCCGAGCTGGGCTACGTGCGGGTGGAGGACGGCGCGTATGCGCTGACGCCCCGGGTTCTCGGGCTCGGCACGGCATACACCTCCTCGCTCGGCCTGTGGGCGATGGCCAGGCCGCACCTCGAAGCGCTGGTGCACCAGACGGGGGAGTCCTCGTCGATGGCCCAGCTCGACGGGTCGGACATCGTCTACGTCGCCCGGGTCGCGGTGCCGAAGATCATCGCGCTGCGGGTCGACATCGGGACCCGGTTCCCCGCCGAGCGGACCTCGCAGGGGAAGGTGCTGCTCGCGGCGCTGCCCGAGTCCGAGGTCGCGCGCGTCGTGGCCGAGCCGTCGCGGTCCGGTTTGCCCCCGGCACCGGAGCGGCCCCTGCGGGACCTGCAGCGGGAGCTGACCCGGGTCCGCGCCCAGGGATGGGCGCTGGCCGACGAGGAGCTGGCCCCTGGCGTCCGCTCGGTGGCGGCACCGGTGCGGGACGGTTCCGGGCTGGTCCGGGCGGCCATGAACGTCACCGTTCACGCGGCGGAGACGTCCACCGAGCATCTGCTGCAGGTCCACCTGCCACGCCTGCTCGAGACGGCCAGCCGGATCAGTGGCGACTGGGCCGCCTGGGGCGCTCGCCCGCAGGTCGAGCTGGTCCCCGGCGCCTGACCGGCCGCAACAACCGACGACACCGTCGATGGTTGCGGCGTCCTGAGCCTGAGGCTGCAACGACCGACAGCGCTGTCGGTTGTCGCGGGGCACCGCTGAGCCGGTCAGCCGGACGCCGCCGCGCGCCGCAGGGCCGCGACGGTCTGCTCGACGTCGGCCTCGTCCGTGGTCCAGTTGCTCACCGAGATCCGCAGCACGCCTCGGTCACGCCATCGGGAGCCGGAGATCCAGGTGCTGCCGTCCGCGATCAGCCGCGCACCGACCTCCGTCGTCCGGGCGTCGTCCTCGAAGGCGAAGCACACCTGCGTGTAGACGACGTCGTTGAGCACCTCCGCACCTGGAACCGACCTCACGCCCTCGGCCAGCGCGGCCGCCCGGGCGGTCAACCGCTCGACGAGGTCCCGAACCCCGGACCGCCCGAGCGAGCGCAGCGCGGCCCACACCGGGACCCCACGCGCCCGCCGAGACATCTCGGGAACGCGCTCGTACGGGTTGCCCGGTCCCTCGGGGTCGGCCGCCGCGAGGTAGTGCGTGTGGACCGCGAACGAGTCCCGCACGGCCGCCCGGTCGCGGACGGCGGCGATCCCGCAGTCGTACGTCACGTTGAGGGTCTTGTGCGCGTCGGTCGCCCACGAGTCGGCGTCCGCCATCCCCGCCACCAACGACGCCAGACGCGGAGACGCCGCCGCCCAGAGCCCGAACGCCCCGTCGACGTGCACCCACGCGTCGCGCGCGTGCGCCATCGGCACGAGCTCGACGAACGGGTCGAACGCGCCCGAGTGGAGGTTTCCCGCCTGCAGGACGACGATCACCGCCTCCCCGTCCGGGACGGAGTCGAGGGCCGCCGCGAGCGCGTCGACCCGCATACGTCCCTCGTCGTCCGCCGCGACGAGGGTCGGGGCGCCGAACCCCAGGTACCGCAGCGCGAGGTCCACGCTGTCGTGCCGCTCGACACCGGCGAGCACGTGGACCGGCGGTGCGCCGTTGAGCCCACGGTGCTCCACGTCCCACCCGACGCCCGCCAGCACGGCGTGCCGCGCGGCCGCCAGCCCGACGAAGTTGGCCGTCGTCGCCCCGGTGGTGAACGAGACCGCTGCGTCCGCCGGGAGGGCCAGCAGGTCGAGGAACCAGGTACCGGCGGTCTCCTCCAGGGCGACCACGCCCGGCGTCGGCGAACGCATCCCGGCGTTCTGGTCCCACGCGCTGACCAGCCAGTCCGCCGCGAGCGCCGCCGGCAACGTGCCACCCATGACCCACCCGAAGAACCGGCCCGACTGGATCGCCATCAGCCCCGGCTCGGCTCCGCGGGCCATCTGCTCGACGACCTCCCTCGGCGCCGTCGGCCCGTCCGGCAGCGGACCGCCGACCGCGTCGAGCACCGACTCCACCGACTCAGCCGGCGGGACCGGACGCATCTCCAGCGACGCGAGCCAGTCGAGCGCCAGCTCGTGCGCCCGGGCCAGGGGTTCCTCGTATGCGTCTCGTCCTGCTCCCACCATCGAACGGTAGCGGGGTCAGAAGATCGAGTAGGCGCCCTTGGCCAGGAAGAAACCCTTCTTGCCCGCGGTGTTGATGCAGGTCACGCCGATGCTCTCGCTGACGCACTGGAACGGTGACCCCTGGTCCTGCGCGATCGCGCCGTACTGGAGCACCTGGGCGCCCGGCTGGATCATCGTGTCGCTGTTGCAGATCGGCTTCGGGGTGTCCCCGCTCCACTCGATGCGGCCGACGTCCTTGGCTCCGCCGCCGCTCGTGTCGCAGGTGCCGGCCGGCGGGGTCACCCGGCCGTCGCGCACCTCGCAACCGGCGGGCACCGCTCCTGAGGCCGCGATCGAACAGTAGATGTTGCCGGTCGGGCTGGTGAACTGCGGCTTGGCGCCGGCGTCGACCTTCCCGGCCGCGAAGTGCTGCATCGCCTGCTCGTACGTCTTCGGCGGCTGCAGCGCCGGGGTCGTGGTCGTCGTCGTCGTCGGAGTCTTGGCCGAGGTCGACCCGGACGACGGCGTGACGGTGATGGTCGTGGTGAGCGGTGTGACGGGCTCGCCGCCGCCGCAGGCACTGACGACGAGCGGGACCGCGGCGAGCGCGAGGGCGCCGACCGCGGCGCGCAGTCGGCGCTGGGGGGTCGTCGTCGAGGGCAGCACGGCGGGCATCACGGGGCACAAGGGTGCCACAACGACGCTCCACGCCCGCCTCGCGAACCCCGGTCGTCCGCGGACGCGCGCGGCGCATACTGCCTCGTCATTTAGCCTGGGACCGTGCTGAGGACGATGCTCAAGCCGCGCTGGCTGGGGCTCCTCGGGGCGCTCGTCGTGCTCCTCGTGGCGTTCACCTTCCTCGGTCTCTGGCAGCTGAGCGTGGCGCGCGACGACGCGCAGCGCGAGGCCATCGCCGCCGCGCCGCTGCAGCCGCCGGTCGCCCTCGGGTCCGTGATGGTGCCGCACTCCCCCTTCCCCGGGGACGCGTCGGGGCGGCCGGTGACGATGACCGGGAGCTACGACGCCGCCGGCCAGGTGCTCGTGGCCGACCGCCGGTTGGACGGGGTCGCCGGGTACTGGGTGCTGACCCCGTTCGTCGTGGACGCCACCGGCGTGTCCGGCTCGGCCCGGATCGCCGTCCTGCGGGGCTTCGTGACCGACGGGACCGGCGGGGGTCCGGCTCCGTCTCCGGCCGGCCGGGTCACGGTGGCCGGCACCCTGGCGCCGGGGGAGTCGCCGGCCTCGTCCAGCGCCGCCCTTCCGCCCGGACAGCTCGGGTCGGTCGACCTCGCCCGGCTGGTCAACCTGTGGCCGGGTGACCTCTACAACGCCTTCGTGTTCGCGACCGCCGAGTCGCCGGACTCGAGCCCGGGGGTGCAGCGCGTGCCTCCGCCGCCGGTCCCCACCGGGCTGACCTGGCGCAACGCCGCGTACGCCCTCCAGTGGTGGGTCTTCGGTCTGTTCGCCGCCTACATGTGGTGGAGGATGGTCCGGGACGACCATCGCCGCGACCAGGCTGCGGCCACCACGACCGACACCGACGCAAGCCCCGCGGGAGCGACCACGTGAGCACCTACCCCACGACCATGGCCAAGCCGGCCCAGATCCGCACAGCCCTGCGCCTCTACCGGGTCATGGCGATCATCGCCGGCATCGCCCTGTTCGTCCTCATCGCTGCGATGTTCGTCAAGTACGGCCCCCCGCAGAACCCGAGCTTCTCGGCCGTCTGGAGCCCCATCCACGGGTTGATCTACCTCGTGTACGCGGCGTCGATCGCGAACCTGGGGCTCAAGTCGGCCTGGGGCCTCAAGCGGATCGTGCTCAACCTGCTCACCGGGTTCGTCCCGATCCTGCCGTTCGTCGCGGAGGCGCGCGTGACGCGGTCGACCGAGGCGTTGCTGTCGCGGGCCTACCTCACCGGAGACGGCTCCGCCGACGGTTAGCCGGGGTCCTCGCGAAGCATCGGAGCGAAGCGGAGAGCTTCGTGGGGTGGCTAGGCTGAGCGCGTGGACGATGAGCTCCAGGCCCGCCCGGTTCTCGTCGTCGACTACGGCGCCCAGTACGCGCAGCTCATCGCGCGTCGCGTTCGTGAGGCCAAGGTCTACAGCGAGGTCGTCCCCCACACCGTGCCGGTCTCGGCACTCCTGGAGCGCAACCCGGCCGCGGTGATCCTCTCCGGCGGACCGTCCAGCGTGTATGCGCCGGGCGCGCCGGCCCTCGACGGCACACTGCTCTCGGCCGGGGTCCCGGTCTTCGGGATGTGCTACGGGTTCCAGGCGATGGCCCAGGCGCTCGGCGGGACGGTGGCCCACACGGGGACCGGGGAGTACGGGCATACTCCGGCTTCGGTGTCCGACCTGGCGTCGACGCTGTTCGACGGGCAACCCCCGGAGCAGTCGGTGTGGATGTCGCACGGCGACTCGGTGACCGGGGTGCCGGCGGGAATGCGGGTGACCGCCTCCACGTCCGGCGCGCCGGTGGCGGCGTTCGAGGACGACGAGCGGCGGCTCTACGGCGTGCAGTGGCATCCCGAGGTGATGCACTCGGAGTTCGGCCAGCGGGTGCTGGAGAACTTCCTGTGGCGCGGCGCGGGCCTGTCGGCCGACTGGACGCCGTCCAACGTCGTCGAGTCGCTGGTCGAGCGGGTGCGTGAGCAGGTCGGTAACGCGCGGGTCCTGTGTGCGCTGTCCGGCGGCGTGGACTCGTCGGTGGCGGCCGCGCTGGTGCAGCGGGCGGTCGGCGACCAGCTGACCTGCGTGTTCGTGGACCACGGGCTGTTGCGCGAGGGGGAGTCCGAGCAGGTCGAGAAGGACTTCGTCGCGGCGACCGGGGTGAACCTCGTCGTCGTCGACGCCCGGGAGCAGTTCCTGTCGGCGCTGGCTGGGGTGGCGGACCCCGAGGAGAAGCGCAAGATCATCGGGGCGCAGTTCATCCGGGTGTTCGAGCAGGCGGCGCGCGACGTCGTGGGGTCGGCGTCGTCCGAGGGGCACCCGGTGGAGTTCCTCGTCCAGGGCACGCTCTACCCCGACGTGGTCGAGTCCGGCGGCGGGGAGGGCGCGGCCAACATCAAGTCGCACCACAACGTCGGCGGGCTGCCCGAGGACCTCCAGTTCACCCTGGTGGAGCCGCTGCGCTCGTTGTTCAAGGACGAGGTGCGCGCCGTCGGGCTGGAGCTCGGCGTCCCCGAGGTCATCGTGTGGCGGCAGCCGTTCCCGGGTCCGGGGCTGGGGATCCGGATCGTCGGCGAGGTGACGGCCGAACGGCTCGACGTGCTCCGTCGGGCGGACGCCATCGCGCGGGCCGAGCTGACGGCGGCCGGCCTGGACCGGTCCATCTGGCAGTGCCCGGTCGTCCTGCTGGCCGACATCCGGTCGGTGGGCGTCCAGGGCGACGGCCGCACCTACGGCCACCCGATCGTGCTGCGCCCGGTCTCGTCGGAGGACGCGATGACCGCCGACTGGACGCGGGTCCCGTACGACGTGCTGGCGCGGATCTCGACGCGGATCACCAACGAGGTGCGCGAGGTCAACCGGGTGGTGCTGGACATCACGAGCAAGCCGCCCGGCACCATCGAGTGGGAGTGACTCTCCACACCCGTCACCCACCCGTCACTCCCGCCCCATCGCTCCACGGTTGAGCCCCGATTCCACGGGATCCCGTTGGGCGCACGCTCGCTGGTGGCGTCGGCGGCGGTCCACACGCTGTGCACATCTCGTCCCACCATCCACAGCAGGCGTGCCGGGCCATCCGGCCAGGGCGGAGTCCCGCGACGCTCGTGGCCATGAACGAGCTGCTGCGCCTGCGTCTCCTGGCGAACTCCGGCGTGGTGCACACGGCCGAGCTCGCCGCCGCGGGTTACGACCGACACGCCACCCGGGCGCTGGTGAAGAGTGGAGAGCTCGTCCGCGTGCGAGCGGGCTCGTTCGTCGGCGGTGACACCCTCCGCGCCGGCCACGCCGCGGGGCGCCATGTGCTCACGTGTCGGTCCATCGCGCGCCGGCTGCACGGCTACGCGGTGACGGACCTGTCCGCGGTGGCCTGCCGGGACCTCCCGGTGCTCGCGGCGGACATCGGCCTCGTCCACCTCGCCCAGGTCGGCTCGGGGCGGGCTCGCCGGTCGGGCGTCGTCCGGGTCCACCCGCCGGTGGAGGCCTCCGAGGTGCTCCCGCACCAGGGCGTGCTCGTCGTCATCCCCGAGGTCGCCGCGCTCCGGGCCGCGGAGCGGTCGATGCGGGCCGGGCTCACTGCCGCCGACGCCTGCGTCCGTAGGCGGCTGACCACGCCCGCCCGACTCCTCGCCCTCGCCGAGTCCCACCACCTCGGCTTTGCTGCCCACCGCGTCGCCGGACTCGCGACCGGACTGTCAGAGTCTCCCAGTGAGTCCTGGACCCGGTTGGTCCTGGACGGTCTCGGCGTCGTGCCGAGCAGCAGGTGGTGATTCGTGACCACGACGGCCGGTTCGTCGCCCGCGTCGACGTCCTGCTGCCCGGCCTGCGCATCGTCGTCGAGGTCGACGGCGCGGTGAAGTACGCGCGTTTCGACGGCCGGAACGCGCTGATGCGCGTGAAGCGCCGAGAAGACGCCCTCCGTGCTCTGGGCTATCGCGTCGTCCGCCTCACCTGGTCGGACCTGCGCCGCCCGGAGCGGGTGCTGGCGGCGCTCGATCTCGGCATCCGCACCAGCGCATGAGGAGCGCCAGCGGACAACGGACGTCAGGCCTCGGCGAGGGCCTTGACAGCGGCCAGGCGACGGTCCCAGGTGTCCGCGAGCGACGACAGCCACGTCGCCGTCTCCGCCAGGGCTTCGGTCCGGACGGCGAACCGCACCCGCCGGCCGAAGTGAACGCGCTGCACGAGGCCCGCCTCCTCGAGCACCCGTAGCTGCTTCTCGACCGCCTGGCGGGTGATCTCGAGCAGCGCCGCCATCTCCGCCGCGGAGCCGCCGCCCTGGGCCACGGCGTCGAGCAGCCGTTGCCGGGTCGGGTCGCCGAGGGCGGCGAAGACCTCGACCGGC
>NZ_DATBTV010000050.1:0-32510 GCF_036559105.1 Lapillicoccus sp. | reverse complement strand
GGGCGGGGTCGACGTTGGTGATGTCGTTCAGAAGTCGGCGTCCTTGAAGGAGGGTTCGCGACCCTCGTTGAAGGCACCGATCCCCTCGACGCGGTCGGGGTGGACGGCCGAGCGCCAGTGCGCGTCCATCATGATCGCGATGGCCTGCTCGATCGGCTGCCCCTCGCCCAGGTGAGCGGCCCGCTTGACCGCCTGCACGGCGGTGGGGGAGTTGCTCGCGATCTTCTCCGCGACCCGCATCGCCGCGTCCATGAGCTCACCTGGTGGGTGCAGCTCGTTGACCATCCCCAGCCGGTACGCCTCGGCAGCGGTGATGGGGTCACCGGTCATCAACATCTGGAGCGCCTTCCCGCGGGGCAGCAGGCGCGGCAGCAGGGCCGGTGAGCCGCCCCCCGCGGCGAGGCCCAGCATCGCCTCCGGCTGACCGAAGGTGGCTCTCTCCGCGGCGAGGATGAAGTCGGTGCTCTGCGCCAGCTCGGACCCGCCGCCGTAGGCGATCCCGTTGACCGCCGCGAAGATGGGCTTGCGCAGCTCGCGCACCGTGTAGAGCGTGCGGTCGAAGTCCTGGCGCTGGCGCAGCCAGTCCTCCTTCGTCATGTTCTTGCGTTGACGAAGGTCGCTGCCGACCGAGAACGCCCGGTCCCCGGCGCCGGTGAGGATGACGACACGGACCGCCGTCTGGACCGCGATCGTCTCGATGACCTCGGTCAGGCGAGCACCCATCTCGGTGGTGATCGCGTTGTCGGGTGGCCGGTTCAGCGTGACCACGGCGACGCGTCCGTCGGAGGCGTAGTCCAGGAGGACGGGCGACTCGGGCTCTTCCTGGTCGGATGCAGGGGGGCCGAAGTCCAGTGCGTCCCAGCGACTCGTGCCTGTCGAGCTGTTGCCCACGACTGCCTCTTCTTCTGGATCGACGGTGGTCATGACTCGAGGTCCGCGAGCCACCGCATGGCCCGCAGGCCCGGAGCGAAGCAGTACTCGCCGCCCCGGGTGATGACGAACGGGGGCAGCTCGGTCAGCCGGCGCCGGATCGGGCGCTGAGGAACGGTGAAGACACCCGAGCCGTCGTTCGCGCCGACGAGCGGGTCCTTCTCGAGCGGGGCGCCGATGAAGATGCCGTCGTTGAGCCACTGGGTCTTGACGAACTCGAACTGACGCTTCAGGTGCGCCCCGGCGAAGACGAACATGATGCCCCGGTCCACGCCGTCGTCCTCCAGCACGCCCTCCGGCAGCATCGGTCCGTAGCTGGTGCCACGCCGGATCATCCGATGGAGACGCACGTCCACACTGCCGTCGTGGTCGAAGGCATCCCGCGGGTTCGCGCGCCGCGCGTGCGCGCCGACGGGGCACGTGAAGCCGCGCGGATCCTCGCCGTAGCCGAAGTCGTTGTTGCGGTGTGGGTCGCTGCCGAGGGCGGGGTCGTCGGCGGCGGGCGTGAGTGCCAGCGGGGCGCCGCTCTGCCAGCGCCCGACCATCTTGGCGCCGAGGAGGGCCTCGTCGGCCCGGCTGGTTGCGCGGTCGGCCAGGTACCGCCGATACGCCGCCACCCTCGTGTGCAGCTTCCGGAACACGACATAGGTGCCGTTGCGGCCGAGCACCTCCGGCGACGGCATCGGCGGCAGCTCACCGGACTCGTCCGGGTAGCCGAGGATGATCTCGCCGGCCCTCAGGGGCCGCTCGCGAGGATTCGTCGTGGGTCGGCCACTGCCTTCCACCGCAGGCTGACCGATCCCGTCCTTGAACCCGAACGACGTTCGTCCGGTGGGCAGCTGGTAGCAGTCCTGCCGCCAGACCAGCTCGACACCCGAGAGCTGCTGCTGGGCGCTACGCGCCTCCTCGACAGCGACGTCATGCCGCGCTGCGTCCGGGGACAGAACGGCCACCGCCACGTGCACGTCGTCCGTCCCGAGGGGCTTCTCCCAGTTCTCGGGGCTGCTGTCGCCCACGTCCCCCAGCGCCGCCGCGCGGGCCGCCATCCCCTCTCGGAACTCGGGGGCGAAGCTGTCCAGCGAGGTCTGCGGCACCCCGAGCGCCTGCAGGCCCTGGTAGGTGAAGGCCACGGTGATCGACGTGTCGTGGGCCGGGTCGGCGGAGGCTCTCTGGGACTCGGCGAGCGCATGCAGCCGCCGAACCAGCTCGCGTCCCGCAGCGCGGTCGTCGATCCGCAACAGCAGGTACGTGCCGACGTAGGGCGACGGGCGCTCGTACAGCGCCCCGCTCTGGATGTCGTCGAGCTCGAGGACGGTGCTCTCCGTACCGGTCACACCACTCCTTCTCTCGCTGGCTCGCGGACGTCGTGCATGGGCGCTAGTGGTGCTCGGGCAGGGCTGGGGGACTCGGGTTGGGCGGCGAAAGGTAGGGGAACGTGGCCGAGGCCGGCCGCGAGGAACGGTCGACGCCGTCGCGGATGACCGGACCGTCCCCACCGTTGACGAGCTGGGTGAAGATCGTGTCCATCACGTCGTCGTTGATCGCCCGCCCGCCGCAGGTCCGGTGCGTCTCGCCACGACGGGTGGCGGTCTCGATCTCGAGGAACGAGCCGTGCTCGTGGTAGGGCTTGGTGACGTCGACGACGAGGAAGTCCGCGAGCATCAGCTCGGTCAGTGGGTGCCGACCGCCGTCCCCGTTCGTCGGCCAGTCGACGGTCCCGTCGAGCCCGTCCCAGAACCGCAGGTTGGCGTCCAGCCGGGCTCGGTAGGCGCCGAGATAGGCGTCGGCCAGGTGGAACGCGTCCTCCATGTTGTAGAGGTCGCGGATCTCCAGGTCCCGGTTGACGAGGTCGAACTGCTTCGGCGCCAGCATCATGTTCTTCACCTCAGGCCGCCCGACGCGCTCGATCCGGACCGTGAACTTCCCCCGCGTCAGCGTCTCGGCGACGACACCCACCAGCTCCGCCTGGGGCAGGAGGGCCACGTCGATCTCGAGGACCAGACCGAGGACGTTCTTGCCGTCGAGGTAGATGGAGCCGGGGTCGGTGAAGGACAGCTGCCCGGAGGCGATGGTCTTCAGGGCCGCGGGGGCATCCATGATGAAGGGGTCCCAGCGAACGCCGGCGAACGCGCGGACGCCGTGACCGACGCCACCGTCGGTGTCGTTCACCCGGAAGGTGACCGTGTCACCAGTGGGGGTGGTGCAGACGCCCTCCTGCAGACCGTCTTCGGCGCCGCTCGGGGCCGAGAAGACGCAGTCGAAGACGAACTCGTCCGGGCCGGCGGCAAACGGCCCCGCGCTGCCCAGCGGTCCGGCCGTGACGTGCCGCAGCCGGAAGCGGTACACCAGCCCGTCCGAGAACGCCGCGGACGGTGGCGCGAACGGCAGGGTGTTCATCACGAGCACGAGATGACCGGGGTGCTCAGGGCTCGGAAAGGCGTAGACATCGGTGATGTCCGCGATCGGGTCCGCGAGGGCACGCGGACCGGAGATGTGGTCTGACATCCGTACTCCTCGGCTCGACCTCGCTGCCCGACGGCCTGTCCTGCGTGCTTAGTCCGCCGCCTCCTCGAGCAACGGCTTCAGAGCAGGGTGCTGCAGCGCCTCCGCCGCCTGCGGATGGTCAAGCACCTGCTGGAACGCCTGGTTCACGCGCTGCGCCTTCCGGATCTCCTTGACCGTGCCCCCGTAGTTGCGGGCATACGCGGCCGCACTCACCTCCGCGCCCAGGACGAACGCCCGCACCGCCGCCAGATCCGGCAGCCCGTCGTAGCCCTCCACATGCCGGAAGATCACGTCGAACAGGCCCAGCGTCGGCCCCGAGGTGAAGAAGTCCTCCATGTACGCGTCCCACGGCCCATCGAAGCTGGTGATGAACGCGAGCCGCGTGTCCTCGTCGAACAGCACGAACCGGGCCTCGTGGATAGAGGTGATCGCCATGCCGTAGTCGCCCGGCCGGTATCCGGGGGTGTCCTGCAGGTCCTGCAGCGCCCCGCGCAGGGCGGCGCCCTCGCCGGGCTTGACCCTGAAGAACAGGCTGAACTCGCTCGTCGGGCCAACACTCATCCCCGGATGAGTCGCCTCGGTCCCAACCGCTGACATTCATGCCTCCAGGGTGTCGAAGCGCGCCTCGGACCGGGCGGCCGAGCGGCTGCCCGCCGGCTCATGGTCCACGCGACGACAGTAAGCACCGCCGCGCGCGAGGTACCTCACCCGGACAAGATGAGACGGAGGTCGACCGGGATCGCCGTTCGTTCACACACCCGTTGGTCGATCTCTGAGCCCTCCGTAGGGTCGCGCCGTGACCATACGAGCGGACGGAACGTCTCCCCTTCGATCTGCGTCGCACCCGTCTCGTCGTCACGGGCGCTCCCGGAGCCGGTAAGTCGACCGTCTCGCGGGCGGTCGCGGCCGCCTTGAGCCGTTCGGCGCTCTTGGAGGCATACATGGTCAGCGGGATGGTCGTGAGCGGCCATGTCTGGGCGTTGGGCGAACCGCCGACGAGGCCGCGCGGCAGATCCGGCTGTGCCACGAGAACCTGTTCGCCCTGGCCACGAACGTGGTCGTGCCCGACCTGGCGAACCTCGACGGGTTCCGTTCGGCGCTGAGTGACCGGCTGTGCCTGGTGGTCCTCGACCCCGGGACCGACGTCTGCGTGAGCCGCAAACGCGACTCGCCCGCCGATCGAGCAGTTCTTCTTCGACGGCCACGACGGGCTGCACGCCACGATGCAGACCGGCTTCGGTGGTCTCGGCTGGTGGCTCGACACCTCGGCGCAGACGTCCGAAGAGACCGTCGAGCAGCTCCTGACGCACGCCGACGAGCGAGCACGGGTCGAGCCCTTGGCCACGCTACGGACGTGATCACCCGCAGCCCGACGGCTTGACCTCGGCGTCCAGCCGCCTTTGAGAATCCGGTCGTAGCGTCGACGCCCGAAGAACCCGCCTCGATCCGGGGGTCCCACCGATGTCGCCGAACCTGCTCGCCCCGCTGGTCCTCCTCGGGATCCTGCTCGTCACGGTGGCGTGGGTCTACCAGGATGCGACGAACCACGCCGCTTCCGGCGAGCGGGTCGTGTTCTGGTCCGGGTCATTTCGGCTGGAGACTCCGACGGCGTGGGCGGCGCTCTGCCTGGTGCTCTGGGTGTTCTTCTTCCCCCTCTACCTCCGGGCCCGACAGCACACGCTCTAGCGTCGGTCGAGGCGCAGGTCGGTGACGGTCCGGCCGGCCGCCACGCCTTTGGGCTCGAACCCGTCCAGCGGGCGCCACGTCGGCCGCGGCACGTCGCGCACGACGAACCCGCCGTGTGCGGCCACCTCGGACCGCACGTGTTCGGCGTATGCGGGCTGGTCGGTCGCGACAAGCACGTGCCCTTGCGCGACGAGCCGGGACGCCAGCAGATCCAGGGTGGAGGCCTGCACGAACCGTCGCTTCAGGTGGCTCCGCTTCGGCCACGGGTCCGGGAAGAACAGGTGCACGGCCGCCAACCGACCAGCTCCCACCCGGTCGGTGAGGAGCTCGACCGCGTCGCCGATCTCGACCCGGAGGTTCGGCACGCCGACCGACTCCGCCGCCGCAAGCATTCGGGCGACACCCGGCACATGGACGTCGACGGCGATCACGTCGTGGTCCGGATGCGACGCCGCATACGCGATGGCCGCAGCTCCGTGTCCGCAACCCACCTCGAGAACCACCGGTGCCTCGCGCCCGAACACCTCACTGGGCACCAGCGGACCCGGCGGCAACCCCCGCGAGGGGAGGTACCGCTCGAGCCGCCCCCGGGTGAGCGCGGACCGGCTGCCCTGCCGACCCGCATACGTGCGGATCCGGCCCGATGCCGGGCCGGACTCGGCCCTGTGCCCCGGCGATGTCATGTGCCTACAGTGGCGGAGTCGAACCCCTTGGGGGTCACCCACTGCTGAAGGAGTCGGGTCATGAGCACGTTCGACAACATCAAGGACAAGGTGCAGGGACTCGTCGATGAGCACGGCGACAAGGCCGGCGTGGGTCTCGACAAGGCTGGCGACTTCGTCGACGAGAAGACCAGCGGTCAGCACTCCGCGCAGATCGACGGCGGCGTCGAGCAGGCCAAGAACGCGCTGGACGGCCTCGACGGCCAGGACGACGACATCCCCTGAGTCACCCCACGAAGTTCTTCGCTCCGCTCCGATACTTCGCGGGGACCCCGACCCTGAGGGCCACCCCCGGGGGAGATCAGTCCCGCCAGATCATCACGACGGCCCGGTCGTCGGTCTCTCCGGCGCGCGCCGAGGCGCAGAGCCGCTTAGCGCCGCCGGCGAACCCGCCGCGGACGAGGCGCTCCGCCGCGCCCAGCATCCGGTCCACTCCGACCGTGAGGTCGCGGAACCGGGACTCGACGACCCCGTCCGTGTAGAGCACCAGCGCGTCGCCGCGACCGAGCCGGCGGTACGAGCGGATGTAGGTCGCGTCGTCGATGACACCGAGCAGCGGGCCGGCCGCCTCGCCGAGCACCTCCCAGCGGCCGGAGCCGTTGTTGAACTGGACCGCCGGCGGGTGCCCGGCGCTGCCGATCGTGTAGTCGCCGGTGGCGAGATCGATGGACACGTGCACCGCCGTGGCGAACCCCTCGTCCCAGTTCTGTCGGAGCAGGTAGTTGTTGGCGGCCGTGAGGAAGCGGTTCGGCTCCTGTTCGCCGAGCAGCCCACCGAGCGCGCCCGAGAGGAGCAGCGACCGGGTTCCCGCCTGCACGCCCTTGCCCGACACGTCGACGAGCACGACCTCGAACCACCGGCCGTCCGGGGAGCGGGTCGCCACCACGAAGTCGCCGGAGAACGACTGTCCGTACGCCGACTCGACGGCGGTCTCGGCGTGCCATCCGCCGGGTAGCTCGGGCAGCTCACCGAACGCGCGCAGCCGGTCGCGCAGGTCCACGAACATCGACTCGCCGCGGCTGCCCTGGACCCCCAGCCGCGCCCGGGACCGGGACGTGGCCGACATGATGATGATGACGATGGCCAACGCGGTGATGGCGAGCGCTTGGGGCAGCTGCGGTGTGCGCCAGGTCAGCACGAGCAACTCGGCGATGAACGTGCTCCCGACGAGCAGCAGGGCGACGGGGGTCAGGTAGAGACCCGCGATCACCACGAACGGCGCATAGATCGAGTACGGGAGCTGCGGCCAGATCAGGCCCCACCAGAAGATGAGCAGGCCGATGGCGGCGAGCACGGCCGACCACGTCAGCACCGTGGTCCGGGAGCGTCCGGCAGTGCCGGAGAAGGCAGACCCGAGCAACCGAGACGCACGGCGCCGCGGAACGCTGCTGGACCACGTCATGATCCCGCCAATCTAGGTCGCCGCAACGCCGAGCGTGGGCATCTTCCCCCAAACGGGTGAGCCCCGCATCCGCTGGGCGGCCGATCCCCGACCTAGGTGGTGGCGCGCTCCGGCGGCAGCGTCCCGTCGTCCTCGTACCGCGTCACCATGTCGAGCCGGCGGACGTGCCGCTCGACGCCCGAGAACTCGGTCGCAAGGAACACGTCGACGATCTCCTTGGCCAGCTCGGTCGCCGTGAACCGGCCCCCGATCGAGACCACCTGGGCGTTGTTGTGCTCGCGGGCCAGCTGCGCCAGCTCCGCCGTCCAGCACAGCGCCGCGCGGATGCCCTTGACCTTGTTCGCGGCCATCTGCTCACCGTTGCCCGAGCCACCCAGCACGACGCCGAGGGACCCCGGGTCGTCGGCCACGGCCTTCGCCGCCCGCAGCACGGCCACGGGGTAGTCGTCTTCGGAGTCGAAGACGTGCGGTCCGTGGTTCGTCACCTCGTGGCCGCCCTCCTGGAGGTGGCTGACGAGCGCCAGCTGAAGCTCGTATGCGGCGTGGTCGCCGCCGATGTGCACGCGCATGTGCCGTCCTGCCCTTTCGGGGGAACACGGGGGGCGGAGCCCCCTGGGTCAGTCGAAGATCGGACCCTGCGTGCGGGTCCGCTTGATCTCGTAGAACCCTGGCGTACCCGCGACGAGGAGGCAACCGTCCCACAACCGGGCCGCCGCCTCACCCTTGGGAGCGGGAGTGACGACCGGCCCGAAGAACGCGATGTCGCCCCAGGCGATGACCGGCGTCCCGACGTCGGTCCCGACGAGGTCGATGCCCTCGCGGTGGCTGCGGCGCAGCGCGCGGTCGTACTTCTTCTGGTGGGCGGCCTTGGCCAGCTCCGCCGGCAGGCCGACCTCCTCGAGCGACTCGGCGACGACCCGGTCGCGGTCGCGCATCTGGCCCAGGTGGATCCGGGTGCCCATCGCGTCGTAGAGCGGCTTGACGACCTTGTCGCCGTACTGCTCCTGCGCCGCGATGATGACGCGTACCGGGCCCCAGGACGTGTCCATGAGCTTGCGGTAGCCCGCGTCGAGATCGCGCTTCTCGTTGAGCACCGAGAGGCTCATCACGCGCCACTCGACCTCGATGTCGCGGAGCTTCTCGACCTCCATCAACCAGCGCGACGTCATCCAGGCCCACGGGCAGGCCGGGTCGAACCACATCCGCACGGCGGCCTTGGCCGGCGTCGAGCCGCTGCGCCGTGTGGTCGTCCTGCCGGTCCGTGCCGCTGTCGGGGTCATGCTCGGCATCTTGTCACCATGGCCTGAACTCTCCAGCGGCGTCCTCCCGCGTCGGCGCCGTGAGAGCATGAACGGCGGTCCGGAGTGTGCTCGCATACGCCGGGCCGACCCTCGTCCCCGACTCCGCAGGAGCCTCTTCGTGCCCGGCCAGAACCTCACTCGCGAGGAGGCGGCGACCCGCGCCGACCTCATCGCGGTCCACTCCTACGACGTCGTCCTGGACCTGGCCACCGGTCCGGCGACCTTCGCGACGAGGAGCACGGTGCGGTTCAGCGCGTCCGAGGGCGCCGAGACGTTCGTGGACTTCGTCGGCCGGTCCGTCGAGTCGCTCACCCTCAACGGGGTCGCGCTCGACCCGGCCACCCAGTGGGTGGACTCGCGGATCGCGCTGCCGGGTCTCGCCGCCGAGAACGAGCTCGTGGTCGAGGCGACCGGGGTCTACACCAACACCGGCGAGGGAATGCACCGGTTCGTCGACCCCGTCGACGGCGAGGTCTACCTCTACAGCCAGTTCGAGGTGCCGGACTCGCGACGGGTCTTCGCCGTCTTCGAGCAGCCCGACCTCAAGGCCACGTTCGCCTTCACCGTCACCGCACCCGCGCACTGGACGGTCCGGTCGGTCTCCCCCACGCCCGACCCCGCACCGGCCGGCGACCGTGACGGCACCGCGCTCGCGACGTGGGCCTTCGCGCCCACTCCCGTGCTCTCCTCCTACGTGACGGCCCTCGTCTCCGGGCCCTACGTCGGCGTCACCGACACGGTCCAGAGCCGCAGGGGTCCGGTCGAGCTCGGCGTGTACGCGCGTCGCTCGCTCGCCGAGTACGTCGACTCCGACAACATCCTCGACCTGACCAAGATCGGCTTCGAGTTCTTCGAGCGCGAGTTCGACTCGGCCTACCCGTTCGAGAAGTACGACCAGATCTTCACGCCCGAGTACAACGCCGGCGCGATGGAGAACGCCGGCTGCGTGACCATCACCGAGATCTACGTGTTCCGCGGCAAGGTCGCGGAGCCGCTGGTCGAGCGGCGCGGGCTGACCATCCTCCACGAGCTCGCCCACATGTGGTTCGGCGACCTGGTGACGATGCAGTGGTGGGACGACCTCTGGCTCAACGAGTCGTTCGCCGAATGGGCCTCCACCCTCTGCCAGGCCGAGGCCACCCACTGGACCGGGGCCTGGACCACGTTCCAGAGCCACGAGAAGACGTGGGCCTACCAGCAGGACCAGCTGCCCTCCACGCACCCCGTCTACGCCGACATCCGCGATCTCGACGACGTCCTGGTGAACTTCGACGGGATCACCTACGCCAAGGGCGGCGCGATCCTCAAGCAGCTCGTCGCCTACGTCGGCATCGAGCCGTTCGTCGCCGGGCTGCGCACCTACTTCGCGAAGTACGCCTGGGGGAACACCCGGTTCGCCGACCTGCTGGCCGAGCTGGAGGCTGCGTCCGGTCGTGACCTCGGGCCGTGGTCGGACCTGTGGCTCAAGACCGCCGGGGTCAACACCCTGACCCTCGACGTCGCCACCGACGGCGACGGGGTCATCACGTCGGCGGCCGTCCTGCAGACCGCAGCCGACGCCTACCCCACCCTGCGCCCGCACCGCATCGCGATCGGCCGCTACGAGCTCGAGGACGGCAAGCTGGTCCGCGTCGGCCGGCACGAGCTGGACGTCGACGGTCCGCGGACCGAGGTGCCCGAGCTCGTCGGCCTCGCGCAGCCGGACGTCCTGCTGCCCAACGACGACGACCTCAGCTACGCCAAGCTGCGCTTCGACGAGCGCTCCTACGCCACGCTGCTGGAACACACCGCCGACTTCGCCGAGAGCCTGCCCCGGTCCCTGGTCATCGGCGCGTTCTGGGAGCTGGTCCGCGAGGGCGAGATGCCGGCCCGCGACTTCGTCGACCTGCTGCTGGCGTCGCTCGCCACCGAGACCCACCCGACCGTGATCCGGACGATCCTCCAGACCACCAAACAGATCCCCTCCCAGCTGCTGACGTCGGCCACGCTGTTCTCGGCCCCCGAGCACCGCGAGGAGACCCAGGCCAAGGTGGCCGAGGCGCTCCGCACCATGGCCGAGGACGCCGAGCCCGGCAGTGACCGCCAGCTCCAGATGGTCGGTGCGTTCGGGCGGGCCGCTCGCAGCGCGGACGACATCGCCCGGCTGCGGACGGCGTTCGACGGCAGCCAGCCGTACCCGGGCCTGGAGCTCGACCAGGACATGCGCTGGGTCATGCTCTCGGCCCTTGCGGCCCTGGGCGACGCCAGTGACGAGGAGATCGCCGCCGAGCTGGCGCGCGACGACACGAACGCCGGCCGTGAGCGGGCCTTCCACGCCCGCGCCGCACGGCCGACCGCGGAGGCCAAGGCCGAGGCCTGGCGGCTCGCCGTCGAGGAGGACGGCCAGACCAACGCCGTGATCGAGGCGCTGTCCTCGGGCTGGAACCGCGCCCTCGACCAGTCGATGCTCGCCGACTACGTGCCGCGGTACTTCGACGCCCTCCTCCCCGTCTGGAACTCCCGGTCCGCGGCGATCCGCGAACGCCTCATCGGCAAGGAGTACCCGCTGGCGTTCTACCCGCTCGGGCTCGCCGGCCCGAAGCTCGTCGCGACGACCGAGGAGTGGCTCGCCGCCAACGAGGACGCTCCGCAGGCGCTGCGCCGGCTGGTCCTCGAGAAGCTGGACGCCGCGCGGACCGCCGTGGTGGCCCAGCAGTGCGACGCGAAGCGTGTTTGAGCGGCTGAACGCCATGGCGGCGCACCTCGTCCCGACCGCGCTGCCCGAGCCGTGGCAGACGCTGGTCGGGGTACCACTGCGCGTCGTCGTCATCATCCTGGGCGCCGCGCTCGCCCGGTTCGTCGTCCACCGCCTCGTCGACCGCTACGTCCGCAAGGCCAACGACAGGCACGAGAACCGGTTCACCCTGCTCGGCGCTGTCGGCGGGGTGCTGGCCAACGCGACCGGGTACGGCAACGAGCGACACGAGAAGCGCGTCGCGACGGCCGCGACGATCGTCAAGAGCACGGTGAGCGTCATCATCATCGGCACCGCGCTGCTGATGATCCTCGACCTGTTCGGGATTCCCCTCGGCCCGCTGCTCGCGTCCGCGGGGGTCGCCGGGCTGGCCATCGGCTTCGGTGCGCAGAGTCTTGTCAAGGACACCCTCTCGGGCCTGTTCATGATCGTCGAGGACCAGTACGGCGTCGGCGACGTCATCGACACCGGCACCGTGGTGGGGACCGTCGAGGAGGTCACGCTGCGGATCACCCGGCTCCGGGACGGCGACGGGGTGGTCTGGTACATCCGCAACGGCGAGATCCTCCGGCTGGGCAACCGCAGCCAGGGCTGGTCCGTCGCGGTCGTGGACGTGCAGCTGGCCTACACCGACGACATCGTCCGGGTCACCGGGATCATGACCGCCGCGGTCGAGAGCCTCGCCGACGAGGAGCCGTGGTCCGACGTCCTCATGGAGACGCCGCACGTCACCGGGATCGAGGCGATGGCCCAGGGCCTGGTCACGCTCCGGGTGACCGCCCAGGTCCGTGCCAACGAGCGCGACGGCGTCCAGCGCGAGATCCGGCGCCGGCTCAAGGTGGCCTTCGACGCCAACGACGTCCAGATGCCGGTGCCCTTCGTGGGCCCGACCGCCTGACCCGCGACTCCCGAGTCCCCAAGCAGGGCAGCCACGCCTCCGCCCGGAGTTCGCCGACAGGCCAGCTTCGGTCGTTATGGAGACGTGTTCAACGGCCGAAGTTGGCCTCGGCCACAGCGGGACCCGATCGGGGACAGCGGAACCCAGTCAGCGCGACCGGATGGGGAACGGCGGTACGCGCTGGGTCAGGCCGGCGGGATGTTGTGGTTGCGGCGGAACAGGTTTCCGGGGTCCCACGTCCGCTTGACGTCACGGAGCCGGGCCAGGGTCGCCGGCGGGTACATGCGCTCGACGACCTCCGGGCCCACGTCGTCGGTGAACGTGCCACAGACCAGCTCGGCACCCTCGCCGACCGGTTCCCACGCCGACCGAGCCGCCTCGACGTCCGCATCGGAAGCGTCCGGGGGCAGGAACGCGATCCAGTGCACGATCGCCTCCGCGTCACGCCAGGCGAGAGCCGTCGCGTCGGGAGCGACGTCCGCGAGCGCGCCGCCGAGGAACCGGACCTCGAACATCGACTGCGGGTGAGCGTCGAGTGTCGACGCGGCGAGCTCGACCGTCGCGTCAGGCAGCCTGGCGAACAGGCCGTTGGTACCGGCCATTCGTGGCGGCGGGCCGGGTGGCATGGGCGGCGCCGGAGCGAGCGTCGCGCCGTAGGGCACCACCTGGAGGTGAGCCTTGCCGACACCCGGGGCCGCCAGGACGGGGGCGAGTGCCGCGCGGGCGGCGTCCTCGTCGGCACCGGCCCAGACGAAGCTCACCACGGGCGGCGTCGGAGGTCCCAGCGGCGGGGGCTTGACCACGGTCACGCCCAGCGCACGGGGCGCGTCACGCATGGCGTCCCGAACGCCACAGACGGCCGACGCGAGTTGCGAGGGGTCGATCGGGGCCGTCCCGAAGACCACGTCCGACACGCGAGCCGCGCGAAGGTCGAGCCGGGTGGCGACCCCGAAGTTGCCTCCACCGCCCCGGATCGCGAAGTAGAGGTCCGGGTTGTCGTCGGCGCTGGCCGTGACGACGCGCCCGTCTGCGGTGACGACCTCGGCGGAGACCAGCTGGTCCACCGCGAGACCCACCGACCGCACCAGCCAGCCCAGCCCGGCTCCGAGGGTGTTGCCGCCGACACCGACTGAGCGGTTGTCGCCGGAGCTCAGGGCGAGGCCGTGGGGGGCGAGCGAGTCAGCCACGTCACCCCACAGAGCGCCGGCCCCGATGGCGACGACGTCGCCCTCGCCGACGTCGACCCGGGTGAAGCCGCCGAGGTCGACCAGCAGGCCACCGGGTACCGGGACCCAGATGCCGTGGCCGCCGCTGCGTACCGCCACCTCGACGCCTTCGGCCGCAGCCCAGCGAAGCGCCGACCCGACCTCTTCGGGCGTACGAGGTCTGACGTAGACGTCGGGGGACACGGGCGGACCGGGCAGCCGGGTCGCCTCGGCGAACCCGGCGTCGTCAGGGGTCAGCACGACCGACGGGGTCGCACGAGGTCCTCGATGGTCGGCATGGTCACCTCGGCGTCGGGGAAGGTGGCGATCCGGAGGGCGAGCCGCCCTACCCGGCCTGCGGCTCCTCGAAGGTGTTGACCATCGAGTGAGCCGCCCGGACAAGATAGTCCCGCAGGACGACATCGTGGGTCTCGTCGAGGATGCCGTCGTCGCGGATCTGGTCAACGGCGGCGAGCATGTGCGTCAGCCAGCGGTCGCGCTGGGCGGGGGTGACCGCATACGGTGCGTGCCGCATGCGCAGGCGTGGGTGGCCGCGCCGCTCCGAGTACGTCGTGGGACCGCCCCAGTACTGCTCGAGGAAGCCGAGCAGACGTTCCTCGGCGGGACCCAGGTCCTCCTCCGGGTAGAGCGCGCGCAGCTCGGGGTCCTCCGCGACGCCCTGGTAGAAGCGGTGCACCAGCGCGGCGAACGTCGGATGGCCGCCGACCTCGTCGTAGAAGCTCACCGCGTCATCCTCGCAGGCGTGCGAGGCGTCCCTTGACGTCACCGAGGTCGGCAGTGCCGGCGACCCAACCGAGCACTGAGACGGAGCGGAGGAAATTTGCATGTGGTTCGGGGCTGGCCTCACGCTTGAGGAGTGACGACCTCGTCCCTCCTCGACCTCGCCCCTGACCGCTCCGCTCACCGCGACGACGCCACCGACTGGTGGCGCAGCGCGGTGACCTACCAGATCTACCCGCGCTCGTGGGCCGACTCCGACGGCAACGGCGTCGGCGACCTGCCCGGCATCACGGCCCGGCTGCCCTACCTGCGCGACCTGGGCGTCGACGCCGTCTGGATCTCCCCGTTCTACCGCTCGCCGATGGCCGACGCCGGGTACGACGTCGCCGACTACGAGGACATCGACCCGGTGTTCGGGCGGCTGGCGGACGCCGACGCGCTCATCGAACGGGCGACCGTGCTCGGGCTCAAGGTCATGGTCGACCTGGTCCCCAACCACACCTCCGACGAGCACGCCTGGTTCACGGCGGCGCTGGCGGCGGCACCGGGCTCGCCGGAGCGCGCCCGCTACATCTTCCGCGACGGCAAGGGTCCGAACGGCGAACAGCCCCCCAACAACTGGCCGTCGGTGTTCGGCGGGATCGGGTGGACCCGGGTCACCGAGGCCGACGGGCAGCCGGGCCAGTGGTACCTGCACCTGTTCGACCGCAAGCAGCCCGACCTCAACTGGTCGAACCCGCAGGTCCGCGCCGAGTTCCTCGACATCCTCCGGTTCTGGCTGGACCGCGGTGTGGCCGGCTTCCGGGTCGACGTGGCCCACGGGTTGGTCAAGGACCCGGCCCTGCCCGACTGGGACGGCGCGCTGCGGCTGCTCGACCCGGCCGACGACGAGCCCGCCAACCCTGACGCGCCGAAGCACCCCTTCTGGGACCAGGACGGCGTCCACGAGATCTACGAGGACTGGCGCAGGGTGCTCGACGGGTACGACCGGCCCACCCGCATCCTCTGCGGTGAGGCCTGGGTCCAGCCGGTGGAGCGGCTGATGCGCTACGTCCGCCCGACGGAGATGCACCAGTCGTTCAACTTCGAGTTCCTCGACTGCCGTTGGGACGCCAAGGACCTGGTGGCGACGATCACCAGCTCGTTGGCCGCTTCGGCGACCGTCGGCGCGCCGACGACGTGGGTGCTCTCGAACCACGACGTCGTGCGGCACGCGTCCCGCCTCGGCCTCTCGCAGGATCTTCCGCGCCCCCACGGGATCCGCGCTGAGGACCCGCAGCCGGACGCCGAGCTGGGGCTACGTCGGGCCCGCGCCGCGACGACCCTGATGCTCGGACTGCCCGGAGCCGCCTACCTCTACCAGGGGGAGGAGCTCGGCCTGCCCGACTCCACCGACCTGCCGGACGAGGTACGCCAGGACCCGGCCTTCGTCCGCACCGGCGGCGAGCACACCGGTCGGGACGGCTGCCGCATCCCGTTCCCGTGGTCGGCCTCCGGTCCGTCGCTCGGGTTCGGACCCACGGCCGCGACATGGCTGCCCCAGCCCGCCGCCTACCAAGAGCTCGCCGTCGACCGCCAGGAGGGCGTGCCGGGGTCGACCCTCGAGCTCTACCGGCATCTCCTCGACCTGCGCCGGGCGTACGCGCTGGGCTCTGGTTCCCTGGAGTGGCTCGAGTCCTACGTCGACGACCCCGACGTGGTCGCGTTCCGGTCCACGGACCGGGACCGCGCCGACGTGACCGTGCTCGTCAACCTCGGAGTGGCGTCGGTGGCGCTACCGGCGGGCGCTCAGGTGCTGGCGGCGTCCGCGCAGCTCACGGGCGGATCGGTGCCGACCGACACGGCGGTCTGGTTCACCTCCTGAGGGCTGTGGACAACGGAAGGGGCGGTCCCGGCGCGGTGTCTAGCGTCGGGACATGCCTCGGTATGCGGTACGTCCCGACGATCTCGAGGACGCCGCTGCGCTGACCGCGGGTGACGCGCCCGCGCTGGCCGCCGCGCGGCGGCTGGTGGCGGCGGCGGTCGCCGAGGCGGTCGCAGCCCTCGGGGTCGGTGCCGGCCCGCTCGCCGCGGCCGTCGACGGGTTCGGCCAGGTCGAGCGCGTGGCCGCGGCGACGCTGGGCGACGCGGCCGGGATCCTCTCGGCGGGGCTGGGCAGCGCGGCGGTCGAGTACGCGAGGGTGGACTCGGTGGCCGGCGCGGGCTTCGGCGGTCGGTCACCGGGTGGCGACCGATGAGGCCGACACCCGGCGGCGGCCTGGAAGCGCTCCCGATGCCGCCGGGCGAGCCGGGCGGGATCTGGTCGGCCGCAGCGCTGCTGCGGGCCGCCGCCGCCGCGATCGGTAGCGCGCCGCTGGCGGCCGACGGCGGTCCGCTTCCGGTGCTCGCCGGCTGGTCGGGCGCCGCGGCCACGGCGGCGACGACTGAGCTGGCCCTGGTCGCAGGGCTCGAGGCGGCGATGAGTGACCGGCTGACGCGGGCGGCGGCGGTGCTGTCCGGCTACGCCGACGAGCTCGACGCCGCTCAGCGCAGTGCCGCGACGCTGCAGACCGCGTGGGATGCAGCCCTGCCCGCAGACCCGCTGGCCGCGCTTCCCGAGATGGCGCTGGCCGCCGTCGCCGGCACCTACGGCGTCGTGTCGGCCGACCTCCAGCTGGCCGCCGACGTTGCCGCGCACCGGCTGCGGGCGCTCACGAGAGAGGTCGTCGCGGTCGATCGTCCAGGACGGCCCGGAGCCTCGACCCTGGGCTGGGCCGACCCACCACCGTCCGAGGCGGCGGTGCGGGGAGCCGTGCTGGCCGGCCTCCCGGTCGTGTCGGGTGTCGTCGCCCACCGCGAAGCCGTCGCCCTGGCCGACCTGACCGCCCGAGACCTGGCGGCGGTGGCCGACGGGGACGTAGGTGCGGCGGGGCCCGCGCTCGCGCGGTTCGGGGCGCGCGGCTGGGACCCGGTCGCGGCCCAGGCGCTGTGGCAGTGGCTCGACCCGTTGACGGCGGGCCGCGCCCTCGACGCACTGGCGAGGGCGGGTGACGGCGACGCCTACGCGGGCCTGCGCGTCGCGCTGGGCTCCGCGCTCGCGACCGCCGCCGACCCCCGCTGTGCCGACGGCCTCGACGCCGCCACCCGATCCCGCCTCGACGCCTGGCGCGAGCCCTGGCTGGTGGCGCTGGCCGCGTCGGTAGCCGTCCCGCCGCCGCGAGTCGGGGGTGGCGGGGCGAGCGGCGCGGAGGTCCAGGGGGTGCTGCTGACCGGCGCCCGACTGGCCGGGCTCAGTCCCGGGACGCGGTACGCGTCCACGGTCGCCGTCGCGATGGTCACGGCCGACCGGGCTCTCCGCTCGCCGGCCAGAGTGCGGCCCGCCGCGGCGCTCACCGGGGCACGCGGCTCGACGGACGACCCGCTTCTCGCCGTGGCTCGGGCACTCGACCACGACGCCGAGGCGGCCCGGGCGTGGTTGCTCGCGCCGCTGCCCGGCGCCGACGGTCGGCTGGTCGTCGAGCAGCTGGTCGCGGGTCGCTACCGCTCCATGGACGCGGGCGCGGCGGCAACCTCGCTGGCCGCCACAGCGCAGCTCGTCACGGCGACGGGCGGTGACCCGGCGCTCCGCGACACCGTCCTCCTCGACGCGGCATTGCTCGGAGCCGTGGGAGCAGAGGCTCGATCGACGCCGGAGCCCGAGGCCTACCGAGCGGCGCTGGCGCCGGCCCTGGGCGATGTCGGCACGGTGCTCGTGCGTCACCCGGACGCGCTCACCGCTGTCCTGGACGACAGTGCTGGAGCCGGTGTGGACGCGGGCCCAGGGCCGGATGCCGACCGGCTGACCCGCCCGGGTCGATCGCGAGGAACCTGGGAGGCCGTACTCCCGGACCGGTCTACGGCCGCGGCGCTGGTCGGGGTGGTGGCCCTCGACACTGGTGCGTTGACCGAACGCGGCTCGGACACGGCACCTCGGGACCCGGCCGCGGCCCCCGCGCTGTCGCAGGTGCTCGGGGCCCTCGACACCCGGTTGGCGGCGGACCTCGTCGACGCGGTGCGGGCCGACCGCTCGGGTGATCCGCATGCGCTGGACGCCGTGGCTCGGAGGCTCGGCGAGACCGTCGGGTTCACGCTCACGAGCGCGGGCGAGGGGCTGGCTCGTCGCGACGCGGACGTGGACGACCGCAACCGCGTCCTCGCGGGGCTGGCCGAGGCGGCGGCCGGCAAGGTCGTGCTCCCGGGTGCCGGACGCCTCGCCACCCCCCTGGTCCGGCTGGCCGCCGACCGTCTGGTCGACGCCACGCTGCCCACCGACTCGGCGGCGGCCCAACGGCGCGCCACGACGCAGGCGACCGAGGGCGCCGCGGACGCCGCCAACCTCGAGGTCCGCTGGCTGGTCAGCCGGGCCCACCCCTGGACGGACGAGCAGTCGCCGCAACGGTGGGCGGCGGATCGGGATGGCGTGCGGTTCTGGGACGACGCGGGCACGCCGCTGTCCGAGAGCACGATGACGACCGCGCAGCGCCGGGCGTTCACCGCCTGGCGACAGGAGATGGGGCTGAGCCTCTACGACACCGCGCCGACCGTGGTCCGCGACGGCGTCGAGTCGGGGGTTCGGGCGGCGATGCGGTCCACGTCATGAGCCAGGGGACCCGACACTCCGGCCGACCACCGATCCGTGTCCCGACGCGGGTCGGAACGCGGACCGTCTCCGCGGCTACTCCTCGCGAGCCCGCTCCGCCTGGACCGCCTCGGGGACCACGCCCTGCCAGTCCACCGGCGTCCAGGCCTCCGATGCGACCCACTCGCTCCCACACGCCGAGCACGCGAAGAGGAGGTCCTCGCCGAGCCGTTGGCCCGACGTGGACCAGGAGCATCGCGCCTGGCACGGCGAGATGACCAGCTCCCGCATCCCGTTCATCCCCCGGATTGTTGCACCCCATCGGGTGTAGCCCGGTCGGACGAACGGCTGGGAAGCCGCCTACGCGCCGGTCGGTCGGACTTTCCTAGACTCGGGTCGATGAGCACCACCGGGGATGCTGAGCGGAAGACCGCTGGCGACCCGGTGACCCCAGCGACGGTGCCCGACCCGCCCCCGGGAGTGTTCGCTCCCGCATACCGGCTGATCTCGGTGGCCGTCATCGCCATGGTGACGATCGTCGCGTTCGAGTTCATGGCGATCGCCACCGCGATGCCGACCGCCGCGGAGGAGCTGGGCGCGGTCCGCAGCTACGGGCTCGCGTTCTCGGTGATGCTCACCGGGCAGCTGCTCGGCATCGTGCTGGCCGGCGTGTGGTCCGACCGGTCCGGACCCATGCCGGGTCTCGTGGCGGGGCAGCTGCTCTTCGCCGGGGGCGCGGCGATCTGCGGGCTGGCCGGGTCGTTCCCCGTCCTGCTCGTGGGGCGTTCGGTCACCGGCCTCGGTGCGGGGCTGGTGGTCGTCGTGCTCTACGTCGTCATCGGCCGCGTCTACCCCGCCGGGCTGCGCCCGACGGTGTTCGCCTGGGTGTCGGCCGCCTGGGTGCTGCCGGCCCTGATCGGCGCGCCGCTGTCCGGCTGGCTGACGACGGCGTTCACGTGGCGGCTGGTCTTCTGGGTGGTGGTCCCGCCGGCGCTGATGACCCTGGCCATGATCGTCAGCCAGCGCCGCGCGATCTCGCGGACCGGGGACACCGAGAGCGACCCGAGCGAACGCGCCTCGCACCGCCGAACGGCCGGCGCCGGAGTGCTGGTCGCCCTTTCCGCAGGCCTGCTCCAGCTCGGCACGTACGACCAGGTCCGCGTGTTCTCCTGGGAGACGGGGGCGGCGGTCCTCGGCGTCGTCGGGCTGCTCGTCGTCACGCCACGGTTGCTCCCGCCCGGGACGCTGCGGATGGCGGCCGGGCTGCCCTCGGTGATCCTCAGCCGGTTCTTCCTCAACGCGGCGTTCAACGGGACCATCACCTACGTCCCGCTGATGCTCACCCAGGAGCGCGGCGCGAGCGTGTCGCTCGCCGGGATCCTGTTGGCCGTCGGGTCCCTGGGCTGGTCGACGGGGTCGTGGATCCAGGGACGGCCGAGGTTCACCGGACGCCGCTGGGTGCTCGTCTCCGCCGGCGGCGCCCTGGTGGCGACCGGGGCGATGGTCATGGTCCTGCTGACGGCGTTCGGGCTGTCGGTCTGGTTCTTCGCGCCGGCCATGGTCTTCGCCGGCCTCGGCATGGGGTTGGGCTCCACCAGCCTCTCGGTCATCCTCCTCGACCTCGCGCCGGTCTCAGAGCACAGTTCCGCCTCGGCGTCCCTCCAGCTGTCCGACGTGCTCGGCAGCGTCATCGGGATCGCCGTCGCCAGCGCCCTGTTCGCCACGCTGCATACGGCGGGTGGCGACCGGCACACCTACATCGCCATCTGGTCGGTCCTCGCCGGCGTCGCCGCGCTGGTCGTCGTCAGCGGGCGCCGGTGCCGAGCCCCGTCAGCGGACCAGGACGTGGCCGCGCGGTGAGCTGAGCCTCGTCCACCGGCCGTGCGCGACGACGTCACAGCGCAGCCCCGGGTCGGCCCGGTCGACGAAGCCCAGCGCGTACGCGGCGAACGCGGCACCCGCAGGTACCGGCGGCATCGTGTCGGTCAACCGGCCCCAGACCCGCTGCCGCAGGTCGGTGACGGCCTGGCCACCGGACCCGGCCGGCGCCCCCTGGGCCACCTCGGCGATCCCCGCTCGCGCCGCCCCGACCAGCGCTTCCGCGTCGACCGACCCGACCGGCTCCCAGCCGGCGCGGGGCGGCGTCATCGCGGCCCACGCGGTCTGCAGAGTCACGGGTGGCAGCTCGAGTCCCGCGCGGGTGTCTCGGGCGAGCCGGTCACCGACAGAGGCCAGCGACACCGTCGCGTCGACGGTCGTCGGCCGGCCCAGCCGCATCGTCCGCAGCCCGACCACGACCCCGTCGCCCATCAGCCCCCGCCCGGGCAGCACGCCGACGTAGGCGGCGAGGACGGTGCCGTCGGCCTGGAGCCGCACCGCCCCGTCCTCGTCGAGCTGCCTGGCCCGCGCGACGAAGGTGCGCAGGTCGGCATACCCCTGGGCGTCATCGAGGACGATCCGGCCCCCCGGAGTCACCGCCCCCGCCACCGGAAGGGCACCTGTTCACCGCGCAGCCCCTCGAGGATCGCCTTCTCGTCCGGGTGGATCCGGCGCGGCCGGGACTGGGCGAAGTCGTAGAGGACGAGGCTCGTCTCGGCCCGTGCGTAGTGGCCGTCCCCGACGTCCTCGGGGTCGCGGACGTCGTACCCGATGTCGAAACCGGCCCCGCCCATCTTCGTCACCCACATCTCCACGGCGATCGGCGCGTGCCGGAAGGTGAGCGGCGCGATGTACTCGATCTCGTGCCGCGCGACGAGGACGCCCTCGTCGAGCAGGGAGCGGTCGCCCGCGTCACCGCCGAACCACTCCCTGAACCCGGTCACACGCGCGTCCTCCAGGAGCCGGAGGAACTGGACGTTGTTCACGTGTCCGTACGCGTCCATGTCGGACCATCGCAGAGGCACACTGACGCAGTACGGGCTGGTCGACACGGCGCCCAGTCTGGCAGCCGGGGCGCGGCGACGATCCGGTCGGTCTCGTCTGACAGACTCGACGGCCGTGGAGGTGCGGGTCCTCGGCGAGCTCGAGGTGGTCGGCCCGGGGGGCGTCGCGATCGACGTCGCCGGCTCTCGACTGCGACGCCTCGTCACCCGGTTGGCCGTCGACGCCGGTCACGTCGTCACCAGTGCCGCGCTCGTCGACGCGGTCTGGGGCGACGAACGGCCCGCCGACCCGGTTGGCGCCCTCCAGACGCTGGTCTCGCGGCTGCGCCGGGCCCTCGGCAACCCGACCGTGGTCCAGCAGTCGCACCAGGGCTACCGGCTCACCGTCGCGAGCGACGCCGTCGACGCCGAGCGGTTCCGTCGGTTGGCCCGCCGAGGTCGGGACCTCCTGGCCGCCGGCGACGCGGCGATGGCCCGGTCGACGCTCGCCGAGGCGCTCGACCTGTGGCGCGGACCGGCCCTCGCCGACGCGGACGACGGCGAGTACGCGGTCGCGCTGACCGCCCGGCTCGACGAGGAGCGGCTCGACGCCCTCGCCGCCCGGGTCGACGCGGACCTGGCCCTGGGTCACGCCGCCGACGTGGTCGCCGAGCTCGAGGACCGCACCCGCGCGAACCCCCTTCGAGAACAGCTCGCCGGCCAGCTGATGCGCGCGCTGGCCGCCACCGGCCGCCCCGCGGAGGCGCTGGCCGCCTACGAGCGGCTCCGGAGCACCCTCGCGGAGACCCTCGGCACCGACCCCTCCCCGACGCTGCGCGAGCTGCACCTGGCGCTGCTGCGCGAGGACGTCCCCGGCGCTCAGCCACCCATCGGCCGGCGCCCCGGGCTGCGCGCCGGGTTGACCAGCTTCCTCGGGCGGGAGGCCGAGACCGAACGGGTCGTCGGGGTGCTCACCGGCAGCCGGCTGGCGACGGTGGTCGGTCCCGGTGGCGCCGGCAAGACCCGGCTGGCCACCGAGGTCGGCCGGGCGTGGCAGGCTGCCCACGGGGGTGGCGCGTCCCTCGTCGAGCTCGCGCCGGTGCGCGACGAGAACGGCGTCCTGCCCGCGTTCCTCGCCGCCCTGGACCTGCGCGAGGCCATCGTCCTCGAGCGCACCCGCGAGGCGCGCCGGGGCACCGACGACTTCTCGCTGCTCGTCGCGACGCTCAGCACCGGGCCGTACCTGCTCGTCGTCGACAACTGCGAGCACCTGCTCGACGCCGCCGCGCGGCTCGTCGAGGACCTCCTGGCCTCCTGCCCCACGCTGCGCGTCCTGGCCACGAGCCGCGAACCGCTGGGGGTCGA
Organism: Lapillicoccus sp.; assembly: GCF_036559105.1. Lineage (GTDB taxonomy): Bacteria > Actinomycetota > Actinomycetes > Actinomycetales > Dermatophilaceae > Lapillicoccus. The sequence goes on along the minus strand of NZ_DATBTV010000050.1, from coordinate 9,563 downwards.
CGGGGAGTCGCTGTGCGTCCTTCCCCCGCTCGGGCTCCCACCGTGGGAGGTCGGGTTCGATGAGGCCATGTCGTATGCGTCGGTGCAGCTCTTCGTCGAGCGCGCCTCCGCGGTCCGCTCCGGTCTCGTCCTCGACGAGTCGACGCTGGCACCCGTCGTCGAGATCGTGCGCCGCCTCGACGGCCTCCCGCTGGCCATCGAGCTGGCCGCGGCGCGGACCCGGGTGCTGCCCGTGCCAGAGGTCGCGAAACGGCTCTCCGACCGGTTCCGGCTGCTGACCGGTGGCCGCCGCACCGCGCTCCCCCGCCACCAGACGCTCCGGGCCGTCGTGGAGTGGAGCTGGGACCTCCTCACCGCCGACGAGCGGCTGTTGGCCGAGCGGCTCGCCGTCTTCCCCGCCGGGTCGACGACGGAGAGCGCCACCGCGGTCTGCGCCGACGAGCGCCTCGACGCCGCCGACGTCCCCACGCTGCTCGGCTCGCTCGTCGACAAGTCGTTGCTGACGGTGGACGAGTCGCACGGGCTGCGGTACCGGATGCTGGAGACGATCCGGGAGTTCGGGATCGACCGGCTGGCCGAGCGCCGCGACGTGGACGAGGCGCGACTGCGGCACGCGACGTTCTTCGCCGACCTCGTCTCGCTCCAGTCACGACGGCTCTACGACGCCCAACAGCTCGACGCCGCAAGGGTTCTCGACGTCGAACACGACAACATCCTCTCTGCCGTCCGCTACCTCGGCGACTCCGAGGACGCGGCGCGCACGATGCGGATGGTCCTCGAGCTGAGCTGGTACTGGTCGCTGGTCGGCGCGCACGCCGAGGCCTGGACCTGGCTGGGTTATGCGCTGGCCGTCCCGGGCGAGGCCGCTCCGGGCGCCCGTGAGCTGGCCCGCGTGGTGATGCTGATGACGCGCGGCATGGAGGACAACACCGCCTTCGAGGAGGACATGACCCTGAAGGCCGCCGCGCTGCAGCAGGAGCTCGAGCTGCTCCCCGACCCGGACTACGCGCTGCCCCAGGCGGTGGTCCTGCGGGCCATGCTCGCGTACTTCGCGGGGAGCCCCGAGGTCGCCGAGCAGAAGCGCCTCGCCGGCGTCGAGCACCCGGACCCGTGGGTCCGGGCGGTGATGTTGATGCTCGGGGCCGCCATGGCGGAGAACTTCGGGCACGTCGAGGTGACGCGGGCGAACGTCGACACCGCGTTCAAGGAGTTCACCGCCCTCGGCGACCGCTGGGGTCTCGCCACCGTCGTGGCGATGAGGGCCCAGCTGCAGACCTACGACGGCGACCTCGAGGGCGCCATCGCGTCCTACGCCGAGGCCGAAGAGTATCTACGGGCCCTCGGCGCGCACTCCGACGAGGCCTTCATGGCGATGCGCCTGGCGAACCTGCGCCTTCGGCTGGACGACCTCGACGGGGCCCGGCGCGAGATCGCGCGGTTCGACGAGCTCGAGGACGCCAGCGGGTTCCCGCTGATCCTCGCCAACGCGGGTCGCGGGTGGATCGCGGTGCGCGAGGGCGACATGGACAAGGTCGCCGCGATCCGCGACACGATGACCGCCCAGGCGGAGAGCAGCCGAGCCCTCGGCGGAGCGCACGGCCAGGCCCTGCTCGGCACCATGGTGGCGCTGCTCGACGTCGAGCTCGGCGACCTCGACGCGGCGAGCAAGAGCGTGACCGCCGGGTACACCGCTGCGCTGGCGACGAAGGACATGCCGATCCTCGCGGGCAACGGCGCCGCCACGGCGCGTCTGGCCCTGGGGTACGACCGGTGCGAGGTCGCCGCGGAGCTTCTCGGTGCGGCGGCGCGGGTGCGGGGTATCGAGGACGCGACCGACCCCACCATCGCCGAGCTGTTCGCCGTGCTCCCGACCCGGCTGGGCGAGGAGGCGTTCGCCGCCGCATACGACCGGGGCTGGTCGCTCTCCCAGGCGGACGCGGTGAAGCGGCTCGACCCCGCGTCACTGGACGTGACGGAGGCCGAGCCGCTGGAGGCCGACGAGGTCGGCGGGGTTGAGGCGCCGGCTCAGGCGCGCCGCCGGTAGGCCCAGAGGGCCAGCGGGACGAACACGACGACCAGCCCGGCCATCCACACGAGGGTCCCGATGAGGTTCTCGGCGACCGGTCCACCGACCATCAGCCCACGGACCGTGCTGACCAGGTAGGTGATCGGGTTGTGGCTGACGAAGGTCTGCATCCAGCTGGGCAGCGTCGACGTCGGGACGTAGGTGTTGCTGGCAAACCCGAGGGGCAGCACGAGCAGGAACATGATCCCCTGCACGGCACCGGACGTCCGGGCGATCATCCCGACGAACACCGAGATCCAGGCGAAGCAGAGCGCGAAGGCCATCGAGATCCCGAGCGCCGCGAGCACTCCGAGCCAGCTGGTGCCGACCTGGAAGCCCATGAGCAGACCGACGCTCATCGTCACGACGAAGAGGATGAGGTAGCGGACCACGTCGGCCATGACGGCGCCGACCAGTGGGGCGGACCGTGAGATCGGCAGCGACCGGAACCGGTCGAAGACGCCCTTCTCGATGTCCTGGTTGAGGTTGACGCCGATGCTGACGCTGGCCATGGCGATGAGCTGGCCGACCATGCCCGGCAGGAGGAACTGGAGGTACTCCTGCTGCGAGCCGCCGGCGATCGCGCCGCCGAAGATGTAGGTGAACAGGGCCAGGAACACCACCGGCTGGAGGGTCACGTCGATGAGCGCCTCGGGCGTGCGCCACATCTTGATGAGGCTGCGCCGGGCGAGCACCCGGGCGTGGGTGAACAGCGAGCCGCCGCCGGTGGTCGGCTCGACGTGCCGGCCGGGGCCCGCGGACCGCGAGGGTCCGGTATGCGGGTTGTCGAGCGGTGCGGTGGTGGTGGTCATGCCGCTTCCCCTTCCGTGGAGTGGGTGGGGTGGGTGGAGTCGGTGGTGCCGTGGCCGGTGAGGGTCATGAAGACCTCGTCGAGGCTCGGCAGGTGCAGGGAGAGCTCGTTCACGCCGATGCCGTCGGCGGCCAGCCGGCCGACGACGCGCGCGAACACCTGGTCGTCGGTGACGGGCACGGTGAGCTCGGAGCGCCCGGTGACGACGGCGCGGTGGCCGGTGACGTCCACCAGCAGCCGTTCGACGTCGCCCAGCCGGTCGCGGTCGCTCGGCGTCACGACGATGCGCTGGCCGCCGATGACCCGCTTGAGGCCGTCCGGGGTGTCGTGGGCGATGACCCGCCCGTGGTCGATGACGGTGATCTCGTCGGCGAGCGCGTCGGCCTCGTCCAGGTACTGCGTGGTCAGCAGGACGGTGGACCCGTCGTCGACGAGGTTGCGCACGACGTCCCACATGTCCTCGCGCTTGGCGGGGTCGAGACCCGTCGTCGGCTCGTCGAGGAAGATCACTGCGGGGCGACCGACCAGGCTGGCCGCGAGGTCGAGCCGCCGACGCATACCGCCGCTGTAGGTCTTGGCCATCCGGCTCGAGGCCTCCCCGAGGTCGAACCACTCGAGCAGCTCCGCGGCACGAGCCTTGCCGTCGCGCGAGGAGAGGCCCAGCAGCTGGCCGATGAGCAGAAGGTTCTGGGTACCGGTGAGGTCCTCGTCGACCGAGGCGTACTGGCCGGTGAGGCCGATGGTGCGGCGGACCTGGTGCGGCTGGGTGGCGACGTCGTACCCACCGACCAGGGCGGTGCCCGAGTCGGCCTGGAGCAGCGTCGCGAGGATGCGGACGGCGGTGGTCTTACCGGCGCCGTTCGGGCCGAGGACACCGAGGACGGTGCCGGCGGGAACAGCGAGGTCGACCCCGTCGAGGGCCTGGGTGGAGCCGAAGCGCTTCCGGAGCCCCTCGGCCTGGATCATGAGGTCTGGTGATGTCATGACCTGATCGTCAGGGACGCCGCTGGCATGCCGCGCACACGCCGCTGGCACGCACTGACAGGCTCTGGCACGGTCGCACACGCGCTGGTACGCGCCTCGCGGGACCGTGGTGCCCGTCTGGCGTCGGGGCTGGTCGCCGGCCGCCTGGGTCGCTGGAGCATCACGGCACCCATCGCGGTGGTGCCCGCGGGTATCGCGCTGACGGCGGGGTCGGATCCGCTCTACCAGCGCGACCTCGACACCGCCGCCATCGAGCACTTCGTCGAGGTCGTCCTGGCCGTGGTCCTGTTCGTCGACGCGACCTGCTCAACGTCGAGAGCGGCTTCAACGACGGCCTCGTCGCGCCCTTGTTCCTCTTCGCCGTCGCGGCCGCTCACGCCACTGCCGACGAGTCCACGCCGGACGTGGAGGCCCTCATCGAGGCGGCGCCGGCGTTCCTCATCGCGATCGGGGTGGGCGTCGCCGTCGGTTTCGGCGGCGGATGGCTGATCAGCCGGGCGTACGCCGCCGGGTGGACCGACCCGCCGGCCCTGCGCATCGCGGTCCTCACCCTCCCCTGCTCTCCTACCTGGTGGCGGTGGGGCTGAAGGGCAACGGGTTCGTGGCGGCGTTCGTCGCCGGGCTGCTGTTCCGGCGGGCAGTGAAGCTGCTGCGTCACGGCGCCCTCCACCTCGTCGAGGACACCGGCGTCCTGCTGGGCCTGCTCGTCTGGTTCCTCTTCGGACAGCTCATCAACCAGACCCTCCACGACGGGACCGACTGGGCGATCGTGGTCTTCGCAGTCCTGGCCGTGGTCGTCGCCCGAACGGTCCCGGTGGTGCTCTCACTGGCTCGCACCAACATCGAGCGGGCAGACCGCCTGTTCCTGGGCTGGGTGAGCCCGCGGGGGCTGGCGTCCATCGCCTTCGGGTTGCTGGCGTACATCGAGCTGGACCCCCTGGAGAAAGAGCTCGTCGGGGAGGTCATGGTGGTGTGCGTCGTGGTCCACGGGGCCAGCGTGGTGCCGCTGGCCACCTGGTACGGACGCCGACGGGGGATCCCGGCACCGGAGCTGCCCGCCACACACCGGACGCCGCCGCCCGAGAGGTGAGCCTCAGTCGAGCGGGGCGGTCGGCGTCTCCCCCATCGGCTGGTCCTCGCGGCGGTGCGTCTCCGCCAGGGAGCGCAGCTTGTCGACGTCGATGGCGGACCGGCGCGCCACGGCGACCCGCAACGGCGTCGTCGCGCGGACCGTCGAGGTGCGAAGGCCCTCCTGGAGGATCGCACGCTCCCCCACGACGGCGCCCGGTCCGAGCTCGGCCACGGCGAGCCCGTCGACCTCGACGACGGCGACACCGTCGAGGATGAGGTACAGCTCGTCGCCCGGGTCGCCCTGACGGGTGAGCAGCGCGCCCTGGGGCAGGCGGCGGACCTCCGGCCTCGCGCCACCACGCATGATCTCGGCCGACAGCTTGCGCTCGATCTGCGACTCCACCTCGGTGACGAACGCCTCACGGTCGTGATCGCTCCACGGCGTGCGTCCCCCGAACGAGTGCCGCATCCAGCGACTCTCGTCGGTGAGCGCCGACTTCCAGGCGACCTCGCCGTCGCTCCCGTAGACCCAGTGCCGCGGGAACGTGCTCGCTCCCACCATCTGCGCCTGCGAGGACCCGTCCGCGTGGAGGGTGAGGGCCAGCGTCGTCCACACGAGGGGCGCCTGCCACCGCACGAACGGTGGGTGCGGAACCGGCCGCGGTAGCGGGATCGCCGTCCGGCCGCCCGCGGTCTGCCGGAACACCACCGACCCGCCACCGGCGCCGTCGCCCGCGCCATCGCCCACGACCTGGGCCGAACGGAGCACGGGCAGCCCGACGGCGGCGAACGTCACGCCACCGCGCGCCAGCCGGACCGTCGTCTCCCCCATCAGCAGTCCCGACCGGTCGCCGAAGCCGTGACCGACGATCCGCCCGTCCTCGACGTCGACCCAGGCCTGCAGGACGTTGGCGAACCGGAACCGTCCCGCGTCGTGAAGGGCCTGGACCTCGTCCACTCCGGAGATCCGGTCCGGCATCGGCTCGTCCCAATGTGACAGCCCGAGGTCGAACCCGAGCTTGAGCGGTCCCCACACCGACTCCGAGGGGATCCACGAGAGTGACGTCGTCGTCTCACTGACCCGCATACACAGACTCCCTGGGCGCTTCCGGACTCGTGGGGCCATGACACCACGAACCTGCTGCGTACGCCCATGGATTCGACCGCGTGCCGGACGTTCGGCGGCGGGCGGGAGAGACACCGAATTACGGTATGCGGCATGGGTGCGAGCGCGTCGACGTCGCCCTCGCCGGGCGCCGGCCCCGCGACCGGCGACCTGGCCGCGATCGAGCGCGCCATCGCGGCCCTGGAGGCGCAGCGCTCGGTGCTCGGCGACGAGGTGGTCGAGACCGCCCTGGCGCCGCTGCGTGAGCGACGGGCCCAGCTCGTCTCCGGCCAGCGGGGCGAGCAGCGCAAGCTGGTCAGCGTCCTGTTCGCCGACCTCGTGGACTTCACCGTCCTGTCCCGGCAGCTGGACCCGGAGGACACCCGGGCCGTCGTCGCCGCCTGCTTCGCCCGCTGGCAGGCGGCCATCGAGACGCACGGCGGGGTCGTCGAGAAGTTCATCGGCGACGCCGTCATGGCCGTGTTCGGTCTGCACCGCTCCTACGAGGACGACGCCGAGCGAGCGGTCCGCGCGGGTCTGGCCATGACGGCCGCGACGGCCGAGCTCAGTGACGAGGTCGAGCGCCGGTTCGGAGTGACGCCTCGGATGCGCGTCGGCGTCGACACCGGCGAGGTCGTCGTCAGCACCCTGGGCGAGCGGGCCGGACACGACTTCGTCGCGGTCGGGCCGACGGTCAACCGGGCCGCCCGCCTGCAGTCCGCCGCTCCCGTGGGCGGCGTCCTCGTCTCCACCGAGACCTACCGGCAGGTCCGACGGGCGTTCAACGTGCATCCGGTGCCCGGCCTGGAGCTCAAGGGCCTCGACGCGCCGGTCGACGCCTACCTCGTGGTCTCGGAACGTCCGCGGGGATTCCGGCTCGACCGGCTCGGCGTCGTCGAGGGCATCGAGGCGAGCACCGTCGGCCGGGCCGGTGAGATCCGGTTCCTCCAGGAACGCTTCCTCGACGTCGTCGACGAGGGGCGCTACCTCGTCGTCGACATCGTCGGGGACGCGGGCATCGGCAAGAGCCGGCTGCTGCGCGACTTCGACCTCTGGCTCGCGGGCCAGCCGCAGGTGGTGTGGTGGTTCCGTGGCCGCGCATCCCACGTCGAGCAGAACCGCGCGAACTCCCTGACCCGCGACGTCATCGCCACCCGGATGGAGATCGCCGAGAGTGACCCCCCGGGAGTCGTCCGCGAGAAGCTCGAGGCCGGGTTCGCCATGGCCTACGGGGACGGGAACCAGGCGGTACGCGCCGCACATGTGGTCGGGCTTTGGCTCGGGTTCGACCTCGGGACCGACGCGGCCGCCACGGAGGGGGTCCCGACCGAGCCCCAGAGCGTGCGCGACCAGGCGACCGTCGCCCTGGGCGAGTACTTCGCGCAGCTCGCGGCGTCACAGCCGGTCGTCATCCTGCTCGAGGACCTGCACTGGGCCGACTCGACCTCGATGCGGCTCCTGGACGACGCGGAGCGGATGTGGCGCGACTGCCCGGTCATGGTCGTGGCCACCAGCCGCACCAGCCTGTTGGAGGAGCGCCCTCGATGGGGTTCGGGCCTCGAGCACCACGTGCGGCTCTCCGTGGGGGCGCTGTCCCGCCGGGAGAGCCGGACGCTGGTCCTCGAGCTGCTCCAGAAGGTCGACGACCCGCCGATGGAGCTCGTCGACCTGGTCGTCGACTCGGGCGAGGGAAACCCGTTCTACCTCGAGGAGCTGGTCACCTGGCTCATCGACTCGGGTGTCGTCGTCCCCGACTCACCGCGGTGGCGGATCGTCGACGATCTGGTCGGCCGCCTCGTCGTTCCCCCGTCCCTCAAGGGCCTGCTCCAGGCCCGCCTCGACGCCCTGACGTCGTCGGAACGCACTGCGCTGCAACGGGCCTCGGTCGTCGGCCGGATCTTCTGGGACGACGCGGTCACCCACCTGGCCGCGGACGGCGACTCGGGCGACACGGCCCCCTTCGACCACCTGCTGGCGCGCGACCTCGTCTTCGAGCGCGAGCTCTCCGCGTTCGACTCGACCCGCGAGTTCCTCTTCAAGCACGCGCTGCTGCGCGACGTGGCTTACGACAGCGTCCTGCGCGCCCGACGCCGCGAGTACCACCGGCGGGCCGCCCGCTGGCTCGCCGACGTCACCACCGGCACGGGACGCGTCGAGGAGTATGCGGCGATCGTCGCCGAGCACCTCGACCTGGCCCACGACCCCGATGCGGCCGGCTGGTACCTGCGGGCCGGCCGTCGGGCCCTTCGGGTGTTCGCCCTCGACGAGGCGACCCACCTGCTCGAGCGGGCCGAGCAGCTGGTGCCGATCGACGACACCCGGCTGCTCTTCGACGTCGTCGCCGCGCGCGAGGACGTCCTGGAGCGGCAGGGCGACCGGACGGCCCAGGCCGCCGCGCTGCGCCGGATGGGCGAGCTCAGCGCCGCCCTCGACGACCCCGCCTGCACGGTCACGACCCTCCTCGGCGAGAGTCGCCGGGCGTTCGAGGCCAGCGAGTACGACGACGCCGTCGACCTCGCCATCCGGGCGACCGACCTCGCTCGCGAGTCCGGCCTCGACGACCGGGTGGCCGAGGGGCACCTCTGGTCCGGCAAGGCGCTGACGTGGCACGGCCGGGGCGAGGACGCTCGGGAGCGCCTCGACACCGCGCTGTCGATCGCGCGGACCGAGGGCCGGACGGCGATCGTGGCGGAGTCGCTGCGGTACCTCGCCATGCTGGCCGGCAACGAGGGCCGGTTCACGGACGCCCTGGAGCTCGGGGCGCGCGCACGGGAGGAGTTCGCGAAGGACGGAGACCTCGAGGCCGAGAGCACCGCTCTGGCTCAGCACGCGGTGACCCTGTTCAACCTCGGCCGCCTCGACGAGTCACGCGTCCTGTTCGAGCAGGCCCTCCCGGTGTTCATGGCGTCCGGGCACCTCTACCGTCAGGCCGTGGTCCTCGGCAACCTCGCCTCGGCCTCGTTCCTGATGGGCGACCTCGCCGCCGCGGAGCGCTGGTGCCACCAGGCGATCGAGCGGACCGACACGCTCGCCGACGTCGAGGCGGCAGCGACGGACGGCACCGTCCTCGGCCTCATCGAGCTGTGGACCCACCGGTGGCCGACGGCCCGGGCGAACTTCGAGTCGGCCTGGCGGACCGGCCTCGAGGTCGGCGCGACCGTCGTCGCCCTGGACGCCGCCACCTGGCTGGGCATCGGGATGGTGGAGTACGGCGAGCCACCGGAAGACGTCGTCGTCCACGCGCGATCCGTCGCCACCGACGCCGACGTCGAGACGGTCGGGCCCCAGAACGCTGGCCAGGCGCTGCTCGCGCTGGGCTACGCCCTGGTCGCCACTGGCGACCCCGCGCGGCTGGAGGAGGCCGACGCGGCCGCGAGCCGGGCGGACGAGCTGCTCGGCGACAGCGGGGTCGACGCCGGTGTGCCGCAGTGCGACGTGCTGCGACTGACGATCGCCCGAGCCCGAGGCCTCGACCCGTCGACGGCGGCCGACGACGCCGCGGCCGTCATGGCCCGGCTGGACCGGCA
>NZ_DATBTV010000049.1:0-45859 GCF_036559105.1 Lapillicoccus sp. | reverse complement strand
CAGCAGCTCGTCCCGGGTGAAGATCCGTCTCGGGCTGCGGGCCAGCACGGCCAGGAACTCAGCCTCTCGACGGGACAAGTCGACCTCGGTGTCGTCGATGACGACCCTGGCCTCGGCGAGCCTGAGCTCGCCGCGTCCGAGCGCGAGGGTCGCCGCGTTCCCGCCGCGCGGTCGGAGCAGGGCTCGCAGCCGCGCCAACAGTTCTTCGACCTCGAAGGGCTTGCCGAGGTAGTCCTCGGCGCCCGCGTCCAGACCTTCCACCCGGTCTGTGACGGTGTCTCGGGCGGTGAGGACGAGCACCGGGGCGAAGACGCCGCACGCGCGGAGTCTCGCCACAAGCTCCAGCCCCTCGATCGCGGGAAGGCCGCGGTCGACGACCAGCACGTCCCAGTCGCCGACGAGACCCCGGTGCAGACCCTCCTGGCCGTCGCGGGCGATGCTGACCGCATAACCCTCACCCGTCAACAGCCGTTCGAGCAGCCCGGACAGCTCCTTGTCGTCCTCGACGAGCAGCACCCGGGCACCGGTCGGCATCGGGGCATCGTGGCACGCGCTCCTCAGATCTCTCTGAGATCCACACCCTTGCATGGGGACATGGCTACTCAGACTCACCGAGCCCGGCGACCCGCTCCGCGCCGCGACCCGCCTGAGGTGCGACGGACCGGGCCGCGCGAGCGTCGGTGGCGGGCCCGAGTCGGGGACCTCCTCGAGCTCACGGCACTGGCTGGCCTGCTCCTCGTTGTCGCGCTGTTCCTCAGGGACGGTGGCAGCCTCGACCTGACCACAGGGTCGTGGTCGGAGCGGCTCGTCGCCGTGGGTCGCGTCACGGGCCTCGTCGCGGTGAACCTGCTGTTGTTGCAGCTGCTGCTCGCCGCCCGGCTGCCGTGGGTGGACCGGGTCTACGGCAACGACCGGGCCCTGAAGGCGCACCGGGTGTTGGGCCGGGTGACGGTGCCGCTCGTGCTGGTCCACGTCGAGGCCCTGGTCGTCGGGTATGCGGCCCGCGACGGCCTGAGCGCGTCGACCGGCTGGGCCGTCGAACCCTTCCGGATGCTGCGCGACGTGCCGGACATGCTGACGGCCAACGCCGCGACCGCGCTTCTCGTCGTCATCGCGGTCACCTCGGTGCGCGCCGCCGTCCGCGCCGTCGGTTACGAGAGATGGCACCTGGTCCACCTGACGGCATACGCCGCCGTCGCGTTGGCGGTCCCTCACCAGTTGTCGACCGGCTCCGACCTGTCCGCGTCGCCGACGGTGCGCATCTACTGGGTCGGCTTGTACGTCATCACCGCCGGGGCCGTGATCTGGTGGCGGGTGGCGGTCCCTGTCTTCCGCAGCATCCATCACCGACTGCGTGTCGACCAGGTCGTGATGGAGGGTCCCGACACGTGGTCGGTCTGGGTCAGTGGCCGCAACCTGGCCCAGCTCGACGCGCGGGCCGGACAGTACCTGAACTGGCGGTTCCTCGCGCCTGGACTGTGGGCGTTCGCCCACCCGTGGTCCCTCTCGCGTCGACCCGACGGTCACCGGTTGCGGCTGACCGTGCGCGACCTCGGAGACCACTCTCGCGCCCTCGCCGAGCTACGACCGGGTACGCGCGTGCTCATCGAAGGTCCGTACGGGGCGTTCACGAGTCGTAGACGGACGCGTTCGCGGGTTCTGTTGATAGCCGCGGGAATCGGCGTGACCCCCGTGCGGGCGCTACTGGAAGAGATGGTCCGGGACCACGCCGCCGAGCCGGGTGCTGTCACCGTCCTCTACCGCGCCGACACCGAGGACCAGCTGGTGCTTCGCGACGAGGTCGTCACCCTCGCCCGGCGCGGCGGGCACCGATGCCACCTGCTGACGGGGCTGCCCGTACCGGGGTCGTGGTTCCCGGCCGGCATGCGGGGGTCGGACGATGCGGACCGCCTCAGGCTGCTGGTGGGCGATCCCCGGAGTCAAGACGTGTACGTCTGCGGACCCGCCGTATGGATGGACCTGGTCAGGCGCAGCCTGCGTCGGGCCGGAGTGCCTCCTGCCCAGATCCATGCGGAACGGTTCACCTGGTGAGGCCGCTGACCGCCGTTGCGGCCTCCGCCGTGGGGGTCGGGGCGTTGGTTCTTGCCTGGAACGCGGGCGACCGACCGTCTGAGACCAGCGTCGCAGGCAACAGTCCCGCACCCTCGTCGACGTCGACCGCACGCCCGACCCGAGACTCGACGTCGGCGTCGCCCTCGGCGCCCTCGTCCACGTCCGCCGGGGGATCGGTGCCCTCGCCGTCCGCCCCGACCCCGTCCAACCGACATGTCACCGGCCCCACGGTGTCGACGCGGTACGGTCCGGTTCAGGTGCAGGTCGCCCTCTCCGGCCCCAAGATCACCGACGTCGTGGCGGTGCAGCTGACGAACAGCAACCGGACTTCGGTGCAGATCAGCGCCTCGGCCGCGCCCATCCTCCGTCAGGAGGCGCTTCAGGCCCAGTCGGCACAGATCGACACGGTGAGCGGCGCGACATACACCAGCGAGGGCTACCAACAGAGTCTCCAGGCGGCCCTCGACGCCGCTCACGCGTGAGGGCTGGGGTCCGGCTCCGATCGGTGAGGTCGACCTCCCACCCAAGCCCCCGGTCGCGATCGGGACGCTGTCGTTCGTTGTCCGGGTAGGGGATGTCGCCGGGGGCGCCCCGAAAGCCGTCCGGAAGAGGAGGACTCGTGACCGGGTACCTGATCCCCTTCAACGGAGAGTGGGTCCAGCGCGCTCAAACCGTTGGTGGCCGAGATCAAGGCCACTGGTGTCCTGTAGGTCGGACGGTGGTGTGTTCGCTTGAGGAGCTCGAGGTCGGGTTTGACGACGGCTGTCGAATCGCCACTCCCCACAGGGCGTATCCAGCAAACACGGCTAGCCTCGACTTCGCGCTACACCTGGCGAGTCGGCGTTGACAGCCAAACCGGCTGGTTGCGGAGGACGTAGGTGAGAAGGCCGATGGTCGGACTGCTTTACGCCATAGCGATGATCATCGTCGTGGTCGGGGTGGACCTCCTGTTCTTCAGAGACCACGGCTGGGAACGGCTGATGGTGAACGTGGGAATCGTCTTGGTATTCGCCGCGTGTTACCTACGATTCCTCAAGCCGTCCTGAGGTACCTCGGCGCAGGTCAGCAAATTCGCCGCCTGGCACGGTGCAGAACGCGAGAGGTGATGGGTCGGTCCAGGTCGACGAGGGCCTTGCGATCATGTCGATGCCCGAGGAGCCTCGAGACGTGAACCCACCTGGCTCCCAGGTACGCCAGGGGAGCCCTTCGTGCGCCACCACGTCCACCGGTGTGAGCCACGGGCGTGGGACCTAGGGATCCTCCGACCGGGGCCGGTAACGGGACGATTCGCGGGGATCGCAGCCGTCAACGCCCGAGATGGGTTAACGACACAACAAGGGAGGATGGCATGAGCACGACCGAGGCCGACAACGATGCAAGCGGGACCGCGAGCAGCGACAACGTCGATGTGAAGCTGGAGGTGGTGGTCATTCCTGTCTCCGACGTGGACCGCGCAAAGGAGTTCTACGGGCAGCTCGGGTGGAGGCTCGACGCCGACTTCCCGTTCGACAACGGGTTCCGCGTCGTGCAGTTCACCCCACCCGGTTCCGGCTGCTCAGTCCAGTTCGGCTCGAAGATCACCTCGGCCACACCCGGTTCGTCACCGGGTGTCTACCTGATCGTCTCCGACGTCCGAGCCGCTCGTGACGAGCTCGTCGCCAGGGGTGTTGACGTCAGCGAGGTCTTCTACCCCGGAACGCCGGGTGCTCAGTTCCAGGGTGAGAACCTGAGCGGTCGGGTCAGCGGACCGGCTCCCGATCACGCCAGCTACAGCTCCTTCGCCACCTTCAGGGACCCGGACGGAAACGGCTGGCTGCTGCAGGAGGTCACCACCCGGCTACCCGGCCGGGTCGACGCAGAGACCGGGTTCACCTCGGCGGCGGACCTTGCGAGCGCGCTCCGCCGCGCGGCGGCGGCCCACGGGGAGCACGAGAAGCGGATCGGGCAGGCCGACGAGAACTGGCCGGACTGGTACGCCTCGTACATGGTGGCCGAGCATGCCGGTGAGCAACTGCCATCGTGACCGACGACGTCGTCATCGCTATCGGCGGCGGTTCGCCCGGCCAGCACTGCGCCGGCCTCCCGGTCAACGGACGACGCAGCGGAACCCGATATGGGTCGTGGCCGAGTCGACCGACTGGGGGGACCGTGCCGCCGGGCGGTAGCGCAGGCAGTACTCCGGAGCGCACAGGTGCGAGCCGCCCTTGAGGGCTCGACGGGGCTGGGTCTCGCCGGGCGCGATCGACCGCGCGGCGAGCTCGTCCTGCGTGAGCCCGGGTCGCACTGCGGCGGCCGACGGTGCGCAACAGGCATCAGTCGTATGCGCGTCGCCGGGGCCCGTCACGGCACCGGTGCCCGCCGCCGAGAACCGGTCGGGTCCGGCGACGTAGTACGTGGAGGTCCACTCCCAGACGTTGCCGATCATGTCGACCAGGCCGTACCCGTTCTCCGGGAAGGTCCCCACCGGCGAGGTGCCGACCCACCCGTCCGCTCCGGCGTTGAGATACGGGAACCGGCCCTGCCACGTGTTGGCCATCAACCGTCCACCGGGACGCGGCTCGTCGCCCCAGGCGTACACGGTGCCGTCACTGCCGCCGCGAGCAGCGAATTCGAACTCCGCCTCGGTAGGCAGGTCACGGCCGGCCCAGCGCGCATAGGCGAGGGCATCCTCGTAGGCGACCAGCACGACCGGGTGGTGCTCACGTCCGGCCAGCCCGGTGCCAGGTCCGCCCGGTTCGCACCACCGAGCACCCGGGCGCCAGTGCCACCAGGCCGTCCAGTCGTTCAGGGGCACCGGCTCCGGAGTCGGCGCGAACACCAGCCCGCCCGGGAGCAGGACCTCGGGGTCCGCGCCGGGGAAGTCGGCGGGGTCGAGCGGTCGCTCGGCGACCGTCACGTAACCGGTGTCCTCGACGAACCGCCCGAACTGCTCGTTGGTGACCGGGTGCCGCTCGATGCGGAACGCCTCCACCGAGACCTCCGTCACCGGCGCCTCGTCGGGGTAGAAGTCCACGGATCCCATGGCGAACGACCCCGGTTCGACGCCTACCAGCTCGCTGAGGCCAGGACTCGTGGACCCCGTCATCGCGCCATCTCCCTCGTCAACCGGCCTGCACTCGCCTCCGGCATCGAAACCAGGGCCAAGTATGACGACCGTCGTTGTGCCCCAAGAGTCATCCCTACGCCGGGGGATGGCGCGGGCCGCCGGCTTTCGTGAGGCGGTCGGACCGGTCCTACAGGCCGGTCGTGCGGCGCACGGTCTCGACGCCCGTGATCTCGATGTGCGGCGTGCCGTCGGCCTCCTTGGCCAGCCGGAGGGGAAGGGTGACCCCGCACCGCTGGAGACGACGTCGCTACCGTCAGGCAGGCCCTGGAGGCCGAACACGCGAGGGCCGATCCGCAGCTGCAGCTCACGGCCCTGACGAACGACGGACCAACAGCTCGTAGTACCCCAGACAGGGCTCGGTCAGCTTCAGGTCCGCCGGCCGAGCCTGCCGGGCGAGACCGACCAGCGTGGCCATCCGGGTCGCGTTCGAGTCGAGAACCTGTTGTGGACCGGCGGGGTTGATCCCGAACCGCTGGGCAAGGAGCAGGGAGAGTGAGTAGAACGGCCAGAGATCGCCGCTGACCATGGTGTTGAGGCTGGTCGTGACGACGAGGCCGAGGTCGTGCTCCGGGAAGAACGCCATGAAGGTGTTGAACCCGTCGATGGCACCGCCATGCGCGATGAGGCGGGTGCAGCCGGCGTACTTCACCTCGTTCCAACCCATTCCGTAGCTCATCGACAGGGAACCCGGCAGGCCGGCCGGCACGTCGACGTGCGGTACGTAGCACTCGGCCAGGTTGGCCGCCGACACGACCTGGTGACCCGAGACCGAGCGGCCCCGGCGCAGCTGTAGCTGGACCCAGGCCGCCATGTCGCTCACGCTCACCATCGCCCCACCGGACGGACCGTAGGCACCCATCGGCGCGAACGGCACCGAGACCACCGTTCCGCGCAGGTCGAACGCCTTGCCGGTGGCGTAGTCCTCCACCTGGCCCCGTGGGTCGCCGAGGATCCGCGCATCCGTCATTCCGGCGGGGGGCGAACACCCGCTCCCTCACCTGGTCGGCACTGAAGAGGAGAGCGCCCCGGCGACGTTGGGCAGCGCGTCGAACGCCGAGGCCACCTTGCGGCCGAAGTCCGATCAGTCGGTCAGCCGGTCCTGGGGTTTCGCGGAGGCCGGCGCCGTCATCCAGGGCACTGCCGCCGCGGCCACGGCCGAGGTGGTCAGTCCTCGCAGAACGGTGCGGCGGGGCAGGGGCTCGGTCACGGGGGTACTCCCAGGGGTCGGGGCGGCCTCGCGACCATCCAGCCGGTACGCCCCCGGGCGCAGGACCAGTCCTACCCTGTCGCTCAGCCCAGGTCCGCTGATTGGCCGAAGTCGAGTGCCGGAACAAGCCGCCCGTCATGGCCACTGACTCGCGCTCCAGGTGGCCAGCCGCCGGACGCCGGCATCAGCGGGGGCCGAGCAGTCGCTCCAGCTCGACGGCGAGCTCGCTGCTGGCGCGGCGCGCGTCCAGCTCGACCGTAGCCCCGGCTCGAATGCGAGGCTCGACGTCAGTGACGTTGCGGACGATCTCCGCCCGGTCTTCGGGGGAGTTGCCGTACGGGTTGGCGATGCGGGTCGCCACCCGGGCGAGCAGCACGTCGACCGGGGCGTAGAGGTAGACCACGTGCTCGAACCGGTCGTAGAAGAGGCCTTGGTTGTCGGCCGTCCCCGAGACCGCGATGGTCGGGTGGCGGGCGAGCAGCTCGTCCATCCGAGACTCGACCCACCGACCGTCGGGCCGATGCCAGCCCTCGTCATCGGTGTCAACCGTGAGGTGGCCGCGGGCCGCCACGCTCGCCAGGAGCGTGCTCTTACCGGCTCCGGACATCCCCGTGACGAGGACGCGGGCCATCCGTCCAGCGTAGGCGACCTCCTCGCGCCGCCGTCCCGAGTCCGCTCGGTGGACCGCGCCGGGCCGCGTTGACGCGGTCGCGAAGCGGAGGATAGGTTCGGCCCCGGATCCGGTCCCCTTCCGGATCCAGCTCTGCTGCCGTGTGGGGAAGCCGGTGTGAGTCCGGCGCTGTCCCGCAGCCGTGAGAGGTCGCAAGGTCTCGAGCCGGATTACCGCACGGTCGCAAAGACTCCGACAGACATCGTCGTGGCCTGCGATGGGAGTTCCGAGCGGTCGCCCTGTGGTCCGTGGACCAGCGGGTGTCGACTGGTCTCGGGCCTCTGACCGGCTGCGGACGTCCGAACCGCTCGAGGAGCGATCCCATGCCGGTGCCGGCCACCCGCCCCACCCACCGCCGCCGGCGTACCTCACTCGCCGCGCTCGCGGCCATCGGCATGGGCTCGGCGCTGCTCGTCGGCGCGCACCAGGCGTCGGCCGCACCGACCGGACCTGACCCGCAGCGGGCCGCTGCCTACCTCACCGCGCCGGCCCAGCTGGTCGACGGCCACTACTACGACCCGTTCGGTCTCGGGCAGGCGGACTGGGGCCTGACCATCGACGGCGCCTTGGCCCTCGCCGCACAGGGGGGGAAGGACGCCGCATACGGCAAGCTCGTCGACTTCCTCGCCGCCAACGGCAAGGACCACGCCGGCACGGACGTCATCTCGTGGACGGGCATCGGCACCGGGTTCGTCGACGGTGGCTCGATCGGGAAGCTGGCGCTGCTCGCGAAGGTCGCCGGACGCGACCCGCACCGCTTCGCCGGCCATGACCTCGTCGCGGAGCTGGCCAAGGCCACCTGCACGAGCACCACGCCGATCAGCCAGTCCCCTTGCGCTGGGGCGGGCAGCTACGCCGGCAGCTCCTCGGTCTTCAAGCAGGCCCTCGGCCTCATCGGCCAGGTCCGCGGCGGTGCCGGGGACGCCGTCGTCGCGCCGGCGGCCGCGTACCTGCTCGGCCTGCAGGACGCCGACGGCGGCTGGCCCAGCCTCATCCCGTCGGGGGGAGCCGCCTCCGACGTCGACAGCACGGCCATCGCGGTCATGGCCCTCACCCTCGTGCCAGGGGACGCCGCGGCGGCCGCGACGGCACGCGGGATCGCCTGGGTGGCGCGCACCCAGCTCGCCGACGGCGCCTTCCCGGGGTTCGCGCCATCCGGCAGCGAGCCCGCTCACAGCACCAACTCCACGGCACTCGCCGTGCAGGCGTTGCGGCTCTCGGCGGGCGACCACTCGGCCCAGATCGCCAAGGCCCTGACCTTCCTCGCCGGCGCCCAGAACGGTGACGGCGGGTTCGACATCGACAGCGCCAACGACTCCTCCGACGTGCGTGCGACGGCGCAGGTGGTGGGTGGGATCGTCGGGCGTTCGTATGCGACCCTGCTGCACGACCTCGGAGCCTCGGCGCACGCCGTGACCGGGGCCGCGTACCTCGTCGGCCGCCTGACCGACGGAACCCACCTGGAGTCGTCGTTCGACGACGGTCAGGGCGGCACCGTGACGTTCGTGGACTACGGCCTGACGGCAGACCTGGCACTGGCCCTGGCGAGCGCGAACAGCCAGGACGCGACGCTGGCCAAGGTCGTCGGCTACCTGCGCGCCCACGTCGGCGACTACGTCGACCAGACCGGTGCCGCCGGCGGGCCCTACAGCGGCGCGGCCGGCAAGCTCGCCGTCCTCGCGGAGTCGACGGGGCAGGATCCGTCGGCGTTCGGTGGTGTCGACCTGCTGGCCCTTCTCACGGGAAACGTCTGCACGACCGGCAACCCCGACCCGAACGCGTTCGACGCGTGCACCGCAGCCGGCGACTTCCGCGGTGCGTACTCCGGTGTGTCGCAAGCCCTCGCCGTGCTGGCCCTCGGCCGCGCGGGCGTCGCGGTCCCGGCTGCGGCGCTGACGAGGCTCGGACAGCTCCAGTGCGCCGACGGCGGGTTCTCCAGCGTGCTCATCGCGCCGGGGGCTGCGTGCACCTCGGAGGTCGACACGACCGGGTATGCGGTTCAGGCCCTCAGCCTGCAGCCCAGCGGCCAGGCTTCGGTCGCCCGCGGCTGGGAGTACCTGCGCACCGCACAGAGCGCCGGCGGCGGCTGGTCGGGTGCGGCGGGGGTCAACTCGAACTCGACGGGTCTCGCGACCCAGGCGGTGCTCGCCCTCCTCGACCGAGGCGGGTACGTCGGGACGAAGGCGGCCGCCGCAGCCACGTCCGCGAAGGCGGCCGCCCTCGCGGCCATCGCCGGTGGCTCGACCCCGGCCGGCTCCGTCAACGGGGCGCAGGCCGCGTTCGGGTTCCTCGTCGGTCTGCAGCGTCCCGATGGTGGCTTCGACGTGTCGCCGACCGAAGCCGGTGACGACGGCACCCGGACCCGCGCGACGACCCAAGCGGTGCCCGCCCTCGCCGGAGCGTTCCTCACGACGCTCGTCGACCCGGTCACTCCGGTCGACCCGGCGCCACCTACGACCACCGCGACCACGACGACCACGACGACCACGACGTCGCCGACCACCACGACGACGAGCACCACCCCTGATCCGTCGGGCACGACCAGCTCGACCAGCGCCACGACCCCGCCGACGTCCACCGGGTCGGCGTCGTCGACACCCAGCGGGGGCTCCACCCCGGCCGGAACGGTGGCCGCCAGCGGCGGCCTGGCGTCGACCGGCACTCCGGCCGGTCTCATCGTGGTGGTGGGCGTGCTGCTTCTCCTCGCCGGGCTGCTGCTGCTCGTCGGCCGACGGATGACCGCAGGCGGCGGCCGCCGGTGACCAGGTGCGGACGCTTCCTGCCTCGGGTGCTGACGGCTCTGGCCGTCGCCGCGGCGGGTCTCGTCGGCGCCGGGGCGGCACCCGCTCTCGCGGACCCCGGGGCCTGCACGCCGAGTACCGGTGTCGTCGTCGTGGTCGACTTCCGCCCCTTCGGCGGTGGCCTCGAACGGGGCTGTGACCCGACCCCGACGACCGGGTTCGAGGCCCTCCACTCCGCCGGGTTCCCCTCGGTGGGAACGGCACACGACGGTCCTGGGTTCGTCTGCCGGATCAAGGGCCTGCCCACTGCGTCCGCCGACCCGTGCATCGTGACACCGCCGGCCACCCGGTACTGGTCCTACTGGCATTCCGACCCCGGGCAGTCCGGCTGGTCCTACAGCCAGCTCGGTGCGGTGAGCTACCGGCCCAAGGCGGGCAGCGTCGACGCCTGGGTCTACGGCGCCACCGGCTCCGACGGCACGAGCGGCGGGCCGTCGTTCTCGCCGGCCTCCGTCCGTGCCACCGCGCCCGCGCCCGTGGCACCGGTACCGACGACCACGACCACGGGTGGCGGCGGCACCGGAGGAGGCACCGGAGGCGGCGGCGGCACTGGGGGAGGTGGCACCGGAGGCGGGACGGGAGGCGGCACCGGCACCGGCGGGTCGACCGGCGGCCGGGCACCCTCCACCGCATCCGCCCCGGCACCCAAGGCCGGTGCGGCGACGGCGACACCGGGCACGACGACGGGCAGCACGTCGTCATCCACCATGTCATCACCCACCACGTCGGCGGCTTCGGACGCGTCGGCGACGTCGAGCGACGCGGCCGCCTCGAGCACCTCCGCGGTCCCGTCGGGGACGTCGACCGGAACCGGATTGCCGATCACCGACGTGCGAGCCGCCCCTACCGCCGCGGAGACGTCGACCGGCTCGCCCTGGCCGGCGGTCACCGCGATGGTCCTCCTTGTCGCGTTCGGTGCGGCCGCCGCGGTGATGGCCCTGCGTCGCCGGCGCACCATGGGTTAGGCGACACTCGATCGTGGCGTACCTGCGGCCTCACGGAGCGGCGCGGATCCCGCGTGCGCTGCATCCGATTGCCTGGTGGGTCTGGGCGATCGGACTCGCGGTCGCGGTGAGCCGCACGACCAACCCGCTGCTGCTCGTCCTCGTCCTCGGCGTGCTCGGGCTCGTCGTCAGCTCCCGCCGCACCCGGGCGCCGTGGGCCAGGGCGTTCAAGTACTACCTGGCACTGGCCGGCGTCATCATGGTGGTCCGCATCGCCTTCCGCGTGGTCTTCGCGGCGCCGGTCTCGCTGGGGGACCACGTGCTGTTCGATCTGCCGGCACTCCATACGCCCGGTTGGTATGCGGGGATCCAGGTGCTCGGTCCGGTGACCCTCGAGGCGGTGCTGGCGGCCGCCGTGGACGGGCTGCGTCTCGGCACCCTGATGTGCTGCATCGGAGCGGCCAACGCCCTGGCCAACCCTCGGCGCGCGCTGCGCGCGCTGCCGGGCGCCCTGTACGAGCTCGGGATCATCCTCGTCGTCGCCATCAGCATCGCGCCGCAGCTGGTCGAGAGCATCCAGCGGGTGCGGAACGCCCGCCGGCTCCGGGCCGGGTCGGAGAAGGGCCTGCGCGCCCTTGGCGGGATCCTCATGCCGGTGCTTGAGGACGCCCTCGACCGGTCGCTGCTGCTGGCCGCCGCGATGGACTCGCGGGGGTACGGACGGCAGGGCACGGACACGCCGAGGACCCGGCGGCTCACCGGCGGGCTGCTCGTGGCGGGGCTGCTGGGCATGTGCGCGGGCGCCTACGGCCTGCTCGACGGAACCGCGCCCCGCCTGCTCGGGCTGCCCTCGCTCGCCGTGGGGGCGGTCCTCTGCGTGTCGGGCCTCGTCCTGGGCAGCCGGCGCGTGACGCGGACGACGTACCGTCCCGACCCGTGGTGGTGGCCGGAGTGGGTCGTCGCCGGGTGCGGCGTGCTTACCGCCGTGGTGTTCTTCGTGACCAGCAGCTACGACCCGCTGAACCTCACCCCGGTGGTCAGCCCTCTGGCGTGGCCGACGCTGCCCCTCGTCCCCACCCTGGCCGTCCTCCTCGCCGCGCTGCCGGCGGTGGTCGCGCCACCACCGGTCCGGTCGACCCGGACGTCCCGACCAGTCGCGCCCCCGGTCCGAGAGCCGGTGCGTGCGTGATCACCTTCGACCGGGTCACCGTCACCTACGTCGACGCCGGGCGGCCGGTGCTGCGCGACGTGAGCCTCACCATCGAGGAGGGCGAGCTCTGCCTGGTGGTCGGGCGCACCGGCAGCGGCAAGTCGAGCCTCCTCGGGACCATCAACGGGCTCGTCCCGCACTTCACCGGCGGCACGCTCGCCGGCCGAGTGGTGGTCGACGGTCGCGACACGGCGCACCACCCCCCGCGCGAGCTCGCGGACGTTGTCGGCGTCGTCGGGCAGGACCCGCTGGCCGGGTTCGTGACGGACACGGTGGAGGAGGAGCTCGCCTACGGCATGGAGCAGCTGGCCGTGCCGGCGCAGGTGATGCGCAAGCGCGTGGAGGAGACGCTCGACCTGCTCGGGCTCGCCGAGCTGCGGGCCGAGCCGCTGCTCGAGCTCTCCGGCGGTCAGCAGCAACGAGTGGCGATCGGGTCGGTGCTCACCGCGCACCCGCGGATCCTCGTGCTCGACGAGCCCACCTCGGCCCTCGACCCTACGGCGGCCGAGGAGGTCCTCGCCGCCGTCACCCGGCTCGTCCACGACCTCGGGGTCACTGTCGTCCTCGCCGAGCACCGGCTCGAGCGGGTCGCCCAGTTCGCCGACCGGGTGATCCACCTGCCGGGTGACGGGTCCGTCCAGGACGGTCTTCCGGCCGCGATGTTCGCCTCGACGAGCATCGCGCCGCCCGTCGTCGAGCTGGGCCGGCTGGCCGGTTGGTCCCCGCTGCCGTTGTCGGTCCGCGACGCGCGGCGGCAGGCCCCGGACCTGCGCCAACGGCTTGACGGGCTGGGCCCTCCGCCGCCGGTCCGGCCCGAACCACCCGCCGGTCGGGTTGTTCTGTCCGCGACCGGGGTCGTGGTCCGCTACGGCGAGCTCGTCGCCGTCCGGGAGGTCGACCTCACCCTCCGCAGCGGCGAGGTGGTCGCGCTCATGGGCCGCAACGGCTCAGGCAAGTCGTCGCTGCTCTGGGCCCTCCAGGGTTCCGGGCGGCGGCAAGGGGGCCGTGTCCAGGTGGACGGCCACGACCCACAGGCCCTCGGCACTGTCGGCGCGCGCCGGCTCGTCGGGATGGTCCCGCAGACGCCGGCCGACCTGCTCAACCGGGACACCGTCGCGGCCGAGCTGGACCAGGCCGGCCACGACGCGTCGAGCCTGGCTGTCGGCCCCGTCCCCACCGTGGGCGGACCGACAGCGCGCGACATCCTCGACGGGCTCGCGCCCGGCATCGCCGACGACGGCCACCCGCGCGACCTGTCCGAGGGGCAGCGTCTCGCCCTCGTCCTCGCCGTCCAGCTCTCGGCGTCGCCCCCGGTGCTGTTCCTCGACGAGCCGACCCGAGGCCTCGACTACGCCGCCAAGGAGGCGCTGTCACGCATCCTCGCTGACCTGGCCGCGGCGGGACGAGCCGTGGTCGTCAGCACCCACGACGTCGAGTTCGTCGCCGGGGCGGCCGACCGCGTCGTCGTGATGGCCGAGGGCGAGATCGTCGCCGACGGTGACACCACGGAGGTCATCGTCGCGTCGCCGGCCTTCGCACCGCAGGTCGCCAAGGTGCTGGCGCCGCTGCCGTACCTCACCGTCGACCAGGTCGCCCGCTCCCTCCACCTGGTGCGCTCGTGAGCCGGACCAGTGCTGGAGAGGCGCGAGTTACTCTCCGAGTCAAGGCCGTTCGGCTCCGACCCCGCTCTGCCCTGGCCATCGCGATGGCGTCGTTCCTCGGCATCGTCGCCTTCACGTGGCCGTTCGTCGTCGAGCCCGGCGCCTTCGGCAGCGCGCAGACAGCGCCGCTGATGTTCGGCGTGCTGCTCGTCGTCGTCCTGGCCGTGGTCCTCGCGGAGGTCGCCGAGGGCGGGATCGATGCCAAGGCCCTGGCCATGCTCGGCGTCCTGTCGGCGATCGGTGCGGCGCTCCGGCCCCTCGGCGCCGGCACGGCCGGGATCGAGACCGTCTTCTTCACGATCATCCTCGCCGGACGGGTCTTCGGCGCCGGCTTCGGGGTCGTCCTGGGGTGCACCACCCTGTTCGCCTCCGCCATCATCACCGGGGGAGTCGGACCCTGGCTGCCCTACCAGATGTTCGGGGCGGCCTGGGTGGGGCTGATCGCCGGACTGTTGCCTCGGGTGCGCGGCAGGGCCGAGATCGTCATGCTCGCGGTCTACGGGGCAGTCGCCGGCTACCTGTTCGGCTTCCTGCTCAACCTGTCGTTCTGGCCCTTCTCCCTCGACCCGGGCAGCTCGATCGCCTACCTCCCGGGCGCCGACTTCTCCGAACAGTGGCATCGCTACCTCCTGTTCGACGCCGCGACGTCGCTGGGGTGGGACACCGGTCGGGCCGCGACGACAGCGGTGGTGATCCTGCTCGTCGGACCGGCGGTCCTCGGCGCGTTCCGACGTGCTGCCCGCAAGGCGGCGTTCGAAGCACCGGTCAGCTTCGAGCCGGAACCGGCCGTGGACCGTACAGCCGCTAGGCCCTGACCGGCTCGATCGTCGCCGCGCTCGGTGGCAGGTCCGAGGTCGCTGCGGCCTTCGCCGCCACCAACCAGGCGCTGGTGGCCGTGTTCGGCGGCGTCGGGCGCATGGTGAGCATCGCCGTCGTCGCGATCCAGGTGGCGGCGTTCGGTGGGCTGGTGCCCATCGAGACCGCGCCGGCGACCCTGCAGACGCTGAACGGAGTCCTCCCGCTCCCGCAGTTCGTGGCGCCGGCGGGACGGCTCCTTCTCGGCGGCGGGGGCGACGTGGTCGGCCCGTGTCTGACCTTGGTCGGCTGGACCGTCGGCGCGTTGCTCGTGTCGGTCGTGTGCGCGGCGCGGCAGCGGCCCGACCTGGCCGTCGCGGCCCGGCCCCAGAGCGCCCCCGCCCCGTCGTCGGTCATGGCCGAGACCTCATAGCGGGGCTCACTCGTCCTCAGTGGTGCGGTGGCGCGCGGAAAGCCGAGCGCTGCCGCCCTCCTGTCCGATGGAGCAGACCGCGTGAGCCCGGGATTCCGCCCGAGGCGACCGTCGGGCGGACGCGGGCGACGGGCATCCGCCGGCGACGACCGCTTGCTCCTCCTCACCGTGACGTAGCCGGCTCGACATACCTCTGCGGGGAGCGACGTCGGGGTCACCGCACCGACTTCCCTCCCCAGGAGGCCCCGGCGGTGGAGTGCTGAACGAAGCGAGTGTCGCTGGTACGGCGCCTTCGCTCCACGGCGACGGGTCAGGCGTTCGTCAGCCGTCCGACCAGCTGCATGAACCGGAACACCTGGTCCGAACCCGTCGCCTCGGCGTAGGCGTCGACCACCTGTGCCACGAACGCCGAACCCTCCTCCGCCGCCAGGTGCCCCGTCCACCCTCCGAACCCCACCGCACACCACTCGGTGAACGCCTCACGCGACCCGAAGTCCCACGACAGGTCGTCGACGCGGACGTCGTCCACCCGAAGTCCCACCGACGTCGCATCCCTTTGCCATTGCTCGGGTTCCGGGTGAACGAACGGCGCGGAGAACCCCCCGAACGACTCACCCCAGCGCGGCGTCGCCGTGACCGACATCGCGACGTCCTCGACGCTGGGCCGCGGACCCCCACACACGAACACCAGCACCGCCCGCCCGCCGACGTGCAGGGCCGCCCGAACAGCGGAGAGCGCGCGCCGCTGGTCGGTCACCCAGTGCAGGGCGTTGAACGAGACGACGAGGTCGAACTCGTCGTCGAACCTCATCGTCCCGACCGCATCGACCTCGAAGGTCAGGTTGCCCGAGGCCGGCGCGACGGCGATCATCCCCGGTGACGGGTCGATGCCGACGCACCGCCCGTCCGGGATCCGCTGGGCGAGCGACTGCGTCACGCGGCCGTCGCCGCAGCCGACGTCGAGCAGGCTGGTGACCCCCGTCAGGTCCACGTCGTCCAGCGCACGACGAGCGAGCCACTGCTGCACCGTGTTGACGCGCCGGTAGCTCGCACCGTCCCAGTCGGTCAGAGCGTCACCGGCTGGCCGGTCAGGAGCTCGGCCCAGACGACCTTCCCGCCCGGGACGGTCTCACAGCCCCAGTGGTCGGCGACGTCGGAGACGATGGTCAGGCCGCGGCCACCGAGGTCGAGCAGCCGGCCGTGGTGCTCCTCGACGGTGCCGGGGGCGACGTCCGACACGGAGACCCGGACCGAGTTCTCGGAACAGGTGACGGTCACCTCGAACGCGGACCGCGCGTGGGTCACGGCGTTGGCCGCCATCTCCGAGGCGACGAGGCACGCGTCGGCGACCAGGAGCTCGTCGAGCGGCCGGCCCCGCTGCGCGGACCAGTCGGCCAGCGCCAGGGCCACGAGGCGCCGGGCGGCGCCGACCGCCTCGGGCGCCGGGACGAAGACGCCGGTCGTGAGACCGGGCGCGACGAGACGGTCCGGGCCCGATGCATACGTCTCCGGGGCGACGACGTCGGTATGCAGCGCGCAGAGCCGTCCGACGACGTCGAGCCGGCCGCCGTCGAGGACGGTGGCGGGGTAGGGGCAGAGCAGGTCGAAGTCCAGGTCGTCGGCCAGCCGGTTCCAAGCCGCCTCGAGCGCCAGAGCCCCGGTGACGTTGCCCTCGGCCCAGAGCAGCGCGACCATCTCGCCGGCCGCTCGAACCCGACGCCCACTCTCGTTGAGGCCGGACAGCAGGGTGCCGACCCCTTGCGCGAAGAGCTGTCGGTCCGGAACTCCGTCGACGAGGAAGGTGCTCAGGGTCTCGCCGGCGTCGAGGAGGAACAGCCGTCCCTCGTCCTGGTCCCGCTCGACGTCGACTCCTCGTTGCTGCAAAGCCGCCCCCAGGGTATGGGCGTGCGCCGGCATGAGGACCGTGATGACCGCTTCACCGGCGTAGAGCCCCTCGGCGACGTAGTCGGCCAGCTGATCGACGGCGTGCCGGGCATGGTCGTAGAACAGGACCGAGTGGTCCCGTGACAAGCCAGCCCCTGACCGCGGCACCCGCCCAGGGTAGGGCCGAATCGACCAGTAGTCGCATCGTTGTTGAATCTTCACAGGAACGTAGCGCGATGCGTCAACACGTACCTGGGCGCGGGGGTGCCGGCCAGCCCCTTCGCCAGGAACGTCAGCACGTCGGGCATCGCGGTGTTGGCGATCGTCCCGTGGGTGTCGGTGGGGTACAGGCGGAAGGTCATCCGCCCACCCCCACGGCACGACGCCGCCGCGGAGCCCTCCGTCGCACTGGGGATCACCAGGGTGTCGGCGCCGCCCTGCGCGACGAACACCGGCAGTCCCGCGGGCGGTGCCCCAGGGGTGTTCTCGGCGAGGATGGCCGACCAGGGCTCGGTTGTCCGGGGATCGCTGGGCAGGTACCTTCCGAGCAGCGGCGTCGCCAGAGCGTGCAGCTTGTCGATGTCGCCGAACAGGCAGAGACCGGCCATCGTCTGGGTGACCGCCGCTCCGGCGTCCGTGAGGATGCTGGTCAGCTCCAGGCCCGGGGTACTGCGCCGCGTAGGCCTGCTGGTACGCCGCGACGGCGTACGACCCGATGGTGACTCGCGAGACGTCGCCGATGTCGTCGTCGAGCAGAGTCCCGAGGTCGGCGGCCGGGGCGACGACTGCGGCGGCGCGGACGATGAGCTCCGGCGCATACGACGCGGCCTGCAGTGCGGCGAGGAGGACGGCGTGGCCGCCCTGCGAGTGGCCCCAGTGGACGGTGGTGGTCGTCGCACCGGTCGGTAGCTCATGCGCGGCGCGAACGGCGTCGAGGAGGCACCGCGACCGCTGGTCCGATGAGGTAGGAGCTCGGGGCTGGGACACCCCATACCCGGGTAGTCGGGGGCGACGACGACGTAGCCGGCCCGGATGAGGTCCGGCAGCCCTTCGACGAGGAGGTACGGGTCGACGCCGTTGGAGGGGCGCAGCTCGCCGCGGCGCCGGTCGTGGGATGTCCCCAGCCGACGACGGCGCGCCCGGCCGCCGGCGCGGGGGAGTCCGGGGCGACGACGATGCCGGAGAGCACGGTGTCGCGGCCGGCGGGGTCCGTGGAGTGGTAGAGGACGCGCCACGCGCGCGACCCGTCGGGAACCGAGAGCAGCTCCTCCGACCGGACCACCGTCCGTGTGGCGCGGCGGGCGTCGACGTGGGGACGGCGTAGAAGGCCGGGTCGCCGGCCTCCAGAGCGCCGGTGACGAGCCGTCGCGGGCTGGCCGCCGGCAGCAGCAACATGGCCACTGTCACGACGACGAGCACGAGCGTCGCGACGACTGCCGCTGTGACGACGAACCCACGCCGAAAGCCGCCCCCGACCCGCCATGGCGTGGTGTCTAGCACGACTCCTCTGTACGACACGGGCGCTTTGCCGTCACACTTCGAGCAGCACACCCTCCGAGAAGGGCGACGACCTTGGACGGCAACATCGAGAAGACCGACTGGACGACCGTCTCCTCGTACCCGCCGATCGCGGAGTACGCGTTCCTGTCGGACTGCGAGGTGACCGCCCTTGTCGCTCCGAGCGGCAACGTCGAGTGGATGTGCCTGCCCCGGATGGACGGTCCCTCGATCTTCGGGTCGATCCTCGACCGGGACGCCGGCGGGTTCCGGTTGGGGCCGGCCGATGCCCGCGTGCCCGCCGCCCGGCGCTACCTGCCCGGCACGATGATCCTCGAGACCAGCTGGGGCACGCCGACGGGCTGGGTCATCGTCCGGGACTGCCTCCTCATCGGTCCGTGGCACCACGAGAACTCGCGGTCCAACAGCCACCGCCGAGCGCCCACCGACTACGACTGCGAGCACGTCTTCCTGCGCGAGGTGCGCTGCGTCAACGGCGAGGTGCAGATGTCCCTGGACTGCAGCCCGATGCTCAACTACGGCCAGGAACCGGCGATCTGGACCTTTGACGGCGACGGCTATCACGACGCCGTCACCGAGCCGAGCGAGTACGCGCCCCGGCTGCGGCTGACGACCGACATGCGGCTCGGCTTCGAGGGCCACCGGGCTATGGCGCGGACGCTGATGAAAGAGGGTCAGACCCACTTCGTCGCGCTCTCGTGGTCGCAGTACGAGCCCCCGCACACCCACGAGGACGCCTACAAGCGCCTCGTCTGGACGGCGCACCACTGGCAGCACTGGCTGGCGCGTGGCCGGTTCCCCGACCACCCGTGGCGCATCCACCTCGAGCGCAGCGCACTGACCCTCAAGGGCCTCACCTTCGCGCCGACCGGTGCACTGGTCGCCGCCGCCACGACTTCTCTCCCGGAGACCGTTGGGGGCGAACGCAACTGGGACTACCGATACACCTGGATCCGGGACTCGACCCTCACCCTCTGGGCGATGGGCCGCCTCGGTTTCGACTGGGAGGCCGACGACTTCTTCTCGTTCATCGCCGACGTGGCCGGCGTCGGTGACGACGTCCAGATCATGTACGGGATCGGCGGCGAGCGGGAGCTCGAGGAGCGGCTCTTAGACCACCTCGACGGCTACGAGAGCTCACGCCCGGTTCGCGTCGGGAACGGGGCGTTCGACCAGAAGCAGCACGACGTCTGGGGCTCCATCCTCGACTCGGTGTGGGTGCACAAGGGATCCCGCGACCGAGTGGACGACCGCCTGTGGACGATCCTCGCTCGGTTCGTCGACGCGGCCATCAAGAACTGGGCCGAGCCGGACTGTGGGATCTGGGAGGTACGCGGGGAACCCAAGCACTTCACCTCGTCGAAGGTCATGTGCTGGGTCGCCGCTGACCGTGGCGCGAAGCTGGCCCGCGTCCGTGAGCAGCACGAGCGGGCCAAGGAGTGGCAGGCGGCCGCCGACGAGATGAAGGCCGACATCCTCGCCCACGGGGTCGACGAGCGGGGCGTCTTCACCCAGCACTACGGGAGCTCGGCCCTCGACGCGTCGACCCTGCTCATCCCCCTCGTGGGGTTCCTGCCGGTGGACGACGAGCGGATCCGCAACACCGTCCACGCCATCGCCGAGGAGCTCACCGACGACGGCCTGGTGCTGCGCTACCGGGTCGAGCACACCGACGACGGGCTGAGTGGTGAGGAGGGCACCTTCACCATCTGCTCCTTCTGGCTGGTGTCCGCCTTCGCGCTCATCGGGGAGGTCGAGAACGCCCGGCGTCTCTGCGAGAAGCTGTTCTCGATGGCCAGCCCGCTCGGGCTCTACGCCGAGGAGATCGACGCCGCCAGCGGCCGGCACCTCGGGAACTTCCCCCAGGCCTTCACCCACCTCGGCCTCATCAACGCGGTCCTGCACATCATGTCTGCGGAGGAGCGGCAGAAGTCGGACTGACTCGCACCACCTGCTCGTCTAGGACTGAACGGCGAACCCCCCGTCCAAGGGACTTGCTGGGCCGCAGCCAGCTTGATCTGGAGGAAGCCCAGGGCTTCGAGCTGCCGGGCCCGGGAGCTCGATCCGGCGTAATGGCGGTCTCCTGCGGGTGTGAGGGTGGACGGATCTTCGGCCACGCTGACCCGCGGCGGTCGAACCCGGCGCGCCGGGACGAGCGGGCGTGGGTACCGTGGCCGGGTGGCCCTGATCAAACCGGCGCCGATCGACGACATCGACGAGTCGCAGCTCGAGGTGACGCCTCAGAAGGACGCTTCCGCCGGCGTCACGGCGGTCGGGGTGTCGATGGATCGCGCGGTCCGCTCGATGGGCGTGAGCCGCGCGACGCGCAGCCTGCTCAAGCTCAACCAGGTCGACGGCTTCGACTGCCCGGGGTGCGCGTGGCCGGACCCGGACCCGGGCCACCGGCATACGGCCGAGTTCTGCGAGAACGGGGCGAAGGCGGTCGCCGAGGAGGGGACCAAGCTGCGGGTCGGTCCGGAGTTCTTCGCCGCGCACTCGGTGGACGACCTGGAGTCGCACACCGACTACTGGCTCGGCCAGCAGGGCCGGATCACCCAGCCGATGGTGCGGCACGAGGGCGCCAGCCACTACACGCCGATCGACTGGGAGGACGCCTTCCGGCTCGTCGGGTCGACGTTGCGCACGTTGGACCACCCCGACCAGGCGATCTTCTACACGTCCGGCCGCACGTCCAACGAGGCGGCCTTCCTCTACCAGCTGTTCGTCCGGACGTTCGGGACCAACAACCTGCCGGACTGCTCGAACATGTGCCACGAGTCCACGTCGGTGGCCCTCGCCGAGGTCATCGGCATCGGCAAGGGGAGCGTGAGCCTCGAGGACGTCCACAGCGCCGAGCTCATCCTCATCGTCGGCCAGAACCCCGGGACCAACCACCCCCGCATGCTCAGCGCGCTGGAGATCGCGAAGCGCCGGGGGGCCACGATCATCGCCGTCAACCCGCTCGCCGAGGCCGGCCTCGCCCGGTTCCGCAACCCCCAGACGCCGCGTGGGCTGTCCGGGGTCGGGACCGAGCTCGCGGACCTGCACCTGCCGGTCCGGGTATGCGGCGACCTCGCGCTGTTCCAGGCGCTCGGCTCGCTCCTGGTCGCCAAGGAGGACGCCGCCCGGGCCGCCGGACGACCCGGCACGGTCCTCGACCTGGAGTTCGTCCGCAAGCACACCACCGGGTTCGACGCGTGGGCGGACCACGTGCGGGCGTTGGACTGGGACGCCGTCGACGCCGCCACGGGACTGGACCGCTCCCTCATCGAGCAGGCCGCCGACCTGCTCGCCACCTCGAAGCGGACAGTGACCTGCTGGGCCATGGGGATCACCCAGCACCGCAACGCCGTCGCGACGATCAAGGAGATCGCCAACCTCGCCTTCGCGCAGGGCAACATCGGCAAGCCGGGGGCGGGACTGTGTCCCGTGCGCGGGCACTCGAACGTCCAGGGTGACCGGACGATGGGGATATGGGAGAAGGTCCCGGACCACTTCCTCGACGCGTTGCGCGACGAGTTCCACTTCGAGCCGCCCCGCGAGCACGGGTTCGACACCGTGGACGCGGTGCGCGCACTACGCGACGGCAAGGCCCGTGTCTTCGTCGGGATGGGCGGCAACTTCGCGTCCGCCGCTCCCGACACCGCCGTCGTCGAGGAGGCGATGCGCGGGGCCGACCTGACGGTCCAGGTCTCGACCAAGCTGAACCGGTCGCACGCCGTCTGCGGGCGGACCGCGCTCATCCTCCCCGTGCTCGGTCGCAGCGAACGGGACCGGACCGGCGGCCGTGACCAGCGCGTCACCGTCGAGGACTCCATGTCGGCGGTCCATGCGTCCCGAGGGCCGCTCACCCCTGCTTCGCCGCACCTGAGGTCCGAGGTCGACGTCGTCTGCGGGCTGGCGCTGGCGACGGTCCCCGGGGTCGGGCGCATCCCGTGGGCCGACTTCCGCAGCGACTACGGGACGGTCCGCGAGGCCATCGGCCGCGTGGTCCCGGGCTGTGCCGCATACGCCGAGAAGGTCGACCAGCCAGGCGGATTCGTCCTCCCGCACCCGCCGCGCGACACCCGCACGTTCCCGACCACGGTGGGCCTTGGCATCTTCACGGTGAGCCCGACCGACGTGCTGCACGTCCCCGAGGGCCGACTGCTGCTGCAGTCCCTGCGCAGCCACGACCAGTACAACACCACCATCTACGGGCTGGAGGACCGCTACCGCGGGATCCACGGAGGTCGACGGGTGGTCTTCGTCAACCCCCTCGACATCGTCGACCTGGGCGTCGAGGACGGCGAGATCGTCGACCTGGTCAGCGAGTGGAAGGACGGCTCGGAGCGAGTCGCGCCACGGTTCCGCGTCGTGCCCTACGACACCCCGCGCGGGTGCGCCGCCGCCTACTACCCGGAGGCGAACCCCTTGGTGCCGCTGGACTCCACGGCGATCGGCAGCAACTGCCCCACCTCGAAGTCCGTCATCATCCGGCTGGTGACCCCATCGGGGAACGACCCGGGCGGTGACAGCTCGGCGGGCGCCGCCGTGGGTTCCGACGCCGGTCACAAGTCCGACGTGGAGCCGTTCCACCTCAGCTGAGCGGGTGTGACAGGGTCATGGGCGCTATGAGCGATCCACAGACCGACCTAGAGACCCTGGCCGTACGCACCGTGATGGCGTCGTTCGACGGAGGCACCCTCCCGGAGTGGGCGCGCCGACGGCTCGTCGGCGGAATGGCCGGGATCTGCCTGTTCGGCGAGAACGTCACGTCGATCGAGGCCGTCGGCCGGCTCTGCGCCGCTATTCACGAGGCCGCCCCCGACGCGATCGTGTCGCTCGACGAGGAGGGTGGAGACGTCACGCGGCTCTACTACCGGGTCGGCAGCCCGCACGCCGGGCACGCTGCCCTGGGAGCGGTCGACTACCCGACCCTCACCCGGGCGGTGGCCCAGGACATCGGCTCCGAGCTGCTGGCCGTCGGCGTGGACCTGGACCTCGCCCCCGTGGCGGACGTCAACTCCAACCCGCTCAACCCGGTCATCGGGGTCCGCAGCTTCGGGGCGGAGCCGGAGCTGGTGGCGCGCCACGTGGCCGCGTTCGTCGACGGGCTGCAGTCCGCCGGGGTCGGCGCCTGTCTCAAGCACTTCCCCGGACACGGCGACACGGTCGCCGACTCCCACGTCGCCCTGCCGGTGGTGGAAGCCCCCGTGGAGGTCCTTCGGGAGCGGGAACTGGTGCCTTTCCGAGCGGGGATCGCCGCCGAGGCGGTGGCGGTGATGACCTCCCACGTCGTCGTGCGGGCGCTGGACCCGGATCGGCCGGCGACCTTCAGCGCGCTGGCGACGCGGCTGCTGCGCGCGCCCGAGGCCGACGGTGGACTCGGGTTCGACGGGCTGTTGGTCAGCGACGCCCTGGACATGCAGGGGGCCAGCGGGGAGATCGGCGTCCCGGCCGCCGCCGTGCAGGCCCTGGCCGCCGGTGTCGACCTGCTCTGCCTCGGCCCTCACGTCGTCGACGACCAGGTCCAGGCGGTGCTCGACGCGATCGTCGCCGCCGTGCGTTCGGGCGAACTATCGCAGGACCGCCTCGTGGAGGCGGCGGGCCGCGTGGACACCGCATCCGCGCGGCTACGGGAGCTCCGGGCCACGGCGCCGACCGCGAGCCTCGGCGACGGCGCCTCCAGCGCGGCCGCCCGAGAGGCCATCACGGTCGACGGCCCGCTAGGGCCTCTTCCCGGGGCGCAGGTGCTCCGCTTCGTCGCCGGCGCCAACATCGCCGCCGGCCATGTGCCGTGGGGGCTGCCGCACGACGGCCGGGTCCTCGCCGGCTCCGCGCCCGTCGAGGTCGTCGAGGGGCGCCACCTCCCGGACCTCGACGCGGACCGCCCCGTCGTGGCGCTGGTCCGCGGCGGACACCGGTATGCGTGGGTCGTCGCCGGCCTCACGGCCCTTGCTCGTCGGCGTCCGGACCTCGTCGTCGTCGAGCTCGGCTGGCCGGGACCGGACCGGTTGCCCGGCCGGACCGTGGTCCACACCTTCGGTGCATCCGCGGTCTCCGGGCGGGCGCTGGACGACCGCCTCTCCGGCGCTCTGGAAGGATGACCGCCCGGTGAACCGCATCCTGGGACGAGAGGTGGGCTGACCGTGGAGGTCGTGGTCCTCGAGACCGAGCAGGAACGCGCCGACCTCGTCGCGGACGCCGTCGTCGCGCTCGTGATGGCCAGACCCACGGCAGTCCTCGGGCTGGCGACGGGATCCAGCCCGTCGCCGGTTTATGCAGAGCTGGTGCGCCGGTACGAGGCGGGCGAGGTGTCGTTCGCGGAGGCGTCGGCCTTCACCCTCGACGAGTACCTCGGGCTGCCACCGGGCCACCCGGAGGGGTATCGCCAGGTCATCGAGCGCGAGTTCGCCTCCCTCGTGGACCTCCCGGCCGACCACCTGCACACGCCGGACGGCCAGACCGACGACGTGCCGGCCGCGTGCGTCGCCTACGAGAAGGCCATTGCTGCCGCCGGGGGCGTCGACCTCCAGCTGCTCGGGATCGGCAGCGACGGGCACCTGGCGTTCAACGAGCCGGGGTCGTCACTGGCCTCACGGACCCGGGTCAAGACCCTCACGCCGCGCACCCGTGCCGACAACGCGCGGTTCTTCGACTCGCCGGACGAGGTCCCGCACCACGTCCTCACGCAGGGCCTCGGGACCATCCTCGACGCGCACCACCTCGTCATGCTGGCCACGGGGGAGGGCAAGGCCGAGGCGGTCCGTAGCGCGGTCGAGGGCCCGGTCAGCGCCCGGTGCCCCGCGTCGGCGCTGCAGCTGCACCCGCACGTCACCGTCGTGCTGGACCCCGCGGCCGCGTCGCGGCTCGAGCTGCGCGAGTACTACGGACAGGTGTGGGACGACAAGCCGGACTGGCAGGGCATCTGAGTCCGGGAGGATGGCCCCGTGCCCTCCACCACCGGTCCGTCGTTGGGGAGGGCTCTCGACCGGCTCACGTCGCTGCCTGAGCGCCCAGGACCGGACGACGTGTTCGGCGCGTTCGTCGACTGGACCACCGACCAGGGGATCACCCTCTACCCCGCGCAGGAGGAGGCGCTGATCGAGGTCGTCTCCGGCGCGAACGTCATCCTCGGCACCCCGACCGGTTCGGGCAAGAGCCTGGTAGCGCTGGGCGCGCATCTGTCGGCCCTCGCGACCGGCGGCCGGACCTTCTACACCGCGCCGATCAAGGCGCTCGTCTCGGAGAAGTTCTTCGCGCTCTGTGACGTCCTCGGGCCCGAGCGGGTGGGGATGCTCACCGGGGACGCGTCGGTCAACGCGCAGGCCCGGTTGGTCTGCTGCACGGCGGAGGTGCTGGCGAACATCGCGCTCCGTGAGGGTGCCGAGTCCGACATCGCCCAGGTCGTCATGGACGAGTTCCACTTCTATACCGAGCCGGATCGCGGCTGGGCGTGGCAGGTCCCGCTCCTCGAGCTCCCTCGGGCCCAGTTCCTCCTCATGTCGGCGACGCTCGGTGACACCGCCCGGTTCGAGGAGGACCTGATCCGGCGCACGGGGCGGCCGACGGTGTCCATCGCCTCGGGTGAGCGGCCCGTCCCGCTCTTCTACTCGTGGGCGATGACGCCGCTGCACGAGACGGTGACCGAGCTGCTGGACACGCATCGCGCCCCCGTCTACATCGTCCACTTCACCCAGGCGGCCGCTCTCGAGCGCGCCCAGTCGATGCTGTCCGTCCCGGTGGCCAGCCGCGAACAACGTGACGAGATCGGCGCGCTGATCGCCGGGTTCCGCTTCTCGCCCGGGTTTGGGCGAACGCTGAACCGGTTGGTACGTCACGGGATCGGGGTTCATCACGCCGGGATGCTGCCCAAGTACCGGCGCCTCGTGGAGCAGCTTGCCCAGCGCGGTCTGCTGCAGGTGGTCTGCGGTACCGACACCCTCGGCGTCGGCATCAACGTGCCGATCCGGACCGTGCTCTTCACCGCCCTGAGCAAGTTCGACGGCTCGCGTCAGCGCCCCTTGAAGGCCCGGGAGTTCCACCAGATCGCCGGTCGCGCCGGACGCGCCGGGTACGACACGGCCGGCTACGTCGTCGTCCAGGCGCCGGAGCACACCATCGAGAACGCGCGGAACCTGGCCAAGGCCGGCGACGACCCCAAGAAGCTGCGGAAGGTGCAGCGCAAGAAGGCGCCGGACGGGTTCGTCACGTGGACCGAGGACGGCTTCGAGCGTCTGGTGGCGGCGCCGCCCGAGCCACTCGTGTCCCGGATGCGGGTGACGCACGCCATGGTGCTCAATGTCATGGCGCGGCAGGGGGATCCGTTCGCCGCGATGCGAAAGTTGCTGCGGGACAACCACGAGGACCCGCGCCGGCAGGTCCGGCACGTTCGACAGGCGGTACAGATCTACCGCTCGCTGCTGGCCGCCGGCGTCGTCGAACGGCTGGAGACCCCTGACGCCGAGGGGCGGCTGAGCCGCCTGGTCGAGGACCTCCAGCTCGGCTTCGCGCTCAACCAGCCGCTCTCGGCCTTCGCCCTCGGCGCGGTGGAGGTTCTCGACCCGGATGCACCGGCATACCCGCTCGATGTCGTCTCCGTGGTGGAGGCGACGCTCGAGGACCCGCGCCAGGTTCTCCTCGCCCAGCAGTTCAAGGCGCGCGGAGAGGCCGTGGCCGAGATGAAGGCCGACGGCATCGAGTACGAGGAGCGGATGGAGCTGCTCGAGGAGGTGACGTGGCCGAAACCGTTGGTGGAGCTACTGACCGCGCTGCTCGCGACCTACCGCCAGACTCATCCGTGGGTCCCCGAGGAAGCGCTGTCTCCGAAGTCGGTGGTCCGGGAGATGTGGGAGCGGGCGATGACCTTCTCGGAGTACGTCGCATGGCTGGGACTGGGGCGGTCCGAGGGACTACTGCTGCGCTACCTCTCCGACGCGTACCGGGCCCTGCGGCAGACCGTCCCCGACTCCGCCCGGACCGAGGGTGTGGACGACATCGTCGAGTGGCTGGGCGCGGTCGTCCGCCAGACCGACTCCAGCCTCGTGGACGAGTGGGAGGCACTGGTCTCCGGCGCCCCGGTCACCCCCGAGCCGACGCCGGACAGCGTCCTCGGTATCCGTAGCGTGACCGCCGACGCGCGAGGGTTCCGGATCATGGTGCGCAACGCGATGTTCCGGCGGGTCGACCTGCTCGCTCGCCGACGCTGGGCGGACCTCGCCGCACTGGACGCCGGGCTCACCGCCGAGCAGTGGCAGGACGCGGGGGAGGCGTATGCGGCCGAGCACGGAGAGGTGGGCATCGGCCCGGACGCGCGCGGGCCGGCCATGTTCCTTCTCGGCGAGCCCATCGACGGCCGGATGTCCGCGGTCCAGATCCTCGACGACCCCGACGGCGAGCACGACTGGCGGATCACCACGGCGGTCGATCTCGAGGCGTCCGACGAGGCGGGGGAGCCGGTCCTCACGACACTGGCCGTGGCACCGTTCGGCTGACCGACCGTCAGCGAGCCTGGGAGGACGCTGGCAATCCGGTCTCCATTTCGCCAAGGCATCGGCAATTCTTCGTCGGCGACGCGTCCGGCCCTTGTCCTCACGCGATCGTGCTGGCTTGGGTAGGCGAGGCGGCCGACCCGGCGGCCGTTCGGGAGCCCCTCAGGAGACCACCGGATGCGCAGGACTTTAGGGACCGTTCTCGCGACGTTGACCGCCGCGATCGGACTGACGGCAGGCGCCGTCGGAGCAGCGAGTCGCGCGGACGCAGTACCCGGCGCGCACGGTCAGCGA
This sequence comes from Lapillicoccus sp., assembly GCF_036559105.1. GTDB lineage: Bacteria > Actinomycetota > Actinomycetes > Actinomycetales > Dermatophilaceae > Lapillicoccus. Next base: position 17,790 of record NZ_DATBTV010000049.1, on the reverse strand, counting down.
GTCTGCGTCGACGCCAAGGCCGGGGAGGCCAGCTGTCACGCGCTCAAGCTCGTCGACGCGAACGGCCGTGGTGTCTCGCCGGACACCGCCAGTCCATCGGCCGGAGCGAAGACGCCCAAGGACATCCAGTCGGCATACAAGCTCACCGGGTTGAGTTCCGGCGCGCGGACCGTGGCGATCGTCGACGCATACGGGTACCCGAACGCCGGGCACGACCTGGGTATCTACCGACTCCGGTCCGGCTTGAATTCCTGCACGACGGCCAGCGGCTGTCTGAGGATCATCGACCAGAACGGCGGCACCAACCTGCCCCGGTTCAACCTGGGGTGGTCGCAGGAGCAGGCCCTCGACCTCGACGCCGTCTCCGCCACCTGCCCCGACTGCAAGATCCTCCTCGTCCAGGCGAAGTCGGCCTCGTTCGCCGACCTCGGGGCCGCCGTGATCACCGCCGCCAAGCAGGCCGGCGTCGTCGCGATCTCCAACTCCTACGGCGGCGGCGACGCCGCGGACACGACCTACGGCACCTACTACAACCACCCGGGCATCGCCGTCACCGCGTCCACCGGGGACAACGGCTACCAGGGCGCCTCCTACCCGGCGTCGTCCCCATACGTCACCGCCGTCGGTGGCACGTCGCTGACTCTCGCCACCGGAACGACCCGCGGCTGGAGCGAGTCGGTGTGGAGTGGCGCGGGTTCCGGCTGCTCGACCTACAACCGCGCCCTCGCGGCGGCAGCGACCTTCGGCACCGGGTGCGCCAAGCGGGCGATGGCCGACGTCTCGGCCGTGGCCGACCCGCAGACCGGGCTCGCGGTCTACGCGCCGACCAGTCGCACAAGCAGCACCTGGGGCCAGTACGGCGGCACCAGCCTCGCGTCGCCGATCATCGCGGCGGTCTACGCGTTGAGTGGCAACACCTCCAGGAACCCCTCCGGCTACGCGAATGCGCTGCCGTACCAGAACGCCGGCGCACTGTTCGACGTGACCTCGGGCGGCAACGGCTCCTGCCCGACGCCGCAGTGGTGCCACGCCAGAACCGGTTGGGACGGCCCGACGGGTCTCGGGACGCCCAACGGAGTGGGTGCCTTCTGAGCCTGGGCGTCTCCTGACCGGCTCGACACCTCTCCACCTCGGCGGGGCCGTCCACAGTAGGACGGCCCCGCCGAGCGGTGTCCCCATGGTGACCAAACGCACCACCAACCGGTTTGAGTCCGCAACCGGTCTCTCCGTAGAGTGAACCTGCGGGTCGAGGGCGACTGCCTGGCCCAGCATGAGTATCGCGGCATGACCTCGTGGGGTTACAGGCGTGCACACCCGCCGTCCCGATAGTCAGCCAGTAGCCAGAGAGTTCGCCTTGTCCCCGCACGCCCAGACGGCCCGCCTCGTCGCGCCGTCCCCTCGTCGTGAGATCGCCCGCATCGCCGTTCCGGTGAGTGCGGAGTTCGTCCTCACCCTCGTCCTCAACGTCGTCAACCAGATCGTCGTCGGCACCCTCGGCGCCACCGCCATCGCAGCGGTCGGCTTCGCCAACAGCCTGACGATGATCCTCGTCCTCACCCTCGGCGCCATCGGTGCGTCGGTGAGCATCCTCGTCGCCCGCGCTCACGGCGGCGGCGACGAGACCAGGCTCAACCAGACCGTCTCGGCCGCGCTGTTCCTGGCTGGCGGCGTCAGTGTGCTTGCGGCCGTTCCGATCCTCGTCTGGGGCGAGTCCCTGATGCGGTTGGTCGGCGCCTCCGAGAACGTAGCCGCCGCGGGTGGCGGGTACCTCAGCCTCGCCGGGCTCGCGGTCGTCCCGATCGTGATCGGCGCGCTGTTCAGCGGCGTGCTCCGATCCACCGGTCGTCCGCGCAGCCCGATGGTCGCGACCATGGCGACGGTTGGCCTCAACGCCGCCCTCGCCTACCTCCTCGTCACGGGCACCGGCCCGTTCCCCGAGCTCGGCGTACCCGGCGCCGGACTCGCCACGCTCATCACGGCCTCTCTCAAGGCCGGGATCCTCGCGCTGCAGGTGTTCGGGATCCACCGGGTCGTCCGTTGGCAGCCGCCGACCGGGTATGCGTCGTGGTGGCGGGTCTCCCGGGCCCTGGTCGTGCTGGCCTTGCCGCTCGGGATCACCGAGCTGTTCTGGACCACGGGGACCTTCCTCTACAACGTCGTGTTCCAGCAGATCTCCGACGACGCCCTGGCGGCGGCGCAGATCGTCAACATGCTCGAGTCCCTGTTCCTCGTCGGCAGCATCGGCCTGATGGCCGCGACGACCGCGTTGGTCGGCCGTGAGGTGGGCCGCGGCGACGGGCGTGGCGCTGCGGCATGGGTACGCCGGATCAAGAAGGCCGGCACGGTGACGGGAGTGGCGTTCGGGGTGCTCTTCGGCACCACGGCGTTCGTGCTTCCGTTCCTGTTCCACGACACGACCGACGAGGTGCAGGCGATGGCGACCGTCGGGATCGCCCTGTATGCGATCTCCCAGGTCGTCAAGGTGCGCAACATGATTCTCGGGGCCGGGGTGCTCCCGAGCGCCGGCGACGTCCGCGGCGTGATCTTCGGGGACGTGGTGGGGGCGTTCGTCGTCGGCCTGCCGCTCGCGGTGGTCCTCGGCCTGCACACCCCGCTCGGCGTCGCCGGCGTCTTCGCCGCACGGGTCATCGAGGAGCTGGCCAAGGTCGTCATCTTCTCTCGGCGGAGCCGTCGGGTCCGGTGGGACGCGGTGGGGGCGGGGTCAGCGGCGGCGGAGCACCGAACGCAGCCGCCGGTGGCTCGCGAGGTCGACGAGCTGGAGCAGCTCGCCTGACTCCGGGTTCGCGGCCCGGTCACCACGTCTGCGCAGACGTCGTGGTCGCCGCGCAGAGCGTGGACGGTCTGCGCCCTGACATCAAGATCTGCGCAGACCTAGGCGTCAGAGCTCGGCCGGCGCTGTTTGGCGGGGGGTTGTGGTCGGGGTAGGGACGTGGTGGTCGCGCTGCAGCCTGAGAATTCGGTCGCTGGCCCGAGGGCCAGCGACTGCGCACCCTCGACGAGGACTGGGGCCACGTGCGCACATGCGGTCCGGTGCGAGGACGGCCCCCGCGGTGGAGGCCGAAGTGTCCGTTTTGCGCATCCGGAACTGGCACTCGTTGGACGTGCTACCCGTTCGGAGGGTCCGGCTCGCCGCGGGGCGTGATTGGGTGCGTTCATGCAGGGTGCCGAGGTCGGCCAACCGGCCGGGACGCCGCCGGTCGGCGTCCTTCTCGCCGCGGGCGAGGGGCGCCGGATGGGTCAGCCCAAGGCTCTGGTCCGCGACCCCGACGGGACGTCCTGGCTGAACCGCGCGGTCGACACAGTGTCCGCCGGCGGCTGCAACCCGGTCGTCGTCGTGCTCGGCGCAGGGGCGGAACGGGCGGTCGACATCCTCAACGAACGCCAGGACGCCGACCTTCCGGTGCGCTGGGTGGTGGCGACCGACTGGGCAGAGGGCATGAGCGCCTCCCTTCGGCGAGGGCTCGAGGCCGCCACCGACACCCTCGCCACGACCGTCGTCGTGACCCTGGTCGACCTAACCGACGTCGGTCCCGACGTCGTCCAGCGCGTCGTAGAAGCGGTCGGCGACGACCCCAGCAGCCTCGGGCGGGCCGCCTACCACGGAGTCCCCGGACACCCCGTCGTCCTCGGCCGCGAGCACTGGTCCGGCGTGGCGGCGGGGGCGGTCGGCGACCGGGGCGCGCGCGACTACCTCTCGGCGCACGACGTGCTTCTCGTCGAGTGCGGCGACCTCGCCAGCGGCGTGGACCGTGACCTACCCCCCGCTGTTCCCGAGCGGTCCCCTCGGGGTGATGATCGGGGAGTGCAGCCCACTGTGGATTCCGCCGCCGACCTGGCCGCGCGTCTCGGACGCACCGGCTACCTCGTCGACGAGGCGCTGGCCACCATCGGGTACCTCGCGCTCACGCTCGGCCGGCCGCTGCTCCTCGAGGGCGAGCCCGGGACCGGCAAGACCACGCTCGCCGAGGCGGTCGCCGAGGCGCTGGACCTGCCGCTGATCCGGCTGCAGTGCTACGAGGGGATCGACGCGAGCCAGGCCCTCTACGACTGGGACTTCCCCCGTCAGATCCTCCATCTGCGCGCGGTCGAGGCCGGTGCCGGTGGTGCCGCGCAGGACGTGAGCGAGCTCGAGAAGTCCCTGTTCGACGAACGGTTCCTGCTGTCCCGACCGGTGCTCCGGGCCCTGCGGGAGGCGCCGGCCGTCCTGCTCGTCGACGAGGTCGACCGGGCCGACGACGAGTTCGAGGCGTTCCTCCTCGAGGTCCTCTCGACCTACCAGGTGACCATCCCCGAGATCGGCACCGTGCGCGCCGCCCACCCGCCGATCGTGGTCCTCACCTCGAACCGGACGCGGGAGCTCCATGACGCCCTCAAGCGCCGCTGCCTCTACCACTGGATCGACCATCCGGGCCTGGAGCGCGAGCTGGCCATCGTCCGCAGCCGTGCGCCCCATGTCGCCCCCGCCCTCGCCGAGCAGGTGGTCCGCCTCGTCCAGCGGCTGCGGCAGCGCGACGACCTGATCAAGCCACCGGGTGTCGCCGAGACGCTCGACTGGGCCCGCGCGCTCGACGCCCTCGGGGCCGCCGACCTCGACATCGAGCTGGCGGCGGCCACGCTGGGCGTGGCCGTCAAGTACCGCGAGGACGCCGACCGCGTCCGCGCCAGCCTCGACCAGATGCTGCGGACGTGACGCGATGACCGTGACGACCACGCGTACCGTGTCCACCCCGCCGAGGAACGCCCCCGACGCCCTCCTCCTCGGCTTCGCTCGAGCCCTGCGCGCCGCCGGCCTCCCGGTGACCGCCGACCGTGAGGCGGGGTACCTCGAGGCGGTCGCCGTGGTCGGCCTCGACGACGAGGCCGCGACCTTCTGGGCGGGCCGCGCCACCCTCTGCTCCAGCCGGGACGACATCGCCCGCTACGACCAGGTCTTCGCGACGTGGTTCACCCACCGTCTGCCCGGATCGCCGACCGTCACGCCGCAGGCTCCGCCGGTCCAGCAGGCCTCGCTGGAGGAGTATGGCGGCGAGGGGGACGGCGATCGCGACGCCGAGCTGCTGCGGGCGACCGCCAGCGCGACCGAGGTGCTGCGGCACCGCGACGTCGCCCAGATGTCGCCGGCCGAGAAGGCCGCCCTCACCGCCCTGTTCGGCTCCCTGCGACGCCCCGACCCGCGCCGCCGGGCCTCGCGCCGCCGCGAGTGGCACCGCGGGGAGATCGACGCGCGCCGCACCCTGCGGCGGCAGCTGCAGCGGATGGGAGAGCCCGGCCGCCTCGAGTGGCGACGCCGCGGCACCCGGTCGCGACGGGTCGTGATGCTCGTGGACGTCTCCGGGTCGATGAGCTCGTATGCGGACTCCCTCCTACGGTTGGCCCACCGCTGGAGCGTAGGGCGCACCAACGTCGAGGTGTTCACCATGGGCACCCGGCTCACTCACGTGACCCGCGCGATGCGGCAGCGCGACCCCGAGCGAGCCCTCATCGCGGCCGGCGACGTGGTGCCCGACTGGTCCGGCGGCACCCGGCTGGGGGAGTCGCTCAAGGCATTCCTGGACCGCTGGGGACAGCGAGGCATGGCCCGCGGCGCCGTCGTCGTCATCTTCAGTGACGGCTGGGAGCGCGGCGGCGTCGACCTCCTCGACGAGCAGATGCGGCGCCTGCGCTCCCTCGCCCACCGGGTCGTCTGGGTCAACCCGCATCGTGGCAAGGCGGGGTACCAGCCGATCCAGCAGGGCATCGTCGCCGCCCTCCCGCACTGCGACGACCTCGTCGCGGGTCACTCGCTGCGCACCTTCGACGCCCTGGCGGAGGTGGTCGAGCATGCGTGAGGTCCTGCCCGACCTGCTGCGCTGGTGGCGCGACGGCGCCTCGGTAGGAGTCGGCACGGTCGTCGCGACGTGGCGGTCCGCGCCGCGCCAGCCCGGTGCCTCGATGCTCGTCGGACCCGAGGGCGAGGCGGTCGGATCCGTTTCCGGCGGCTGCGTCGAGGGCGCGGTCTACGAGCTCGCACAGGAGGTCGTCGAGTCGGGGACCCCGGCACTCCAGCGGTACGGCGTCAGCGACGAGGACGCCTACGCCGTCGGTCTCACGTGCGGAGGCATCCTCGACGTCTGGGTGGAGACCGTGTCGCGGGAGACCTTCCCCGAGCTCGGCGACGTCGCCGCCGACATCGAGGCCGGCCGGCCGGTCGCGGTGGCCACGGTGGTCGAGCATCCGGATCCAGCTCGGCTCGGCAGACGCCTGATCGTCCGGGCGGAAGAGGACCTCGGCGACCGGGGCGGCTCCCTCGGCAGCCTGCGCCTCGACGACGCGGTCACCGACGACGCCCGCGGCCTGCTGGCCTCCGGCCACAGCGAGACGCTGACCTACGGACCCGACGGCGAACGACGCGGCGAGGGGATGCGGGTCTTCGTCGACGTGCACGCCCCGGCGCCGCGGATGCTGGTCTTCGGGGCCATCGACTTCGCGGCGGCCTGCGCCCGGATCGGCAAGTTCCTGGGCTACACGGTGACGGTATGCGACGCCCGTCCGGTGTTCGCGACGGCCAGCCGGTTCCCCGACGCCGACGAGGTGGTCGTCGACTGGCCGCACCGCTACCTCGAGGCCGAGGCGCAGGCCGGCCGGATCGACCGTCGCACCGTCCTGTGCGTTCTCACCCACGACCCCAAGTTCGACGTGCCGCTCCTCGAGGTGGCGCTGCGGCTGCCCGAGGTCGCCTACATCGGTGCCATGGGATCGCGGCGCACCCACGAGGACCGGCTCGAGCGGCTGATCGAGGTCGGGATGACCGACGCCGAGCTGACCCGGCTGTCCAGCCCGATCGGACTCGACCTCGGTGCCCGGACACCGGAGGAGACCGCGGTGAGCATCGCCGCGGAGATCATCGCGGTCCGGTGGGGTGGTCAGGGTTCGCGTCTGGCCGACGTCGAGGGCCCGATCCACCATCCGACCGGGCGGCACTCCGGCCCCGTCGACCTGCCCGACTCGCCAGGTTCGGCCGCAGAAGCGGCGAAACCCCTGCAGGAAGCCCGTCCAGCCAGCACGATCTGAACACCCGCCCCAGCGCAAGGAGTCAAGGATGACCCTGATCAACGTGACCGTCGACGGCGTCGAGTACCAGGACGAGGTCGAGCCTCGGATGCTGCTCGTCTACTACCTGAGAGAACGGCTGGGCAAGACGGGCACGGTGGTCGGCTGCGACACGAGCAACTGTGGCGCGTGCACCGTCCACCTCGACGGCCACAGCGTCAAGTCCTGCAACGTTCTCGCGGTCCAGGCCGACGGCGCGGAGATCGGGACGATCGAAGGTCTGGCCCAGAACGGCGAGCTGCACCCCATGCAGAAGGCGTTCCACGAGAACCACGCGCTCCAGTGCGGCTACTGCACGCCCGGGATGATCATGCAGTCGATCGACCTGCTGAACGACAACCCTGACCCGACCGAGCAGGAGATCCGGGAGGGTCTCGAGGGCAACCTCTGTCGCTGCACCGGCTACCACAACATCGTCAAGGCCGTCCAGGCCGCAGCGGGAGGTGCGAAGTGACCGTCACCGAGGAGCGCACCGAGGCGCCGGCTCCCGAGGTCGGCAAGGCCCGGGCTCGCAAGGAGGACGAGCGGCTGATCACCGGCCGGACGCGCTGGACCGACAACATCACGCCGCCCGGACTACTCCACATGGCTGTGGTGCGCAGCCCCTACGCCCACGCGAAGATCACCTCCATCGACACCACCGCGGCCAAGGAGATGCGCGGGGTGTCCCTCGTCGCCACCGGCGAGGACCTCAAGGACGTTCAGGGCGTTCTCGCCAACGCCTGGCCGATCACGGCCGACCAGAAGACCCCGGTGCACCTCCCGATGGCCATCGACCATGTGGCCTGCGCCGGCGAGATCGTGGCCGTCGTCGTCGCCCGGTCGGCCGCCCGCGCGCGCGACGCCGCGGAGCTGGTCGACGTCGACTACGAGGTGCTGCCGGCGGCGCTCGACCTCAAGGAGGCCGCCGCCGACACGGTGCTCGCCCACCCCGACCTCGGCACCAACAAGAGCGCCTTCTGGAAGCTGGACTCCGCCGAGCAGGGCTCCGGCGGCAACGTGGACGAGGCCATCGCCAAGGCCCGCACCGACGGCATCGTCATCGAGCGCGAGTACCGGCAGCAGCGCCTCATCCCGGCCTTCATGGAGCCCCGGTCGGTGGTCGTCGACCCGACCCAGGAGCAGATGACGGTCTGGTCGGCCACCCAGGTCCCCCACATCCTCCGGTTCCTCATCGCCGCGACGATGGGCATCTCCGAGTCCAAGGTCCGGGTCATCGCCCCCGATGTCGGTGGCGGGTTCGGCGGCAAGCTGCAGACGACGCCGGAGGAGTACGTCACCATCGCCGTGGCCCGTCGACTCGGCAAGCCGGTCAAGTACACCGAGACCCGGTCCGAGTCGCTGCTGTCGGCTCACCACGGCCGCGACCAGTGGCAGAAGCTGACCCTCTGCGCGGAGAAGGACGGCACGGTCACGGGGCTCAAGGTCGAGCTCCTCGCCGACATGGGCGCCTACATCGCCCTCGTCGGCGGCGGCGTTCCGGTGCTCGGTGCCTGGATGTTCAACTCGATCTACAAGTTCCCGGCCTACCAGTTCTCGGTCCAGACCGTCCTCACCAACAAGACGTGGGTCGACGCCTACCGAGGCGCGGGCCGGCCCGAGGCGACGTACGCCATCGAGCGGCTCATGGACGAGCTCGCCGCCGAGGTCGGGGTCGACCCGCTCGAGATCCGGGAGAAGAACTGGATCACCCACGAGGAGTTCCCGTTCACCAGCGTGGCGGGGATGACCTACGACTCGGGCAACTACGAGGCGGCGACCGCCAAGGCGCGTGACCTGTTCGGCTACGACGAGCTGCGCGCCGAGCAGCAGCGACGCCGCGACAGCAAGGACCCCGTCCAGCTCGGCATCGGCGTCTCGACGTTCACCGAGATGTGCGGTCTCGCCCCCTCGCGGGTCCTCGGGTCCCTGAGCTACGGGGCGGGTGGCTGGGAGTCGGCCACGATCCGGATGCTCCCCACCGGCAAGGTCGAGGTCGTCACCGGCACGTCGCCGCACGGCCAGGGCCACGAGACGGCCTGGAGCCAGATCGTCGCCGACCGGCTCGGCGTTCCCTTCGAGGACGTCGAGGTCCTGCACGGCGACACCCAGATCGCTCCCAAGGGGCTCGACTCCTACGGTTCGCGGTCTCTCGTGGTCGGTGGTGAGGCCGTGGTCAAGGCGGCCGACAAGGTCATCGAGAACGCCAAGCCGGCGGCGGCGCACCTGCTCGAGGCCGACATCGCCGACATCGAGTTCAGCGCGGGCCAGTACCACGTGAAGGGCACCGACAAGGGGGTCAGCCTGACGGACATCGCCCTCAACGCGTGGACCGGCCACAACCTGCCCGACGGGATGGACCCCGACATCGACGGCAGCGCGACCTACGATCCGGTCAACTTCTCCTTCCCGCACGGCACCCACCTCTGCGCGATGGAGGTCGACACTGAGACCGGCCAGTCGACGATGCGCAAGTACGTGTGCGTCGACGACATCGGCGTCATCGTCAACCCGCTCATCGTCGAGGGCCAGGTCCACGGCGGCCTGGTCCAGGGGATCGCACAGGCGCTCTGGGAGGGCGCGGAGTTCGACGACAACGGCACCCTCGTCACGGGGTCGTTCGTCGACTACACGCTGCCCACGGCGGCCGACACGATCAGCTTCGTCACCGACCACACCGAGTCGCCGTCGACGACGAACACGTTGGGTACCAAGGGAGTCGGTGAGGCGGGGACGATCGCCTCGACCCCCGCCGTGGTCAACGCGATCGTCGACGCGCTGCGGCCGTTGGGAATCAACGACATCCTCATGCCGTGCACTCCCGAGCGGGTGTGGAAGGCCATCCAGTCGGCCGGCGCGACTCCGGACGCCGAGACCATCACCGAGGCGCAGCCGCACTTCAGTGAGGGCGCGCTCAACCAGGACGATCCGAGCAACGCGACGGAAGGTGGCCAGCAGTGATCCCCGCCCTGTTCGACTACGTGGCACCGGACTCGCTCGAGGAGGCCCTGTCGGCTCTCGCCGAGGCCGGTGACGAAGCCAAGGTCCTCGCCGGGGGCCAGAGCCTGCTCCCCGTTCTGCGGATGCGGCTCAACGCGCCGGAGAAGGTCGTCGACCTGCGCCGCATACCCGGCTTGACGGACATCACCGAGGACGGCGACGCCATCGTCATCGGCTCGATGGCGACGCACGCCGACGTCATCGTCAACCCCCTGGTGCGGGAGCACGTCCTGCTGCTGTCCAAGACGGTTGCCGAGGTCGCGGATCCGCAGATCCGCCACCGCGGGACGGTCGGTGGGGCCCTGGTGCACGCCGATCCTGCGGGCGATGTGGGCGCGGCGGCGCTGGCGCTGGACGCGGAGTTCGTCATCGCCGGCCCGGGTGGAGCGACCCGGACCGTCGGCGCGGCCGACTTCTTCGTCGACCTCTTCGAGACGGCGGTCGGCGAGGGTGAGCTGCTCACCCAGGTGCGGATCCCCAAGCACACCGGCTGGGGAGCCCACTACGAGAAGTTCGTCCGGGTGAAGCACCAGTGGTCGATCGTCGCGGTCGCGGCGACCGTCCGGGTGGATGGCGGCATCATCGCCGAGGCGCGGATCGGGTTGACCAACATGGGGTCCACGCCGTTGCGCGCCACGTCGGTCGAGGAGGCGCTGGTCGGCAAGGCGGCCACCGAGGACGCCGTGCGCGAGGCCGCAGCGTCGGCGGCGGACGGGACCAACCCGCCGTCGGACCTCAACGGCGACAGCGCCTACCGCAAGCACCTTGCCACCGTGCTGACCCGCCGAGCCGTGCTCGCGGCAGCCGGAGCCTGAGCCCGTGGAGCTGCAGCACATGTTCACCGTGCCGGCCCCGGTGGGGACGACGTGGGACACGTTCATGGATCTCGCCGGGGTGGCCGCGTGCTTCCCCGGCGCGACCGTGACGTCGGTGGAGGGCGACCGGTTCGAGGGGACCTGCAAGGTCAAGCTCGGACCGATCGCGCTGATGTACACGGGTTCCGGCCAGTTCGTCACGCGGGACGACGACGCCCACCGGGCCACCATCGAGGCGACCGGCAAGGACAAGCGCGGCAACGGCACGGCCGGGGCGAAGGTCACGATCGCTCTCGACGAGGCGGCCGACTCCTCCACGGCGGTAGAGGTCACGACCGACCTGAACATCACCGGCAAGCCGGCCCAGTTCGGGCGGGGCGTGATGCAGGACGTCTCCGACAAGCTCCTGATGCAGTTCGTCGCGTGCCTCGAGCAGCGGCTCACCACCCCGCAGCCGGCGGTCGAGGCCGTGGCGGCGGAGACGGCGCCCGTCCCGACCGAGGACGCCGAACCCGACCCGGGCTCCTCCACCGGGCCCGGGCCGGCGTCGGTCGAGGCGGCGGTCGGCTCCGAGGCGGCACCGGCGGCGGCTGCTCCGGCCTCCCCGCCCGTCCGCTCGAACGTGGACCGGCCGGCCTTCGTGCGGGCCAGCGCGGGCCGCGCGAACGACGACGCCATCGATCTCGGGGCGACCGTCCTCCCGGTCATCCTCAAGTCGTATGCGCCGCAGCTCGCCGTCGCGGCGGTCGCCCTGGTCGTCGGCATTCTCATCGGCCGCCGTTCCCGCCGCTGACCCCCTTCCAGACGTCCGTTGTTACGGGTTCCGGGATCCGAAAGGGCCCGAAACCCGTAGCAACGGCGGTCTGGAGGTCAGGCGGCCAGCAGGTGTCGGGCCAGGGCCTCGGGGATCGGCTGCTTGGTCTGCCCGGAGAAGTACGTGTATGCCGGTGACGGGTTGACCTCGAAGCAGTAGACCTCGCCGTCGGGCGTGATCTTCAGGTCGATGCCGGCGAACTCGAGCCCGAGGTCGGCGGTCAGGGCGACGCATCGCTGAGCGACATCGTCGGCGAGGTCGTGGGGCTCGAGGCGGGCCGGCTCCTCCACCTGTGCCGTCGCGTACCGGTAGTCCGTCGCTGTGGTCGTGATGGCTGTTGCGAAGACCTCGGAACCGACCACGTGGACGCGCACGTCGGTCCCGGGTACCCAGGTCTGGAACTGAACGGGGCAGGCCCGCAACGTCCCCAGGCGCCCGAGGTCACCGGGTTCCATGGTCTGGACGATCGACCGCGCGCCGCTGGCGGACTTGAAGACGACACGGGGTCGTGAGGCGTAGAACTCGCGAGCCACCTGCGGGTCGTTGGTCAGCAGTGTCTCCGGGGTGAGCAGGCCGTGCCGGGCGATCAGCTGCCCTTGGTAGGGCTTGGCGGCGTTCGAGGCCATCGCCGAGCTGCGGTTGACGATGGTGCCGGGGGCGACGTCGACCCAGGCCGAGAGGGTGTCGTTCAGGGCCGCCCACCGCTCCCGCTCAGGGTCGCCGACGTCGAGGCGCTGGTACTCCGGGACGTTGCGGTGGTCCATCAGCCGCGCGTAGACGCCGGTGATCTCCCGCAGCGCGATGTGGCGACGCCCGATCCGCAGGACTCCGTCGACCGCGCCGGCGGAGTCGACGGCGAACGCGAGGTCGATCTCGGCGCATCGGCGCTGGCTGAGGACGACGACGTCCGCGCGCTGGTCGCTGAGCGCGTCGAGCGCCTCCTGGAGTGGCGGCTCCGACGGGATGCCGGCGACGAGGATCATGCCGGCACCGGCTCCCGGACCGACAGAGCGGCGTGGAGGGCGTCCACGACCGCCTCGCCGCCGGGTCGGAGGTCCGGCCAGGGCGTTGCGTTCTGGAACGCCCAGGTGCCCCCCTCCACGGCGAAGTCGAGACCCACCAGGCCACCGCCGTGCCGGGCGGCCAGGGTCCGGCTGCCGGCGACCACAGCGTCGGGGACCTCGACGCCCGAAGGCGTGACGACCTCGCCGGCCACGACGAGGACCGTCTGAGAGCTGTGCACCTCGTCCGACCCGCCCGACCGGTACCCGACCCCGACGAGGCCGGCCCGCCCCGCCGCCACCATCCACTCGGCGGGCCGCCACCAGACGCCGCACAACCCGCGCGGGTCGGCCCGGCCGACCACCACTCCCGGCCACGCATACAGCAGGCTGACCAGGACGGCGTGCAGCTCCTGGAGCAGGTACCCGCGTTCGGTCGAGGGAGTCGCCTCCAGATGCGCCGACGGGAGCCGGGCGACCCGGTTCAGGGTGCCGCGCAGGTTCGGACCGAGCACCGTGCCGTCGCCGAGGCGGACCTCGGTGACCACGCCCGTACCGACCGTCGCGTAGCGGATGCTCGGCGCGTAGACGAGCTCCTCAACGGTGACCACCCGAAGCGACAGCCCGCGGTCGCGGAGCCGGGCCGCGGCCCAGAGGGCGGAACCGTCCTCCGGGCCACAGAGCACCGCATACTCGAGGTCAGTACCCGCCAAGGTTCTCCTGGTCCTTCATGTCCTTCATGTCCTTGGAGTCCTTGGAGTCCTTGAAGGACTTGGGAGCGTCCGGTTCCGCGGACAGGTCGGCCTCGCGGGCCAGGGCCCCGGAACCCAGTTCCGGTCGCAGGTCGGCGCCGATGAAATGGGTCAGCGCCGCGACCGACTGCTCGACCGCCGCGAGCCGGGCCTCGACGCCAGCGCCGGCCGCCGACGCGGGGTCGATGCCGCCACCGCCGAAGCCTCCGCCGCCGCCCTCGACCAGCTGTTTGCCGCCTCCGCCTCCGCCCTCGACGACGAGGTTCTTGCCCCCGCCGTCGACGATGAGGTGCTTGCCCTCGATGACCTCGATCTTCTCCTTGCGCTCCTTGATCTCGGCCTTCTCGTTCTTGAGCTCCTTGGCCTCGACCTTGTGCTCCTTGACCTCGATCTTCTCCTTGCGCTCCTTGATCTCGGCCTTCTCGTTCTTGAGCTCCTTGTGCTCCAGCTTCACGTCCTTGGCGTCCTTGAACGTCGCCTTGTCGATGGCGATGTTGCCCTTGACGTGGGCCTGGATGAGCGCCTTGAGGTCCGGCCGGTTGCCGATTCGCTGGGTGGCCGGACGACCGGGCTCGTCCTGCTGCGGCGAGCCGGTCGCGCGGAGCCACGCGCGGGCTGTCGCCGGGGTCATCGGAGTCTTGCCGGCGGCCCGCAGCGCACCCTGGAGCGCGCCGAGGACCCCGACGAGGATCGGAGACGCGCTGGAGGTCCCAGAGAAGTGGTCCGTGTACCAGATCCGAGCGTCGCCGCCGCCCTGCAGATCGCCGTACCCCGTGCTGGAGACCTCACGGCCCCAGCCCTGGGCGTCGATGAGGGCGCCGTAGTTGGAGAAGTCGAGCCGGGACCGGTCGGCACCCCAGCTGACGCCGTGGGTCCCCGGCGGGGGAGCGCCGGCACCGACGACGACGGCACCGGAGTCGCGGTTGGCCCGGTTGAACGGGTTGGTCCACGAGTTCGGGAACCCGGCCGGCCGCACCGAGTACAGCGCGTCGTCGAGGTTCTCCGCCCCGTTGCCCGCCGCCTCGACGACGATGATCCCGCGCGAGTTGGCGTAGCGGATCGCGTCGAAGTCGTCCGGCCACCACTCGATGGCGACGTAGCCGAGCTGGTCGCTGCGCGCCTGGAAGTTGTGCCGGGGCCCGGCGCGATGGATCTCGAGCAGGATGATGTCGCCGGCCCCGAGCTTGTCGGCGGCGCTGTGGATCGTGGACGCCGTCGGGCCCGAGAAGGCCGCCCCCCGGATGAAGGCGTCGGGGCAGATCCCCGTGATGCCGAACGCGTTCCGGTCGCCGCTGATCTCGCCGATGACCGCGGTTCCGTGGTTGGTGTCCGAGCTCGCCGTGCCGACGACGACGCCGCCCTGCCCGACGGAGAGATCCTCATGGTCGAACCGCCAGCCCCACTCGCAGTCGATGATGCTCACCCCGGCACCACCGCCACCCGGCCAGGTCCAGGCGTACCGCGCGTCGACGCCGCCCGGCGCCGCCTCGAGGTAGAGCTGGTTGCCGACGAAGTCCGGCGTGGTGGGCGGGGCGTCCTCCCCGGCCGGTGCCATGTCGTTGAGGACCGGCGGTTCGCTCGCCGGCTTCACGTAGGCGGCCTGCACGCCCTCGCTGCCCGCGAGCTCCTCCGCGAGGTCCGCCAGATCGCCGACCGGCGCGTCAACGTGGTAGTAGACCGACAGGTCGGGGACCGGGCCGATCGCCGCCGGGGCGAGGTTGCGGGCCTCCAGCCGAACGCGGTCCTCGGGACCGAACAGCGGGCGCAGCGTCACGGCGGCGCGGGCGGCCACGCGGTTGAGGGCCCGGGTGTCGGCGCCCCCTCCGGACTCGACCCCACGGGTGCCGATACGCAGCGCCGCGGCGGGATCGGCGACGACGATGAGCTCCGGCGCACCGAAGGGCGCCGCCGTCACGGCGGACGTGCGTCGACGGGTCGGCGCGGTCTTGGCGGCGGTCTTCGAGCTGGCGGACGTGCGCTTCCTGGGTGGCATGCGAATCCTCCGTGAGGTGGTGAGAGTGACGTTTGGTCGGGGCCCCCGCGACGTATCGGAGCGGAGCGGAGAACGTCGTAGGGCGGGTTACGGAGGTCCCTGGTCCGGTGTGACGTACGCCGCGGTCACTCCGGGGATCCGGAGCAGCTGAGCGTCGAGGTCGTCCGGCTGGCCACCGTCCGTCTCGACGAAGAACCAGACCGTCGGCTCGGGGTCGGCGTCGCCGGTCGCGTCATCGTCGGGTTCGGTGTCGCGCGCGTCGAGAGCGCGGGCGGTCTGCGGCTGCAGCTCGACCTGCGCCTGCGCCGTGATGTCGCGCAGGCGGGTGGTGTCCCTGGTCTGTTCACCACGGGCGAGGGCGCGGGCCAACGCCGGGGTCAGTCCGACGACCAGCTGGGCCATGCTCGCCTCCGAGTCGAACACGCGGCGGGTCGCCATCGGGACGCATCCGTGGTTGACCCGCTCCCAGGCTAACGACGGGACCACGCGCGCGTGACCGGAATGCCCGAAGTCCTCCCGACCCGCGGCACCTATCATCGAGCGGTGGACGTCGCCCGGTTCGGTGATCGCGTCGCCACCAACCCACAGGTCGTCCTGACGGGGCTTGAGGCGCTCGAAGCCCTTGACCAGCAAGGCTTTTGGGCCGTCGTCATGACCTTCGAAGGTGCATTGACCGCCGTCCGGTTCGCCGACGTCCGCCACGGCGCGCCGGTCGCCCCCTCGGCGCCTTGGACCGGGCTGGACGATGCGTGGCGCTCGTCGCTCGACGCCGACGCATACCGGGCCTCGGTCACCGTGATTCGCGAGCGGATCGCGGCCGGCACCGTCTACCAGGCCAACCTCTGCCGGGCGCTCGAGCACGACCTCGACGAGTCCGCGGACCTCGACGGCCTGGACGCGCTGCTGCGGGAGGGCAACCCCGCGCCGTATGCGGCCCGTATCCGCGTCGCGGCCGCCGGGCTCGACGTCGTGTCGGCCTCACCCGAACGGTTCCTCAGCCGATCGGGGGAGCGGCTCGTCTCGTCACCGATCAAGGGCACGGCGACGACGGCCGACCGCCTCCTCCCCAAGGACGTGGCCGAGAACGTCATGATCGTCGACCTGGTCCGCAACGACCTCTCCCGGGTGTGCCACGAGGGCACGGTCGACGTCGAGGCTCTCTGCGCGGTCGAGCCGCATCCCGGCCTGGTGCACCTCGTGTCGACGGTGGCCGGTCGCCTGCGACCCGGCGTCGGCTGGGCCGGGATCCTCGACGCGACGTTCCCGCCCGGTTCCGTGTCCGGCGCACCGAAGTCGAGCGCCCTGACGACGATCCGGGACCTCGAGCCGGTGCCGCGCGGCCCCTACTGTGGCGCCATCGGGTGGGTCGACGCCGACCGCAACGAGGCGGAGCTCGCGGTCGGGATCCGGACCTTCTGGGCGGAGCGGGACGTGCACGGGCTGCGGGTGCTCCGGTTCGGTACCGGTGCCGGCATCACCTGGGGCTCCGACCCCGATGCGGAGTGGGCGGAGACGCAGCTCAAGGCGTCTCGGCTCGTCGGGCTCACGGCGTCGACGCGAGACGGGCACACGACCGGGCCTGCACCCACGCCGTCTGCTGGCTCGCCGCAGCCGCGGCTTCCGGTGGGCGCGGCACCCCGTCGTCCCCGATGAGCAGGGGCGTCCACGCCGCGCCGGCGACGACCGACGGGCCGGCACCCCTCTGGGCGTGCGCCCTGGCCGGGTCCACGCTGCCCGGTGAGAACGCCGCTGACGGCGTCGACCGGCCCGCGGGTGTTGAGCCAGACGAAGTTTCCCAGGCCATAGGCCACGTACGCCCGGCCGAGCCAGCCCGCGCCCTGCACCCGGTGGGCGTGCCCGCCGACGACCACGTCGGCTCCGGCCGCCGCGAGGGCGGCGGCAGTCGTCGTCTGGGCGCCGTCCGGGCAGCTCGTGTAGTCACTGCCCCAGTGCAGGTAGACGACGACGACGTCGTACGCGGTGCGCGCGGCCCGGACGGCCGCGAGCAACCGCGCGTTGTCGAGGTTCCCGGCGATGCCCGGCTTCGTGGTGGTGGCCGGGTACGTGTGGACCGTGTAGTCGTTGATCTGCGTCGAGGCGATGACCGCGAGACTGGTGCCCGGACCTGGAAGACCGCGGGCGCGAACGCCTTCGCGGCGTCGGGACCGATCCCGATCACCGGGATGGGGCTCGACGCCTGCGCCGCGAGCGTGTCCGTGAGACCGTCCGGCCCGTAGTCGACCGCGTGGTTGTTGGCCATGCTCACGGCGTCGACGCCGGCGTGCTGCAGCGTGACGAGCGCCTCCGGCGTGGTCCGAAAGTGGTA
>NZ_DATBTV010000048.1:0-5962 GCF_036559105.1 Lapillicoccus sp. | reverse complement strand
AAAAAGTGCTGGCCACGCCGCGAAGCGGCCTGGCCAGCACGTTCTCGTGGAGCTGAGGGGACTCGAACCCCTGACCCCCTCCATGCCATGGAGGTGCGCTACCAGCTGCGCCACAGCCCCGGATCCCCGTGAGGGGACTGCGGAAGTGTAGCGAGCCGCGTGAGTGCGGCCCAAATCAGCGTGGTCAGGCGCCGAGGTTCCAGGCGTCGATCCGCCAGCGCGTGGGGACCGGCGCGCCGGACACCAGCGACGCCTCGGCCAGGACCGCCCAGTGACAGTTGTCGAGACCCCACAGCATCTGCTGGGCCTGCATCTGGTCCAGCCCGACCAGCGAGGCGACCCCGGCGCGGGCGGCGACGCCGTGGCAGACGACCACCGCGACGCGGCTCGGCGAGAGCTCCGCGATGACGTCGTCGAGTGCTGCCCGGACCCGGGCCGCCAGCTCCGCGACCGTCTCCCCGGTCCGGCCACGGCGAACGTCCTCGCCCCGGCCCATCTCGGCCAGCAGCTCGGGGTCGCGGTTCCGCACCTCGGCCGTCGTCGCGCCCTGCCACTCCCCCACGTCGATCTCGCGCAAGCGCGGGTCGAGACGTACCGGCATACCGGCCGCGGCACCGACCCGTTCGGCGGTCACCCGAGCCCGAGCGAGGTCCGACGCGACGACGACCTCCGGCTGGTAGGCGGCGACGACCGGCGCGGCCCGGTCGGCCTGGACCAACCCGATCGGCGACAGCTCGGAGTCCTTGCGGCCCTGCCAGATCCCCGCCGCGTTGTCGAGGGTCTCCCCGTGGCGGAGCACGAGCAGCCGGCGCGTCCCCGCGTCGGTCATCGGGGCGGGGTCACGGCGCGGGGACCGACGCGAGGTCGATCTCCGGGCAGTCCTTCCAGAGCCGCTCGAGCTGGTAGAACTCGCGCTCGTCGACGTGCTGGACGTGCACGACGATGTCGCCGAAGTCGATGAGGACCCACCGTCCCTCGCGGGCGCCCTCGCGACGGATGGGCTTGACGCCGGCATCGCGAAGCCGGTCCTCGATCTCGTCGACGATGGCGCCGACCTGGCGTTCGTTGCTCGCGGAGGCGATGACGAAGACGTCGGTCAGCGCGAGCTGGTCGCTGACGTCGATCGCCATGACGTCCTGGGCGATCTTGTCCTCGGCGGCGAGGGCGGCCACGCGGGCCAGCTGCAGTGCTCGGGGTGTTGCGGTCACGAATCTCCTACTGAGGACGGGGCGTACAAGCGGTACTTGTTGATGTACTGGACGACGCCGTCGGGCACGAGGTACCAGACCGGCTGGCCTCCCTCGACGCGGGCGCGGCAGTCGGTAGAGCTGATCGCCATGGCGGGCACCTCCATGAGCGTGATCCGGTCGGTCGGCAGTCCCCGGTCGGACAGCTCGTGCCCCGGCCGCGTCACGCCGACGAAGTGCGCGAGCTCCCACAGCTCGTCGACGTCCTTCCAGGTGAGGATCTGCTCCAGGGCGTCCGCCCCGGTGATGAAGAACAGCTCGGCGTCCGGCTCGGCGTCGCGCAGCTCGCGCAGGGTGTCGATCGTGTAGGTCGCACCGGTCCGGTCGACATCGACACGGCTGACGGTGAACCGCGGGTTCGACGCGGTGGCGATGACGGTCATGAGGTAGCGGTGCTCGGCCGGGCTCACCTCGGCGGCGTCCTTCTGCCACGGGCGTCCGGTCGGGACGAAGACGACCTCGTCCAGCCCGAACCGGGACTGCACCTCGCTGGCGGCGACGAGGTGACCGTGGTGGATGGGGTCGAACGTCCCACCCATCACGCCGAGCCGGCGGCTCAGCGGGTCACCTCGGGCCCTCGACCGTCACCCGTGGAACTCGGCGTCGTTGCTGCCACCCTTGGTCGGGATCTTCGCGGCCGTGTTGCGGAACGTCCAGAGCACGCCCAGCCCGAGCAGGAAGGCGGCGAACGCGATGAGGCCGTAGGCGAGCGGGGGCATCGGCAGAGACTGGTGCTGCTCCTCGGCACTGACGAGGCCGGTGAGGACGACAGGCAGAGCGCTCGCGGGCATGCGCCCAGCCTAACGCGCCGTGACCCGCATACCCCTGGTATGCGACGCCGCTCGTTCCCCGGCGGGGCTCAGGACCCGTCGGCCCAGTCGGGCAGGGGGGCGAGCACCAGGTCGAGGGCGAGCGCGCACCAGGACGGCCGACGCTCACCCATGGCTCCTGCCCCCCGAGATGGCCGCCACGAAGGCGTCGCAGGACCGCTGCGCCGCGGCCACAACCTCCGGCGGGTAGCCGAGCTGGACCTGGTGCTCCGCGAACTCCCCGCCCTAGCGGGCGTAGGCCCAATCCTCGTCGTCGACGAGCACCGTGCCGTCCCAGGCCTTGACGACGTCGAGGTCGAGGTCGACGGCTCGGACCGTGTCGCCGTCCCGTGGGACGAGGAAGGCGCACTCCGCGTCCGTCCTCGTGGTCATCCCCGGGCGACGCATCGGCATACCGGCGGGCGACCCGAGCCACCACCCGAACTCATCGGAGCCGAGGTAGCGCAGGTCCATCTCCCAGTGCGGCCGGTCGCCCCACTTGCCGAACCGCACCGGCTCGACGTCGCCCCGCTCCATCCCGCCAACGTAGGCAACGCTCGGACGAACGCTCCCGGTAACAGCATGAGCACGTTCATGGGCGGCGGACATCCGACGCACAGCGCGCGGCTCGCGGCGGCCGTAACCTGGAGGGTATGCATCCGGTGCTGTCCGTGGTCATCCCCATGTACAACGAGGAGGACGTCCTCCCCCTCCTCGTCGACCGGCTGCGCCCCGTCCTCGAGGCCGTCGACGCGACCTACGAGGTGCTGGCGGTCGACGACGGCAGCACCGACCTGACGCCCGCGATCCTCCAGCGCCTGCACCGCGAGTGGGACAACCTCAGGGTCGTCCGGCTGCGGGCCAACGCCGGCCACCAGGCGGCCATCTCCGCGGGGCTGCAGTGCGCTCGGGGCGACTTCGTCGTCACCATCGACGCCGACCTGCAGGACCCGCCCGAGGTCATCGCCCAGATGCTGGCCAAGGCCCGCGGCGAGGGGGTCGACGTCGTCTACGGCGTCCGAAGCGACCGCTCGACCGACTCGTGGTTCAAGCGGTTCACCGCGAAGACGTTCTACACGACGATCCGCACCATCTCCGGTACCGAGGCGATCAGCGACGCCGGTGACTTCCGGCTGATGTCCCGGGCGACCGTCGACGCCATCAACGACCTGCCCGAGCACAACCGGGTGCTGCGGTTCATCACGCCGGCGCTGGGGTTCCCTTCGGACGTGGTCGAGTACCGCCGCGACGAGCGGGCCGCCGGCGCGTCGAAGTACCCGTTCTTCAAGATGCTCAAGCTCTCGCTCGACGCCGTGACCGGGTTCTCGATGGCGCCGCTGCGGCTCGCGACGTTCCTCGGCCTCGGCGGCGGCGTCCTCGCCGTGCTGCTCGCGGTCTACGCCATCGTGGCCGGCGTCAGCGGGCACACCGTCGCCGGCTGGACCTCCACCGTTCTCATCGTGTCCTCGGTCGGCGCCGTGCAGCTGCTCTGCCTCGGCCTGCTCGGCGAGTACATCGGCCGGATGTACACCCAGATGCAGGGCCGCCCGACCTACTTCATCGCCTACGACTCGCTGACGGCGACCAAGGGCCGGCACGGACCGACGGACACCCCGCTGCCGCCGGACGCGCGGCTGGTCGCGGGCACCCACCCGCCGGTCGCCCAAACCCCGGACAGCCGGTATGCGGCGCACGAGGACGAGCCGGTCCCCTCCGCGCCGCTTCCCGCGGAGCCCGCCGGGGCGCCGGTGCCCGTGCAGCGCGCGGAACCGGTCGAGCCGGTCACCGCCACCGTGCCGGTGGCTCCGTCCGTGGCTCCGTCCGTGGCCCCCTCGGTGCCCGCGTCAGCCGCGCGGGTGCGCCGTGACCAGGAGGCTCACGCCGGGGAGCTGCTTGACCGGTAGGTAGCGCTCCGCGGTGATGATCGCGGTGAGCGCGCCGTTGACGACCGGGTGGAGGTCGTCGAGGTCACTGCCCGACGCCTTCTTGCGCCGCATCGCGACGACCGGCCGCAGCAGCACGTTCCACGACGTCATCGCGGCGATGTCGAACCCGCCACGGTGCAGCACCGACGACAGCGTCTCGCGCGTGTAGCGGCGGACATGGTCCACGGCGACGTCGTGGTCGGACCACAGCTTCGGGTCGGCCGGGACGGCGACGAGGAAGGTCCCGTCCGGCCGGAGCACCCGGTTGATCTCGGTGACCGCCATGTCGTCCTCCTCGATGTGCTCGAGGATGTCGAACGCGACGACCAGGCTCAGCGAGGCGTCGGCCAGCGGCAGGTGGCGCGCGTCGGCACGGACCGTGGCGAGGCCGCGCTCGTGGGCGACCTCCGCCCCCTCCTCGCCGTACTCCATGGCGACCGGCGTCCAGCCGAGGTCACGCAGCACCCGGGTGTTGCCGCCACCGGCCGCGCCGATGTCGAGGGCCCGACCGGGCGTGACCCCCTGCAGGGCCTTGCCCAGCAGGTGCCGGCGCTCGCGGTACCACCAGTGGGTGTCCTCGAGCGCGGCCAGCTTCCGGACCTCGGTGCCCTCCACGGTCGGTCATCATGCCAGCGGGGTCGCCGGCACACGAATCCGTGTCGGTCGGGGTGGCTCAGGCCCGGACCTGGCCGTCCCCCTCGACGACCCACTTGGTCGTCGTCAGCTCGGGCAGGGCCATCGGGCCGCGGGCGTGCAGCTTCTGGGTCGAGATGCCGATCTCGGCCCCGAACCCGAACTCGGCACCGTCGGTGAACCGGCTCGACGCGTTGACCATGACGACGGCCGCGTCGACCTCCGAGGTGAACCGGCGAGCGGCGCCCCGGTCCTCGGTGACGATCACCTCGGTGTGCTGCGTGCCGAACGTCCGGATGTGGTCCAGGGCCGCGTCGAGATCGGGCACCGTGCGCACGCTCATGTCGAGGGAGTACCACTCGGTCCGGTAGTCCTCGTCGGAGGCGAGCGTGTAGGCCGCCCCGGCCGCCTCCGCCTGCTCCGCCAGCTCGGGGCCGGCGTGCACGACGACGCCGGCGCCACCGAGGCCGGCCAGCACCTTGGGCAGGAACGCCTCGGCCACCGACTCGTGGACGAGGAGGGTCTCCGCCGCGTTGCACACGCTGGGCCGCTGAGCCTTGGCGTTGACGACGATGCGCTCGGCGACGTCGAGGTCGGCAGCCGCGTCGACGTAGACGTGGTTGACGCCGATCCCCGTCTCGATGACCGGCACCGTGGACTCGGTCACCACGGTCTGGATGAGGTTGGCGCCGCCGCGGGGGATCACCAGGTCGACGAGGCCGCGAGCGGTCATCAGCGCCCGGGCGGCGTCGTGGCCGCCGCCGTCGAGCAGGCATACCGCGTTCTCGTCAATCCCCAGGGACCCCAGGGCCTTGCGCATCACGCCGACCAGCGCGCGGTTGCTCGACGCGGCCGCCGAGCCGCCCCGAAGGATCACCGCGTTGCCGCTCTTGAGGCCGAGCGTCGCGGCGTCCACCGTGACGTTGGGGCGGGCCTCGTAGATCATCCCGACGACGCCCATCGGCACCCGCAGCTGGCGGATCTGCAGCCCGTTGGCCAGCGTCGAACCCCGCACGACCTCGCCGACCGGGTCGGGCAGCCGTGCGATGTCACGGACCGCGTCGGCGATCGCCCCGATGCGTCGCTCGTCAAGAGTCAGCCGGTCGAGCAGCCCTTCGGACAGACCGTGGTCACGACCGCGGCTGAGGTCCTCGGCGTTGGCGGTGACGATCTCGTCGGTCGCCGCGACCAGGCCGTCGGCGATGGCGTGCAGGGCCTCGTCCTTCGCCGTGCGCGGGAGCAGTGCGAGCTGTCGGGACGCCCGTCGGGCACCCTCCGCAAGCGCATTCACCTGCTTGACCGCGGCAGGGTCGATAGTCTCGGCGGCCATGTCCCCAGACTACGGCGC
>NZ_DATBTV010000047.1:0-35954 GCF_036559105.1 Lapillicoccus sp. | reverse complement strand
CGCCTCGATGAGGTCGAGGATCTCGGTCGTGAGGATGCCGTGCCGCATCAGCATCTTCTCGATCCGCTCGACGTGCAGACCGGACTCCTCGGCCAGCGCGGCCCGCCGGTTCCACATCGCGTGGTAGCCCACGGCGCCGACCAGAGGGATCTCCTGCGTCGTCGACTCGGGGACCGACCCCCCGAGGGTGCGGGCCGCCTCGTCGATGGCGTCGCGGGCCATGATCCGGTAGGTCGTGTACTTCCCGCCCGCGACGACGATGAGCCCCGGGGTCGGATGCGCCACGACGTGCTCGCGGGACAGCTTGGAGGTCTGCTCGCTCTCGCCGGCGAGCAGGGGCCGCAGACCCGCATACACGCCCTCGACGTCGGCCTGGGTCAGCCGGGTGGTGAGGAACTTGTTGACGTGTTCGAGGAGGTACTCGATGTCGGCCGACGTCGCGGCCGGGTGGGCCTTGTCGAGGTCCCAGTGCGTGTCCGTCGTCCCGATGATCCAGTGCCGTCCCCAGGGGATGACGAAGAGGACCGACTTCTCGGTGCGCAGGATGATGCCCGAGGTCGAGTGGATCCGGTCTCGCGGCACGACCAGGTGGATCCCCTTCGACGCCCTCACGTGGAACTGGCCGCGCTCACCGACCATCGCCTGGGTGTCGTCGGTCCAGACGCCGGTCGCGTTGACGACCTGCCGCGCGTGGACGTCGAACTCGCGCCCGGTCATCTTGTCCAGCGCCCGGATCCCGGTCACCCGCTCGCCCTGGCGGAGGAACCCGATCGCCGCGACGCGCGAGGCGACGTGCGCGCCGTAGGTCGCGGCCGTGCGCGCGAGCTCCATGGTGTGCCGCGCGTCGTCGACCTTCGCGTCGTAGTACTGCACGGCGCCGGTCAGCTCGGACTTCTTCAGGGCCGGGGCGATCCGCAGCGTGGCGCGCCGGCTCAGGTGCTTGTGCCACGGCAGCCCGCCGTCGTTGCCGGTGGTCCGCGCCAGGCTGTCGTAGAGCGAGAGTCCGGCCTCGACGTAGCCGCGCTCCCAGCCCCGGTGGGTCAGCGGGTAGAGGAACGCCACCGGGCGGACGAGGTGCGGCGCCAGTCTCGTCAGGAGCAGTCCGCGCTCGGTGAGCGCCTCGTGGACGAGCCGGAAGTCGAGCATCTCGAGGTAGCGCAGGCCGCCGTGCACCAGCTTGCTGGACCGGCTCGACGTCCCCGAGGCGAAGTCGCGCGCCTCCACCAGTCCCGTCGTCAGGCCGCGGGTCACCGCGTCGAGCGCGCAGCCGGTGCCGACCACGCCGCCGCCGACGACGAGGACGTCGAGCTCCTCCCCGGACGCGAGGCGTTCGATCGCCGCGGCACGCGACTCAGGGGACAGGGGACGCGGGTTCACGAGATCTCCACCCAGTCGAGGGTCCGTTCGACGGCCTTGCGCCAGCCCGCGTACCCGGCCTCGCGCTGGTCGTCACTCCAGTGCGGTGTCCAGCGCCGGTCCTCGTGCCAGTTGGCGGCCAGCTCGTCCGTGTCGTGCCAGAACCCGGTCGCCAGACCCGCAGCGTATGCCGCCCCGAGCGCGGTCGTCTCGGCTACCACCGGGCGGCTCACCTCGACCCCGAGGACGTCGGCCTGGATCTGCATACAGAGGTCGTTGGCCGTGACGCCGCCGTCGACCTTCAGGACCTGCAGGTCCAGCGGCCGGCCCGCCTCGGCGCTGTCCTCGCACATCGCGTCGGCGACGTCGCGGGTCTGGTAGCAGATCGCCTCCAGCGTCGCCCGGGCCAGGTGTGCGGCGGTGTTGAACCGCGACAGCCCGACGATCGCGCCGCGGGCGTCGGACCGCCAGTAGGGCGCGAACAGACCGGAGAACGCGGGGACGAAGTAGACGCCCCCGTTGTCCTCGGCCTGGCGGGCGAAGGTCTCGACGTCCTCGGACGACCGGATCAGCCCGAGCTGGTCGCGCAGCCACTGGACCGCCGACCCGGTGACGGCGATCGAGCCCTCCAGCGCATACACCGGCTTGGCGTCGCCGAGCTGGTAGGCGACCGTGGTCAGCAGCCCGTGCTGGGAGCGCACCAGCTCCTCGCCGGTGTTGAGCAGCATGAAGTTGCCGGTGCCGTAGGTGTTCTTGGCGTCGCCCGGGGCGAAGCAGACCTGTCCCACCGTCGCGGCGTGCTGGTCCCCGAGCGCTCCGCCGATAGGGATCTCGCCGTTCCACGGACCCCTGGGCGCGGTATGGCCGTAGAGCCGTGGGTCGCTGGACGGGCGGATCTCGGGGAGCATCGAGCGGGGGATGCCGAAGAACCCGAGCAGCTCGTCGTCCCACTGGAGGGTCTCGAGGTCCATCAGCATGGTCCGGCTGGCGTTGGTGACGTCGGTGACGTGCTGCCCGCCGTTCGGGCCGCCGGTGAGGTTCCAGACGACCCACGAGTCGACGGTGCCGAAGAGGGCGTCGCCGCGGTCGGCCGCCTCGCGCAGCCCGTCGACGTGGTCGAGCATCCACTGGACCTTGCCGCCGGAGAAGTAGGGGGCCGGGACGAGCCCGGCCCGCTGGCGGATCACGTCGCCGCGGCCGTCGCTGTCGAGCGCCTTGACGATCGAGTCGGTCCGGGTGTCCTGCCAGACGATCGCGTTGGTGTAGGGACGGCCGGACTTCCGGTCCCAGACGACCGTCGTCTCGCGCTGGTTCGTGATGCCGATGCTGTCGATGTCGGCGGCACGGAGATGCAGGCTGGTCAGGCAGGACCCGATGGCCGTCTTGGTCCGCTCCCAGATCTCCAGGGGGTCGTGCTCCACCCAGCCGGCCCGCGGCAGGATCTGCTCGTGTTCGAGCTGGTGGCGGCCCACCTCGTTGCCGTCGTGGTCGAACACCATGAACCGGGTACTCGTCGTGCCCTGGTCGACCGCGCCGACGAAGTCCGCCATGAGGTCAGGCTTTCACATCCGGGGCCGCCGCTCGCGTCTGGTTGGGTAGTCCCGTGCCCGACGCCGTTCCGCCCCGGCGCTCCCGGCCGTCCACCCGGAGCCGGGTCCCGGGGACCGCACTGCGTCGGCGCACCCGGCAGGTGGTGCGCGCGACCGAGCCACCGACCGACGCGATCCCGGTCTGGACCCAGCCGGACGGCGTGGACGTCGCGGTCGGGCGGGCGGCCGTCGAGCTGGCGGTACGCGGCGGGATCGCCCTCATGGCGACCGGTGCGGCCGCGTCGGACGTCGTCACCAGCGTGCTGCGGCTCACCGCCGCCTACGGGCTGAGGTCGGTGCACGTCGACGTGACCTTCAGCGCTCTCACGGTGTCGTACAACCGCGGACCCAACGCCGACCCGCTCACCATGACTCGCGTGGTCCGCGCGCGGAACCAGGACTTCACCCGCCTGTCCCGCCTGCACGACGTCGTCGACGAGGTGGCCGCCGACCCCCTGTCCGTGGAGGACGCCCGCGAACGCTTCGACGCGGTCATCCACGCGCCCCACCCGTACCGCCGCTGGGTCACCACGGTGGCCACCGCTGCCATGGGCGCCGGCACCTCGCTGCTCGCCGGCGGCGGGTGGGTGGTCGTCCTCACCGGCGTCGTCAGCGCGGCGGTCATCTCCCGGACGCTCACCGCCCTCGGCCGGCGGGGCATTCCGGGGTTCTTCGCCCAGGCGATCGGCGCGGCCGTGCCGACGGTCTTCGCCATCGGGCTCGCGCTCGTGCAGGAGTCGACCTCGCTGATGGAAGGCGTGCTGCCCTCGCTCGTCGTGGCGTCCGGGATCGTGGTCCTGCTGGCCGGGCTGTCTCTCGTCGGCGCCGCCCAGGACGCCATCGAGGGGTTCTACGTCACCGCCGGCGCGCGGGTGTTCCAGGTGATCGTGCTCACCCTTGGCATCGTCATCGGCATCGTCGTGGTCCTCGGCGGTGCCAACCGCCTGGGCGTGGTCCTCGCGATCTCGCCCGAGTCGCAGATCCTCGCCGGGCCGGTGGTCCAGCTCGTCGCGGCCGCGATCATCGCCGCCGGGTGGGCGATCTCGTCGTACACGAGCGTCCGCAGCGCGCTGGTCACGGCGCTCGCCGGGGCGGCCGGCTGGCTGGTCAGCCTCCTCGCCACGAGCTCCGGGACCAGTGCGGCCTTCGCCGCCGCGTTCGCCGCGTCGGTGATCGGCTTCGGGACGCAGCTGACCCGGCAGCGGTTCCGGTTCTCGGCGCTCGCGGTGACGACGGCGGCCATCGTCCCGCTGCTCCCGGGTCGCGCGGTCTACCGGGGGCTGTTCGAGATCGTCAACGGCGAGAACGGTTCCGGGCTCTACCAGGGGCTGGGTACCCTGCTCGGCGCGGTCGGTGTCGGGATGGGGCTCGCCGCCGGTGTCTCGCTGGGCACGTACGCGGCCCGCCTCGCCACCCAGACCGCGCACACGCTGGCCGACCGGCTCACCCGCTCCTGATCCACGTTCTCAGTGAGCAACGGCACCCCTGGGTGAGGTACGCGCATACCGGAGGCTCGGGCAGGATGCGGGCATGCAGTTCGGCCGCACGTACGAGGAGTTCGAGGTCGGTGCCCTCTACCAGCACTGGCCGGGCAAGACGGTCACGGAGTACGACGACCACCTGTTCTGCCTGCTGACCATGAACCACCACCCGCTGCACCTGGACGCCCATTACGCGGAGGGCTCGACCCAGTTCGGGCGCAACGTCGTGGTCGGCAACTACGTGTACTCACTGCTCATCGGGATGTCGGTGCCGGACGTGTCGGGCAAGGCGATCGCCAACCT
The DNA here is from genome assembly GCF_036559105.1 of Lapillicoccus sp. GTDB lineage: Bacteria > Actinomycetota > Actinomycetes > Actinomycetales > Dermatophilaceae > Lapillicoccus. Next base: position 31,225 of record NZ_DATBTV010000047.1, on the reverse strand, counting down.
CGAGATCGAGTCGCTCAAGCACGTGGCGCCGACGTTCCACGGCGACACGATCTACGGCGAGACGACGGTGCTGGAGAAGTGGGAGTCGACCAGCAAGGACGACCGCGGGATCGTCCACGTGGAGACGCGCGGCTACAACCAGGACGGCACGCTGGTCTGCATCTTCCGCCGCAAGGTGATGGTGCCGAAGCAGTCCTACCTCGACGCCCGCGGCGGCGACCACCCCGGCCGCCCCGCTCCCCAGGGTTAGCCCACCCTCTGTGGGGAGCGAGTTCGGTGTGGGCGCACCGACGTTGCTCCCCGGCTGACGATCGGGGCCCTGGCCCCACCGCGCGCGGCGCGCCGGACGCGTACGCCGTCGCTACGCTGGCCCGCGTGAGCGGGGACATGCCGGCGGGGTCGCCGCCGGCCCAGGGGGGGTACCTGTCAACGACGGCCGAGGCCGCCAAGACGGCGATCGACCGGCTGACCTTCTTCAGCGACGCGGTCGTCGCCATCGCGATGACCCTGCTCGCGCTCGAGCTACCGGTGCCGCAGGCCGACTCGGCCGGAGCGCTTCTCGACTTCCTCGGCGACCACTACGGCGAGTTCCTGGCGTTCTTCATCAGCTTCTTCGTCATCGCGCAGTACTGGCGGGGCCATCATCGCCTCTACCGCTACGTCACCGACGCCCCCCCGCGCCTGGTCATGCTCAACATCCTCTGGCTGCTGACGGTCATTCTCACCCCGTACGCGACCCGGAACCTCTACGGCGGCCAGGACGTCTCGCACAGCGACTTCCCTTGGCGGTTCGCGTTCTACGCGGTGGTGCAGGCGTGCGCCGCGATCTCGTTCATCCTCGCCGAGCGGGAGATCCAGAAGCAGGGCCTGTTCGCCCCCGAGACCCCGCGCGCGCTGCTGGAGCGCGTTTACACCGTCAACCTCGCGCTCGTCCTCACCTTCCTCGTCTCCATCCCGGTGGCCTTCGTCCTCTACGCCTGGGCGTTCGCCATCTGGAGCCTCATCCCGCTGTGGATCGCCCTGGCCCGGATGGCACGGGGTCGGCTCAGCGCCCGCTCGGGGAGCGGCACATGAGCGGCATCGACCTGCACACCCACTCGACCGCCAGCGACGGTACCGAGTCACCGGCCGAGGTCGTCACGTCGGCGAGGCGGGCCGGGCTCGAGGTCATCGCGCTCACCGACCACGACACCGCGCACGGCTGGGACGAGGCGGCCGCGGCGGCGGCGCGGCACGGCGTCGGCCTGGTCCGGGGGATGGAGATCTCCTGCTCGCGCCACGGCCGGTCCATCCACCTCCTCGGCTACCTCGTCGACCCCGACCACCCGGGCCTGGCGACCGAGATCGGGTATGCCCGCGAGGCGCGGGTCAGCCGGCTGCGGCGGATGGTCGAGAAGATGGCCGCGGACGGCATCCCCCTCACCTACGAGCAGGTCGTCGCGCAGGTCCCGCCGGGCGCCACCGAGGGCCGGCCCCACATCGCCGACGCGCTCGTCGCCAACGGCGCCGTCGCGAACCGCGACGAGGCGTTCGTCCGCTGGCTCGGCAACGACAGCCCCTACTACGTGCGCCACTACGCGCCCGACCCGGTGGACGCCGTTCGGCTGGTCGTCGAGGCCGGCGGCGTCGCCGTGCACGCGCACCCGTTCGGGCGCGGCCGCGGCGCGGGCGCGGGGGACTCGCTGATCGAGGAGATGGCCGCGGAAGGGCTCGGCGGGCTCGAGGTCTACCACCGCGACCACGACGAGGCCGCGCGACGGCACGGCCTCGAGATGGCCGAGCGCCTGGACCTGCTCGTCACCGGCTCCAGCGACTACCACGGAGCCGGCAAGGAGAACCGGCTCGGCGAGAACACCACGGCCCCCGGGGTCCTCGCCGAGATCGAGGCACGGGCCAGCGGCGTGGTCCCGGTGCTGCGATGAGCGACAACCTCTCGGCGGCGCTCACCATCTTCGTCTCGTCCCTGATCACGCTCATCGTCATCATGGACCCGCCCGGCGCGGTGCCGATCTTCCTGGCCCTCACCGCGCGGATGACGCCTCATGAACGGTCCGGGGCGGCGCGTCGGGCCTCCCTGGTGGCGTTCGGGGTGATCGCCCTGTTCGCCGTGTTCGGGCAGCGCATCCTCGACTACCTGCACGTGTCGATCGCCGCGCTCCAGGGCGCCGGCGGACTGCTGCTGCTGCTCGTAGCCCTGCAGCTGCTGACCGGACAGGAGTCGGAGGCGATGGCCGACGCCGGCGTCAACGTCGCCATGGTGCCGCTCGGGACGCCCCTGTTGGCCGGCCCCGGTGCGATCGTGGCGATGATGCTCGCCGTGCAGCAGGCCGGCACGACCGCGGGCGTCGCCGGGGAGGTCGCCGTCGGGCTCGCCCTGCTCGGGACGATGGGCGTGGTCTACCTCTTCCTCCGGTTCGCCACGGTGGTTCGGCGGGTGCTGGGGGAGTCCGGGACGGTGCTGGCCACCCGCATCGCCGGGCTGCTGCTCTCGGCGATCGCCGTCCAGATGGTCGCCAACGCCGTCCAGTCCTTCGTCACCAACGCCGCCTGACCCCTGTGGACGAATCCCCGGCCCGGTCGGTGCGGCTCGGTACCGTTCGAGCGTGACGACAGCGACGGCGGCGCAGGGCGTGTTCGAGGGCATGCCCACGCCTCTGTATGCGGCGTCGCCCAGCCGTCTCCTGGCCTACCTCGAGTGCCCCCGCCGCTACCGGTTCCAGTACCTCGACCGGCCGCGACCGACCTCCCGGCCGCAGCGGGCGCATACCTCTGTCGGCCTGGCCACGCACAACGCGCTGCGCGACTGGTGGGACCTGCCGCGCGGCGAGCGGACGGCATCCGGAGGCGCGGCGCTGCTGCGCAAGGCGTGGATCGAGACCGGCTTCCGCGACGACGACCAGAGCGGGCGGTGGCGCTCCCGCGTCGGTGGCGAGGTGAAGGCCTACCTCGGCGACGTCGACCCTGACGACCAGCCACGCGGGATCGAGCGCACCGTCGCGATGCGAACCGACAGCCTGGTGCTCAACGGCCGCGTCGACCGCATCGACGAGCGCCCGGGCGTCGACGGCCCCGAGCTGGTCATCGTCGACTACAAGACCAGCCGTCGCACCTGCACCGAGGAGGACGCGCGCACCTCCCTGCCGTTGGCCCTGTATGCGGCCGCGACCTGGAGAATGTTTCGCCGCCGCACGCTGCGGGTCGAGCTGCACCACGTGCCGACCGCGACGGTGGCCGGCCACATGCATACCGTGGAGTCGTTGCGCCGCAAGCTCGACGAGGCCGACTCGCTGGCCCGCGACGCCCGGCGGGCCGACGCGTCCTACCGCGAGCTCGGCGTCGAGTCCCCGTCCTTCCCACCCCTGCCATCGGCGCTCTGCACCTGGTGCGACTACCGTGCTGCCTGTCCGGAGGGGCAGCGGATGGGGCCGGAGAAGTCCTCGTGGGCAGCCCTCGAGCCGGGTGACGAGAGGCGCACTGATGGCGAGAAGTACCCCGAGGAAGAGCTCCTCGAGGGCTCCGGCAGCACGGTCCGGCTGGGTGGTCGCGCTGGCCAACCAGAAGGGCGGGGTGGCGAAGACGACCTCGGTGGCGAGCCTGGGGGCGGCGTTCGCCGAGCGGGGTGAACGGGTCCTCCTCGTCGACCTTGACGCGCAGGCCTGCCTGACCTTCTCACTCGGCGTCGACCCCGACACCGTCGAGACGTCGGTCAACGAGGTGCTCATCGGCAGGGCGTCGGTCGCGGACGCCGTGGTCTCGTGCGCGGAGGGCCTGGACCTCGTCCCTTCGGTGATAGAGCTCGCCGGCGCGGAGGCGCAGCTGCTGTCCCGCCCGGGTCGGGAGTACGTCCTGCGGACCGCGCTCGAGACGGTGGCCGACGACTACGACGTCGTGCTGCTCGACTGCTCGCCGTCACTCGGGGTGCTGACGCTCAACGCGCTCACCGCCGCGAACGGGCTGGTCATCCCCATGCCGTGCGAGATGCTCAGCCACCGCGGTGTCGGGCAGCTGCTCGACACCGTCACCGACGTACAACGCATCCTCAACCCCGACCTGCGAATCCTCGGGATCCTGCCGACGATGTTCGACGGGCGCAGCAACCACGCCCAAGCCGTGCTGGCCGACGTGGGGGAGCGCTACGAGCTGCCGGTGCTGTCGCCGCCGATCCCGAAGACCGTCCGGTTCGCCGAGGCGCCGGCGGTCGGCCGCTCGATCCTGTCGACCTCGTCGTCGTCGAAGGGCGCCTCGGCCTACCGAGAGGTGGCCGCCGCGCTCCTCGCGACGCGCGGCGAGATGCGCGCAGGTTAGGGACGTCGCGCGCGGGGTGGACCCTGCGCGGAGCGTCACGAAGCTGCGCGCACCTGGCCGACCGGGCGGTCAGCCCTCGGTCGTGGCGGAAGCCTTGTCGGAACCGGCGCTCTCGCCGTTGGCACCCCGACGACGGCGCCGACGCGGGCGGCGCGAGCCGCCCTCGGTCGAACCGCCGGCGTCGGCCGGGGCGGAACCGTTGGGGGTCGAGGCCTCGACTCCGCCGGACGCGCCCGACGTCTCGCCGTCATGGGTCTTGACGGTGCGACGGCGGCTCCGGTTGCGGCGCGGCCGCTCCTCGGACCCGTTCTCGTCGCGCTTCTCGGTCGCTGCGCCGCGACCCTCGCCGCGGTCGCGGCGGCCAGGATCGCGGCCACCGTCGCGGCGGTCGTCCGCGGGCTTGCCGTTGCGCCGACCCGAGGCCTTCCCGGTCTCGCCGAGGTCCTCGAGCTCCTCCGCGTCGAGGCCGGCGCGGGTCTGCTGGGACCTGCGCAGGCGGCCGGTGACGTCGGTCGGGATGTCGAGCTGGGCGTACAGGTGGTCGGACGAGGAGTAGGTCTCCTCGGGGTCCGGGATGCCGAGGTCGAGCTGGCGGTTGATGAGCCCCCAGCGCGGCATGTCGTCCCAGTCGACGAAGGTCACCGCGATGCCGGTGTTGCCGGCGCGCGCGGTGCGACCGACTCGGTGGACGTAGGTCTTCTCGTCCTCGGGGCACTGGAAGTTGATGACGTGCGTGACGTTCTCCACGTCGATGCCGCGGGCCGCGACGTCGGTGGCGACGAGCACGTCGACGTTGCCGTGGCGGAACGCCCTCAGCGCCTGCTCGCGGGCGCCCTGGCCGAGGTCGCCGTGGATCGCCGCGGCCGCGAAGCCGCGCTCGCTCAGGTCGTCGGCCACCTTGGCGGCGGTGCGCTTGGTCCGGCTGAACACCAGCGTCAGGCCGCGGCCACGGGCCTGGAGGATCCGCGCGAGCATCTCGACCTTGTCGAGGGCGTGCGCCCGGTAGACGAACTGCTCGATCGCCTTGACGGTGTGAGCGTTCTCGTCGGGGTCGCCCATCGCGCGGATGTGGGTCGGCTGCCGCATGTAACGGCGCGCCAGCGCGACGATCGCGCCCGGCATCGTCGCGGAGAACAGCATGGTCTGGCGGGTGGGGGAGGTCTGCGCCATCAGCGTCTCCACGTCGGGGAGGAAGCCGAGGTCCAGCATCTCGTCGGCCTCGTCGAGGACCACGGTCCGTGCTTGCGACAGGTCGAGGTGACCCTGTTTGGCGAGGTCGATGAGCCGGCCGGGGGTGCCGACGACGATCTCGACCCCCTTGCGCAGCGTGTCGATCTGCGGCTCGTACGCGCGGCCGCCGTAGACGGTGATGACGCGGGCACCACGGTTGACGCCGGCGCGCTCGAGGTCGCCGGCGACCTGGACCGCCAGCTCACGGGTCGGGCAGACGACGAGGGCCTGCGGTTTGCCCGGCTTGGCCAGCGACTCGAAGCCCTCGTCGGTGGGGGTGACGATGCGCTGGAGGATCGGCACACCGAACCCCAGGGTCTTGCCGGTGCCGGTTTTGGCCTGGCCGATGATGTCGTGACCGCCGAGGGCCACGGGAAGGGTCATCGCCTGGATGGGGAACGGGGTGACGATGTTGATCGCCGTCAGCGCCGTGACGATGTCGGGGTGGACGTCGAAGTCGGCGAAGGTCGGCAGCGGCGTCTCGACCGTCGGCTGGCTGGTCTGGTCGGGCTCGGCAGCGTCGGGCGCGCCGGCCTCGAGGGAGGTGTCGGTCATGGAGTTCTCTCGATCGAGCCGCGCGAGCCGGGTCTGAGGGTCGTCGCGGCAGTGTTGCGGGCCGATCGGAGGTCTGTCGTCGCCCCGAGGGGCGGGCTGAGTCTCTCAGCGGGTTCTCGATTCGTGCCGACCGGGCACCGAAGGTATGCGTGAGTCTACCGGTTCAGGGGGTCGGAGCCCGTTCCGCGGTCACCAGGACGGTCGTGTACCGCATCGTGAAGGCCCCCCCGGCCGCGTCGACCGCGTCTCCGATGCCCGCCACCACCGCGGCGGCGACGTCCGGCGGGAGCTGCCCGAAGAAGCCGCTCGTGGGCAGCTGGTCGACCCAGTCGGCCCGCGTGTAGGTCTGCTCCCACGGGTACTGCCGTCGCTCCGGCGCGCCGAACCCGGCGGTCTGCCGGATGGCCTCCTCCGCCGTGCCGAGGAAGCCCCGATAGCCGTCGACCGCCGACCGGACGGTGAACAGCATGGGCACGTCGGGCAGCAGGCGTCGGTAGACGGCGGCGAACGCCTCGGCGAGCTCGGGAGGCGCGTCGCCGCCGTTCCAGAACACCGCCAGCCGGCCGTGCGGGCGGAGCACCTCGGCGGCTTTCGCGGTGCCGGCGACCGGGTCGACCCAGTGCCAGGTCTGGCCGGCGACGACTGCGTCGAAGGTCCGGCCGGCGGGGTCCCAGGTCTCGAACGGCGCGACCTCGACGTCGACCCCGCGGCGGCGTGCCGACTCGGCCATTCGGGCGTCGACGTCGACGCCGAGCACGTGGCAGCCGGCGGTCTGGAGCTGGCGGGCGACGATCCCGGTGCCGACCCCGACGTCGAGGACGTCCGGCCCCGGCAGCTCGTCGACGAGGTCGCGGACCATCTCGGCGGGATAGCGCGGCCGGGTTCGGTGGTAGCGCTCCGGGTCGCTGCCGAACGACTCCGCCCACTCGCGATGACGGTGCGCCTCCTCGGCGACGCGGGGCGGACGCGGCGGGTCGGAGCGTGCGGCGGGCACGCTGCCACTGTAGGCCGGTGACCCGGCGGGCCGCCCGCCTCCGCCGCTACGGTGAGCGCATGACGGACCCCACCGGCGACGCCGACGTCCCCGCCGCCTCCGACGCGTGGACCGAGGACTTCCGCGCCGCCGTCGTGGACCTGCTGGGGGCACTGGCGTACGGCGAGCTGATGGCCTTCAGCCAGCTCGCGGCCGACGCCGAGTCGGCACCGAGCCCGCGCGACAAGGCCGAGGTCGCGCGGCTCGCTGTCACGGAGTTCCTCCACTACGAACAGATCGTGGCGCGCCTCGAGGAGCTCGGGACCGACCCGCAGGCGGCGATCGCGCCGTTCGTCGAGGCCGTCGACGCGTTCCACGAGCGGACCGCACCGAACGACTGGCTCGAGGGCCTGGTCAAGGCCTACGTCGGCGACGGGATCGCGCAGGACTTCTACCGGGAGATCTCGGCGTACGTCGACGCCGACACCCGAGCCCTCGTCGAGTCGGTGATCGCCGACATGGGCCGCGACGAGTACGTCGTCCGGGCCGTCCGAGACGCCATCTCCGACGACCCACGCATCGGCGGCCGGCTGGCGCTCTGGGGCCGCCGTCTGGTCGGCGAGGCGCTGACCCAGGCGCAGCGGGTGGGCGTGGAGCGCGACGCGCTCGCGTCCTTGCTGGTGGGTGCGCCGGGGCGTCCGGGCGCCGACCTCGCCGAGCTCGGGCGGATGTTCGCTCGGCTCACGGACGAGCACACCCGCCGGATGGCGCGCCTCGGACTCGCCTCCTGAGGGGATCCACCGATTGGTTGATGCCTGGCGTCCACCCAGGTGTGCGACGAGGCAGCCGACCGGGGTATGCCGGTCGCCCCGCCGCCGGGGGACCGTGGTGGCATGGCGATCAGAGACAAGGCGATCCTCGAGGTCACGAACCTCCGCAAGACCTATGGCTCCACCGTTGCGGTCGACGATGTCTCGTTCTCGGTCGAGGAGGGCGAGGTCTTCGGGATCCTCGGCCCCAACGGCGCGGGCAAGACGACCACCGTCGAGTGCGTCGAGGGACTCCGTCGCCGTGACGGCGGCGAGATCAGGATCCTCGGCCACGACCCGGACCGGGACCACGCCGCGCTGACACGGGTGGTCGGCGTGCAGCTCCAGGAGTCCGGGCTCCAGGACCGGATCCGGGTCCGGGAGGCGCTCGACCTCTTCGCCACCTTCTACGCCGACCCGGTGCCGGCGGAGGAGCTGCTCGAGGAGCTGCAGCTGACCGAGGTGGCCGCTACCGCATACGCGAAGCTCTCCGGTGGACAGAAGCAGCGCCTGTCGATTGCGCTGGCCCTGCTCGGCCGCCCGCGGGTCGCCGTCCTGGACGAACTGACGACCGGCCTGGACCCGGTGGGTCGGCGCGACACCTGGGCCCTCGTCGAGCGCATCCGCGAGCGCGGCGTCACGGTGCTGCTCGTCACCCACTTCATGGAGGAGGCCGAGCGGCTCTGCGACCGGGTGGCGGTCATCGACCACGGCCGCGTCGTGGCCCTCGACAGCCCGAGCGGGCTGACCGGCCGCATGGGCGGCGAGCAGGTGCTCCGCTTCCGCGTCGCCGAACCGCTGGACCAGCGGCTGCTCACCGGGCTGCCCGAGGTCCGGGACGTGCGCTCGGCCGAGTCCGGGTACGTCGTGACCGGCACCAACCAGGTGGCGCAGTCGGTCCTCGCCACCCTGAGCGGGGCCGGGATCGTCGCTCTCGACCTGCGGCTCGACCGCGCCTCGCTCGACGACGCCTTCGTCGCCCTCGTCCGCGAAGACGAGGTCACCACCACCAGCCACGAGGAGATCTACTCATGACCGCCTTGGTCGCTTTGACCCGCAACGAGTTCCGGCTTCTACGCCGGGAGCCGCTCTACCTCTTCTGGGGGCTGGTGTTCCCGGTGATCCTGCTCGTCGTCCTGGGGTCGATCCCGGGCTTCCGCGAGGTGAACGCCGATCTCGGCGGCGTCAGCCTCATCGCCACCTACACACCGGTCATCATCGTCCTGTCGATGGCGTTCACGAGCGTGGCCGGGCTGCCAACGGTCGTCGGGACGTACCGCGAACGGCTCATCCTCAAGCGGTTGGCGACCACACCGGTGGGCAGCGCCCGGCTGCTCACCGCACTGATGGTGCAGAACCTCGCCACCACCCTGGGGATGACGGTGCTGGTCCTGCTCGTCGCCCGCCTGGCGTTCGGGGTGGCACTGCCGGGAGCGCCCCTGGCCTGGGGCCTGACCCTGGTCCTGGTCGCGGGGGCCCTGCTCTCCATCGGGCTGGCCATCGCCGCGCTGTCACCCAACGGGAAGGTCGCGAGTGCCGTCGGCAACATCCTCTTCTTCCCGCTGATGTTCTTCGCGGGGCTGTGGATCCCGTTGCCGGTCATGCCCGAGCTGCTGCGCCGGATCGGGGAGCTGACGCCGCTCGGTGCCGGCGTGGAAGCATTGCAGGAAGCCGCCGCCGGCCAGTGGCCGGAACTCGGGCACCTGGCCGTCCTCGTCGCCTACATCGTGGTCCTGTCGGTCGGCGCGGTACGAGTGTTCCGGTGGGCCTGAGGAGGTGGGTGTGAGCGAGGGGAGCGACCTCGACCGGCGTCTAGCCGTCTGGCGGCGTTACGAGCCGCCGGCCATGAAGGCGCTGCCGTTCCTCATGCTCGTGTTCTCCACGATCGTCGCGTTCGCCGTCCCCGTGTACGACGGTCAGGAGCTCGTCGCGACGGGGGTCGTGGCCGTCCTCGCCCTCGGGTGGCTGACGTGGTTCCTCCTGGTGCGACCGGTGACCGACCGGACCGCGCTCCTGTATGCGTTCGGCCTCGCCGTTCTCGCAGCGGCGCTCGTCGTGCTGTCACCGTGGTACGGGTTCTTCTCGTTCATCGGGTACCTGAACGCGCTGACCCTGCTGACCGGGGCGGCCCGGTACGCGTTGGTCCTCGTGACGGCGGCGACCGCGGCGGCCTCGCAGATCGGCGGGGTGTGGAACATCCAGGGCGCCGGGATCGTGGTCTACCTCGTGGTGTTCGGGATCAACGCGGGGCTGTTCCTCGTGTTCGGGCAGTACGGCGACCTGATCGAGCAGCAGAACGACCAGCGCAAGGAGACCATCGACGAGCTGGCCCTGGCGAACGAGGCGCTGGAGCGGGCGTCGGCCGAGAACGCCGCCCTGCACGACCAGCTCGTCGTCCAGGCCCGCGACGCGGGGGTGAGCGAGGAGCGGCAGCGGCTGGCCCGGGAGATCCACGACACGATCGCCCAGGGCCTGGCCGGGATCGTCGCGCAGCTCGAGGCGGCCACCCAGGGTCCTCCCGCCGAGCAGGAGCGGCACCTCGGTCTGGCGCGGTCGTTGGCCCGCGAGAGCCTCGGTGAGGCCCGCCGCTCCGTCGAGGCCCTGCAGCCCGGTGCCCTGGAGGGCGCGCGGCTGCCGGAGGCGCTCGCCGCCTACGCCAAGCGGTGGTCCGAGCTGCACGGTGTCGCCGCGCGGGTCGAGACCGTCGGTCGGCCGGTACCGCTGGCCACCGAGACCGAGGTGACGCTCTACCGCGTCGCCCAGGAGGCGTTGACCAACGTCGGCCGGCACGCCGGCGCGGCGAACGCGCTGGTCACCGTGTCCTACGGCGACGACGGTGTGGCGCTCGACGTCGGCGACGACGGGCACGGGTTCGCGGCGGAGGAGGCGCTGGCGGTCCGCGACGTGGATCTTCCCGGAACCGGTTCGGGGACCGGCGGGTTCGGGCTCACGACGATGCGGCAGCGGACCGCGGCGGTGGGCGGGCTGATCCAGGTCGACTCGTCCGGTGAGGGCACGGTCGTCCACGTCGAGGTGCCGCGCGTCGCGTGGGCCGGGGCGGGAAGCGCCTGATGCCGATCCGCCTCATGCTCGTCGACGACCACCCGGTCGTCCGCGACGGGCTGCACGGGGTGTTCGCCGCCGACGAGGACTTCGAGGTCGTCGCCGAAGCGGGGGACGGCCAGGAGGCGCTCGCGCGGGCCGCCCGCGTCGAGGTGGACGTGGTTCTCCTCGACCTGCGGATGCCGCGGATGGGTGGCGTGGAGACGATCCGGGCGCTCGCGAGGCAGGCGCCGGACGTGCGGGTGCTGGTCCTCACCACGTTCGACACCGACCGAGACGTGCTTCCGGCCATCGAGGCGGGTGCGACCGGCTACCTGCTCAAGGACGCGTCCGCCGCCGAGCTCAAGGCCGCCGTCCGCGCCGCCTACGCCGGGCAACCGGTCCTCGCCCCGAGCGTCGCCGGCCGTCTCATCGGGCAGGTGCGGCGCGGGCCGGACTCGGCGCTGAGCCCACGGGAGGTCGAAATCCTCCGCCTCGTCGCGGCCGGCACGACCAACCGGGAGACCGCCCGTCGGTTGCTCATCAGCGAGGCCACCGTCAAGACGCACCTGCTGCACCTCTACGAGAAGCTCGGCGTCAACGACCGGGCGGCCGCCGTGAGCGAGGCCTACCAGCGAGGCCTGCTGTCCTGACGCACGAGAACCCGGCCGCAGGGCGACCGGGTTCTCGATGGTGTCGGGAGGTGTCAGACGGTACGCGAACCGCCCCGCATCCGGCCGTAGAGGACGATGAGGAGCGCAGCGACGATGGCGCCGATGAGGATCCCGATCCAGGCGATCCCGCCGTTGTTGTTGTTGTAGCCGAAGAGGAAATAGAGGCCCCACCCGACGATGAGGTTCGCCACAATGCCGATGAGGATGGTGACGACCAGTGAGATGTTCTGCTTGCCAGGCAGCAGTAGCCGACCGAGCGCGCCGATGATCGCGCCGACGATGATGGCCCCGATGATGGTTCCAAGCATGGGATTTCTGCTCCTTCTGGCCGCTTGAGGCGACCGGACGGCCCGACGGATTGGTCGGGCACTGGTGTAGCTCTAACGTCTCACCTTCTGTGACGCACGTGGCAGTTGGGGCATTGTCGACTTGGCAACAATGTGGCTACAAATGGTGGGCGGACTGGGCCGGCCCCCTGGACCGTGCCCCGGTCAGTCGGTCCCGAAACCGACCCGGCTCTTCTCCGTCTCGCCGATGTGGATGTAACCGAGCGCCGTCACCGGGACGACGTACTTGCGGCCCTTCTCGTCGCTGAGGGCGAGCGTGCCGCCCTTCTTCAGCGCCTCGTCAACCAGCGCGGTGACCTCTTCGACCCTTTGGCTGGACTCGAACGCCAGCTCGCGGGCGACGTTCTGGACGCCGATCCTGACCTCCACGGGGGTGCCTTTCGTTGGGGGAGCCGGCGACAAGGTGACGCCGCCGGCGGTCGTCGGCACCGCATACCGGTGCCCGTGACGTTGCGTACGGTCAACGGCGGCTGAGGGCCACCTGTTCCACTTGTTCGCTCTTGGGGAAACCGCCGATGCCGCGCCAGGCCAGCTGGCCGACGATCCGGGCCGCCTCCTCGCGGGGAACCTCCCCAGCCTCGCCCGGGCCCCAGTCGCCGCGGGACAGCCAGTAGCGGGCCGAGACCTGGGCCATGCCGGTCAGGGCCATGCCCAGCAGGTGGGCGTCGGCGTCGGACAGGTCGGTGTCGCCGGCGATGACCTCGGCCAGTGCCTCGCCGCAGGTGAGGGCGACGCCCTCCACGCGCTCGGCGACCGCCGGCTCGTTCGTGAGGTCGGACTCGAAGATCAGCCGGAACGGCGCGCCCTGTCGCGAGACGAACTCGAAGTAGGCGTCGATGCACGCGATCACGCGCTGCTTGTTGTCGGTGGTGCTGGCCAGAGCGTCGCGGACCGCCTGCTCGAGAAGTCCGCGGTGGTGGTCGATGAGGGCGAGGTAGAGGTCGAGCTTGCCCGGGAAGTGCTGGTATAGAACGGGTTTGCTGACGCCCGCTCGGTCGGCGATCTCGTCCATCGCAGCCGAGTGGTAGCCGTACTCGACGAAGGTGGCCTGGGCCGCCTCGAGCAGCTGCGCGCGCCGCGCCGACTTCGGCAGCCGCTGGCCCCGTGCCGGGCCGTTCGCCGTCGTCGTCACCGGTTGTCCCTCCACGTTCGTCATCCTACCTACGGGTAGCCAACGCGCTCGGGGACCTGGTTAGGTCCTCGGCGGGGGTCTTGACCGGCGACGAGTACCGTCGCTCGGGTGCCGCTGCCGCCCATCGCGTCGCCGGGTCGTCCGTTGGACCGTCCCGCGGTGGAGCGGTATGCCCGCCACGTGCTCCTTCCGCAGGTCGGCAGGACCGGTCAGGAGCGCCTGTCGGCCGCACGGGTGCTGGTGGTGGGGGCCGGTGGCCTCGGGTCGCCGGCACTGCTCTACCTGGCGGCCGCCGGTGTGGGGACGTTGGGGGTGGTCGATGCGGACGTCGTCGAGACGAGCAACCTGCAGCGTCAGGTGATCCACTCGGACTCCGACGTGGGCCGGCTGAAGACCGAGTCGGCCGTCGAGGCGGTCGCGCGGGTGAACCCGTCCGTGGCGGTGGTCAGACACGACCTGCGGCTCGACTCGTCCAACGCGCTCGAGGTGCTGCGCGACTACGACGTCGTGCTGGACGGGACCGACAACTTCCCGACGCGCTACCTGCTGAACGACGCATGCGTGCTCCTGGGGAAGCCTCACGTCTGGGGGTCGATCTACCGCTTCGACGGGCAGGTCTCGGTCTGGTGGGCCGAGCACGGACCGTGCTACCGGTGCGTGTTCCCGACGCCGCCACCCCCCGGAGCCGTGCCGTCGTGCGCGGAGGGCGGCGTGCTCGGGGTCCTCTGCGCGACGATCGGCTCGGTCCAGGCGACCGAGACCCTGAAGCTGTTGCTGGGCATCGGCGAGCCGTTGGTCGGGCGGCTGCTGGTCCACGATGCACTGGCGATGACGTGGGACGCGCTCACGGTGCGCAAGGACCCCGGCTGTCCCGTATGCGGCGAGTCCCCGACGGTCACGTCGTTGGTCGACTACGACGAGTTCTGCGGGGTGGCGGGGCCGGGGGACGGAGCCGCCGCCGACGGGCCACGGGTGTCGGCGCCGGAGCTGGCGGTCGAGCTCGGGTCGGACGCCCCGCCGCTCCTGGTGGACGTGCGCGGCCCGGACGAGCGAGCGATCGCCTCGATCCCCGGCGCGGTGGCCATCCACCTGGACGAGTTCCGGGACGGCTCCGCGTTCGCGCGCGACGAGCTGGCCGCTCGCGGCCGGCGGATCGTCGTGATGTGCAAGGTCGGCGGTCGTTCGGCCGAGGCGACCCGGCTGGCCCGGGCGGCCGGCTACACCGACGTGGTCAACCTCGACGGCGGCGTACTGGCGTGGGTTCGCGAGGTGGACCCGACCCAACCGGCCTACTGATCGCCGGCCCGGCTGGCTGCACCTAGGCCGAGTGGATCTCACCCGCTGCCGGAAGTTCCGCGTGATTGTGGTGGTCGGAAGGATTCAGCCTCCTCGGCTGCGGGTAGTTCCCCTTCACCAGAGGTGAAGCCAGCGCCTACCACCAATCGGGATCGCGCACCGGCAGGTCTGCTGGTCATCCCGCTCTCCCGGTCGGCACAGCAGCCCGCCGGAGTGCCCTCGCGCCGTCCCCTCGGATGGCACCGACGAAGGAAGAACCTCATGTCCCAGTACGACACACCCCGCACGCCCGGGAACGGCTACGACCCCCTGCCCGACACCCACACCGACACCGACCCCATCGCCACGCCCTACCTGGGTTCGAGCACCTCGTACGACTCGGAGCCGTCCTCGACACCCGCGGTGGCCGCGGACCAGGCCAAGCAGGTCGGTCACGAGGCCCTCGACGGTGGCCGCCAGGTCGCCCAGGTTGCCGTGGACGAGGCGTCCTCGGTGGTCGGGGAGGCCGGCACGCAGGCGAAGAACCTGCTCGGCGAAGCACGGACCCAGCTGACCGACCAGGCCGCGACGCAGCAGAACAACCTGGCCACCTGGATCAGCTCCATCGTCGACGAGCTCGACGGCATGGTCGACCGCTCGGAGGGTGGTAACGCCCAGTCCGGTCCGGCGACCTCGTTGGTCCGTCAGGTCTCCTCGCGCGGTCGCAGCGCGGCGGGGTGGCTCGAGAGTCACGAGCCGGCCGACCTGCTCAGCGAGACCTCCCGGTTCGCTCGGCAGCGCCCGGGGATGTTCCTCGCGCTGGCCGCTGCCGCCGGCCTGGTTACCGGGCGCCTCACGCGCGGCCTGACCGCCGACGCATCGGCGAGCAAGAGCTCGACATCGCCGTCGGCCGTCGATGCCCGCTCCACGTCGATGTCGCCCCGTCCGGTCGTCACGACGACCACGTCCGACCCGATGGCCGTGCAGCCGTTCCACGCCGACGAGGTCGACGAGATCGACGAGATCTCGACGGCACCGGCGGCTCGCACCGGGTCCGAGCCCGCCTGGGATGTTCGATGACCGACCAGACCGCTTCCGGGGCGGCGACCCGTCAGCGCCCCGAGTCCGACGACCGGCCGATCGGCGAGGTGTTCAGCGCCGTCACGGCCGACCTGTCGACGCTGATCCGGCAGGAGGTCGCCCTGGCCAAGGCCGAGATCCGACAGAGCGCCACCCAGGCCGGCGCCGCCGCCGGCAAGCTCGCCGGAGCCGGCGTAGCCGGCCACATGGTCCTGCTGTTCGTCTCCATCTCCGCATGGTGGGGATTGGGGCAGTTCATCGGCAACGCGTGGTCGGCGCTCGTCGTCGCCGCGTTCTGGGCCGTCGTCGGGGCCGTGCTCTACACGTCCGGCCGCACGCAGCTGGGACAGGTCGAGGGCCTGCCCCGCACCACCGAAACCACCAAGCAGATTCCGCCCGCACTTGCAGGACACGAGGAGACATCATGAGCGCCGACCCGGACCAGATTCGCCAGGAGATCGAAGCCACCCGAGGTGACCTGAGCGACAACGTCAACGCGCTGGCCGACAGCGTCCGCCCCGGAAACGTGGCCCGCCGACAGGTGGACAAGGTCATGGACGGCGCTGCCGACCTCAAGGACCGAGTCATGGGCGCCGCAGGGGACGCCACCGACTCCGTCGGCCACGCCGGGGGCTCTGCGCCCTCGGCGGTTCGCCGCCGGACCCGAGGCAACCCCGTCGCCGCCGGACTGGTCGCCTTCGGCGTCGGCTGGCTGGTCGCCTCTCTCATCCCGGCCTCGGAGGTCGAGCAGCAGGCGGCGACTGCGCTGAAGGAGAAGGCACAGCCGCTCACCGACGAGGTGACCAACGCGGCCAAGCAGGTCGCTGGGAACCTCCAGGAGCCCGCGCAGGCCGCCGTTGCCCAGGTCAAGGAGAGCGCGGCCCAGTCCGCGACCACCGTGAAGGACGAGGCGAGCTCCAGTGCCCAGTCCGTCTCCTCGTCCGCCCAGTCCGCGACTGACGAGGTCAAGGCGCAGGCGAACTGACCGGCGGTGAGCGGCCTGGGCAACCACTGCTCAGGCCGCTCACCTTGGGCGCACCCGATCGACCGTTCCGTGACAGGCGGTACATGAACCTCGTCACCTCCGACCGCAACACCGTCGTGCGAACCCTGCACGACCTCGGCGGCGCCGCCTGGTTCGGTGGCTCCCTCATGGGCGCCGTCGGCCTCAACGGTGCGTCGAAGGACGTGTCCGACCCCGGCGAGCGCGCCACGGTGGCGACCTCGGGTTGGGCCCGCTGGAGCCCGGTGGCGGCGTCGGCCATCGCCGCCTACGCCATCGGCGGGATCGGCCTCATCGTCGCCAACCGCACTCGCGTCGCCCACCAGCAGGGGGTGGGAGCCAACACCGCCGTCAAGACGGCACTCAGCGTGGCGGCCATGGCGACCACCGCCGCCAGCGGTGTGCTGGGCGCTCGGCTGGCGCACCAGACGCCTGCTCACGCGGCCGGAGGCACCGTGCCCGACCGGCGCACCCCGGCTAGCACCGCGCGGCTCCAGCAGGGACTGCGCGTGCTGCAGTGGGCGACGCCTGCTCTCACCGGAGCGATCGTCGTGCTCGGTGCGCAGCAGGGTGAGCAGCAGAAGGCGGGTCAGGTGCTGACCGGAGCCGCCCGGCGCACCCTGAGTGACGTCGTCAACGCCATCCGCTGACCGCCGCACGCGACCGGCTCGTCCGGCCCTCCTCGACCAGTCGTCCTGGTCGAGGAGGGCCGTTCTGCCTACCGCGCCTCGAGGGCGCGTTCCGGCCTACCGCGCCTCGAAGGCCGGACTCGCGGGCTCCCGACCGGTCCACTCACGATGTCGTCCCTCGGCGACGAGCGCCAACCTCTTCAGCGCCTCGCGGTTGCGGGCCGCGATGACTGGTTGACGTACGGGCCCGGGGACCGCCAGGCCCGGTCCCGCAGTGGCGTCCTCGACCATCGTCACCTCGCAGCCGTCGTCCCGGGCGATGATCGAGAGCTCGACGTGGGCCTCGCCGAGCGGCCATCCCTTGGCCTGCAGGAGCATCCGCCGGCCGGGCTCGGCCTCCAGGCAGCGGCTGACATCGTTGATCAGCGCGGGCCATGCCCCCACCGAGTGGTGGATCCGGCTGCCCGGTGCCGGCCAGTCGGCGTCCACCGCGCGTACTCGCGAGGCGCCCACCACCCAGCTGGCATACAGCCAGCCGTCGGAGAGCACCGCCCACACCGCCTCGGGCGGAGCCGCCACGTGCCGGCATACCCGCGCTCGGCCGTGGTCGTCGAACTCCGGTGCCTGCGCCGGAGGTGGCCTCGTGTCGTCGACCTCAACCGTGGCCGCTGGGTGGGCCCGGCCGACGATGCCGAGCACGTTGTCCCATGGTCCGTGGACCGCCTCGCGGCTCGGTTGGGGCTGGAGGACGTTGCCCGCGGTGTGCGGCACCTCCTGCGGCGACAGGCCGCCGGCGCGCATCAACGGAGTGACGACTCGGTCGAAAACCCCTGGGAGGAAACGGAACCCGAGCACGGTGAGCGAATTGGTGGGCCCGACGTTGGTCTCGCGGGCCGGGCGGTCGAGCTTTCGGACGATCGTGGCAGCAACCCGTTCCGGCGAGACGACCGGTGGCGGCGGCCGCCCGTGGCGTCGCAGGTAGGTGCCGGCCTGGAGGTACACGGGTGTGTTGACGCCTCCCGGCGTCACCAGGCTGATGTCGATGCCGGACGTGGTCCGGGCCTCGATCTGGAGGCATCGCACCAGCCCGTGCACCGCCCACTTGGCGGTGAGGTACGAGCTCATGTAGGGCGTGGCGATCTTGCCGAGCAGGGAGCCCACGACGACGAGACTGCCGCCACCCTGAGCCTCGAACACCCGCAGGGCCGATCGGGCCACGTTGGCGGTGCCGAGCAGGGTGGTCTGCAGCGCGCTGTCGAAGACCTCGGCGGGGACGTCCTCGAAGCGCCCGTAGGCCAGCGCGGCGGCGGCGTGCACCACGGCGTCCACCCTCCCGTGGACCCGGATCGCCTCGTCGAGCAGCGCGTCGACGTCGTGGCGGTGGCGGACGTCGGTGGGCACCACGGTGGTCATCCCGGGTGCGCAGTCCTGTTGGGCCGCGAGGAGGGCGCTCTCCGACCGGGACGCCATCACCACGACGCTGCCCCGTCGGCTCAGCTCGATGGCGGTGGCCCGACCGATGCCGCTCGAGGCCCCGGTGACGACGACGACCCGACCCGTAGCGGTCACGGGTTGAGCAACACCTTGATGCACGCGTCCTGCTTGGCCTGGAAGATCTCGTACCCGTGTGGCGCCTGTTCGAGCGGCAGCAGGTGGGTGGCCAGGTCGCTCGTTCCGAGCGGGTCGGTCTCGTCGAGGACCATCGGCATGATGTCGTCGATCCACCGTTTGACGTGGCACTGGCCCATCCGCAGCTGCACGCCCCGGTCGAACATCTCCATCATCGGCATGGGATCGGCCTCGCCGCCGTAGACCCCGCTGACCGAGACGGTCCCGCCGCGGCGCACGGACTTGATCGCGGTATGCAGCGCGTCGAGGCGGTCGACCGCGAACCGGTCGACCAGGGGTCGGGCCAGCGCGTCCGGAAGCAGACCCACTGCGGTCTGGGCCGCCTGCGCGCGCGGGGAGCCGTGCGCCTCCATCCCGACGGCGTCGATGGTTGCGTCCGGTCCGCGACCGCCGGTCATCTCCAGGAGGGTGGCGGCGACGTCGTCGACGTCCCGGACGTCCAGGACCTCGACTCCGTGCTTTCCGGCCAGGTCGAGGCGCTCCGGGACGAGGTCGACCCCGATGACTCTCTCGACGCCCTGCGCGAGCGCGATCCGGGTCGCGAACTGACCCACCGGTCCCAACCCGATGACCGCCAGGGTTCCCCCGGTCGGGACGTCGGCGTAGGCGACGGCCTGCCAGGCGGTGGGCAGGATGTCGGAGAGGTAGACGAAGCGGGTGTCCGGTCCCTCGTGGGGCACCTTGATCGGCCCGAAGTGGGCCTGGGGTACGCGAAGGAACTGCGCCTGCCCGCCGGGAACCGAACCGTAGAGGGAGGTGTACCCGAAGAGAGCCGCCCCCTTGCCCTGGTCGCGCACCTGGGTCGTCTCGCACTGGGCGTAGAGGCCGCGCGAGCACATCCAGCAGCGGCCGCAGGAGATGTTGAACGGCACGACGACTCGATCGCCCGGGGCGATGTGGGTGACCTCCGAGCCGACCTCCTCGACGATGCCCATGGCCTCGTGCCCGAGGACGTCGCCGGGGTTGAGGTAGGCGCCCAGGACCTCGTAGAGGTGCAGGTCCGACCCGCAGATGGCGGTCGTGGTGATCCGCACGATCGCGTCGGTCGGCTCCTGGATGACCGGGTCCGGCACATCCTGGACCTCGACCTCGCGCTTGCCCTGCCATGTCAAAGCCCTCATCGGACACCTCTCTCGTGGCTGTAGGCGTGTCCGCGAGCAGCGCACCGAGCCTGACAGTGCGCTACCCGGTTGCTTTGGTCCACAAACCAGGTCGTGAGTCTTTCGGGACGTTGCCGGCGCGCCGGGTCCGGCGACGGACCGTAGAGTTGGCCGGGCCCGGACCTGACGCCACAGCGGCGGCGGCGCAGCTCGGCGCGGAAAGCGAGCGTCGGGTGCGGGTCGTGGTCACGGGTGCGGCTGGATACGTCGGTTCCCGGCTCGTCCCGGAGCTCCTGCGTCGTGGGCACGCCGTCGTCGCCACGCGTACGGGTGCTGACCCGCCCGCGGTGTCGTGGGCCGACCAGGTGGAGTGGCGTCGGATGGACGTGCTCAACCTGCGGGAGACCGTGTTGGCGCTGGCCGGGGTCGACGCGGTGGTGTACCTCATCCACGGGCTCGGCGATGCGGACTTCCGCCACATCGACCGCGAGGCGGCCGAGAACCTCCGCGATGCCGTCGACCACCAGGGTGTCCGACGCCTCGTTTACCTCTCCGGCCTGGTTCCCGACGGGTCCACTGCGGACCTGTCGGAGCATCTCGCGTCGCGCTTGGAGGTGGAGGAGACCCTCGCGCAGTCCACCGCGTCGACGCTGACCCTGCGCGCGGCGATGGTCGTCGGCTCCGGGTCGACCAGCTTCGAGATGGTGCGACAGATCTCCGAGCGCCTCCCCCTCATACAGACCATTCCCACCTGGATGCGCGACACGCTCGTCCAGCCGATCGCCGTGGCCGACGCCGTGCACTACCTGGCGGAGGCGGTGGAGCGGGTCGACGTCGTCGGACACCTCGACGTCGCGGGCCCGGACCGTCTCACGTACCCACAGCTGTTGGACCTGTATGCGGACATCGCCGGCCTGACTCGCATACAGGTCACCGTGCCGGGCCTGCCCCAGGAGCTCGTGGGGTGGGTGGCGGGCCTGCTCACCGACATCGACACCCCGACGGTCCAGTCGTTGATGGCGAGCCTGCGGAACGACATGGTGGCCGACCTCGAGCCGATCGTCGCCCTCGGACCGCACAATCCGATGCCGTTGCGAGAGAGCATCCGTCGGGCCCTAGCAGTGGACGACGCCGACCTCGACGGTGCGGACGTCGCCGGGGACCCGGCCCGCGCCTCGGCGGCGGACCGGGTCTGAGAGCTGGCGCTCACTCCTCGGGAGGGTGCGCCTGGCGCGACGATCGCCGCGTGGTGGCCGCGAAGAGGGCCGACCACAGGATCGCCCCCGCACGGCCCAGCAGTCCGAAGCTCCCGGCGTGGTGCGGATAGGCGACCGAGAACACGCCCATCCACGCCGTCCCGGCCACGACCGTCCATGCCGATACCTGCCACCCGGACTGCCGAACGGCGGTCAGGCCGGCGTCGGCGAGCATGGCGAGCGGTAGGGCGGCCTGCAGGGGCCAGTGGCTCAGCCCGACGGTGATGTCGTCGTTCGGATAACGACCCGCACGCGCGCTCGCGACCATCTCGGCGGCGAACCAGATGAGCGGTACCGCCGCGGCCACGGTCAGCAGCAGGGCGGGGATGTCGACCCGTGTCGCGAGGCTGGTCGGGCGGGGCTCGGCCACCGATGGGCGGTCGGTCGACCGTTCACCGAGCACGAACAGCAGCGCAGCGACCATCAGCAGCCCACCCGCGGGCCACAGCTGAGACCACGTCGTCGTCAGCACCGCGGCCACCGCCCGGTCGAGGCCGGGTCGCGTTCGTGGGCGACGCCGCACCCCTCCGCGAGCAGATCACGTCCGACATGCCCCAGATCAGCGACTGGAACGTGGAGGGGAAACTGTTGTCGTACCGACGGTTGCGAGTCCTGCGACGGGCCGGGAACCCCGGCGTTCCTGTCGCACGACGTCGAGGACTTCGCGGTCCTGCCGTCGGGCGGCCAGTACTGGGACTGACCACAGAGCTGTACGAGCCGGGATGGTCAGGCGGCCGGCCCCAGGCGGGCGCGCACGTCGCCCAACGTCTGGACGCGGTGGGCGTGGGCCATCGTCTCGGCCTCACGCTCCGGCAGGAACCCCGAGTCGGACTCGCAGTCATGGCACACCGTGACGGCACGATGCCCGAGATGAACGACCTCGACGGCGTGCGGGTGGCAGGTCACGGTCGCCGCGTGGTGGTGATCCCTGCGGTGCGCAGCCGCTGCCGTGCACGCCGCCACCAGGGCGGCGCTCTCCTCGGCGGTGTACTCGTGCATGTTCCCTCCAGCTGCCCTGCGGCTCTCTGTCCCATTCAACGCTTCGCGCCGGTCGACCCATCCCTCCCGGGGTATGCCTGTGCAGAGGACGGAAGCGTCCCCCTCGATACAACTCCTCGACAGCAAGGGACACATCGGGCAACCAGCCAGGGGCGACAGTCGAACGGACGAGCCCCATGGCCCCGAAGGCCCATGCTGGAGTCATGAGCGACCGCACGCTGACCGTCGGCGTGCCGACCCCACACGTCACCGCCGGACCCGAGGTCGAGATCCCCGTCATGACGGCGGGCCAGGTCGCCACGGTGGTCTCCCGTATCCCGCTCGCCGCGTGGGGTGATGCCGGCGCGACGTCCCCACAGAGCCTGCGGGAAGGAGCTCGGCCGTCCGCTCTTGACGAGGCCGGGCAGACGTTTCCGCACGGGTCGGTCGACGCCCTCACCTACGCCTCGACCAGCTCGGGGCTACGCGATCGGCGGCGACGCCGAGACGACCCTTGTCCAGGGGCTCGGGGCTCGGTGGGGGCTCCCGGTCGGATCGAGCAGCCTCGCGGCGGTGCCGGCCCTGCGCGCATACGGGATCGACCGGGTCGACCTGGTCCACCCACCCTGGTTCGACGACGCGACCAGCGAGCTGGGAGCCACCTACTTCCGGGCCCAAGGCTTCGATGCCGTCGCCTCACGGGCGGACACCCTGCCCGATGACCCGGCTCAGGTGCGGCCCGGACCCGTCGCCGACTGGGTATGTCGACACGTCCGTGACGGGGCCGAGGCGATCTTCTTAGGCGGCAACCGTTTCCAGGCCGCGGGGGCGGTCGAGGAGATCGAACGTCGCACCGGTCGGCTGGTTCTCGAGGCCAACCAGGCGTTGCTCTGGTCGATCCTGGTCGAGACCCGGCGTGCGCTGGACATCACGGCATACGGACGGCTTCTCCGGGCTCGGCCACCCGGCTGAGCCACGCGTCGAACAGGGCCCGCTCGTTGGCGGTGAAGCCAGGCGCCGGCCGCGCACCGTCCACGACCTGCTCGCCCCACCAGCCGAACGGTAGGCGGAACGTCCCCCTGGCCGTCGCTCATGGTGCCGTCGTTTCCGAGCCGTAGAAGTAGGCCGCCGTGAGGCCGCCGTCCATGAGGACGTCGCTGCCGGTGCTGAAGGCGCCGTCCGCCGAGGAGAAGTGCACCGACCGTTGCGACCTCGTCCGGGGTGCCGGCTCGCCCGGCCGGACTCGTCTCGATCATGGCGCGGAACGCTGCTCCGCTGGGTGCCCTCAGCTCGTCCCGCGACATCGGGGTGACGATGACGCCGGGGCTGATGGCGTTGATCCGCGCGCCGCGCCGAGCCCACCGCACCGCTTCCGCACGGACGCGCAGTGCGTTCCCGGGCTCGGCGAGCTGGTAGGCGTACAGGGAATCGAGCACGGTGTCGGGCTACAGCATCGGCAACGACATCAGCTCCTCCACCGGGGTTGTCGCCAGCTGGCGCTCCTGTTCGGCGGTCAACGCGGGCAGGACGTGCCCGGGACTGCGAGGCGACGACCACCCCTGAACCTGACGTCCCTCCACCGCTAGCCCGGAGTGGCGATCAGGGTCGACCATCAGCAGCTCACCGAGCTCGACGTCGGCGAGCTCCACGGACGGGTACAGGAGTGCCGGATCCCCCATCGGTCGAGGGTTGCCGCCTGGTGGCGGGAGCAGGTGCGACGGTTCAGCGGTAGAGGCAGAACGGATGGCCGGCCGGGTCGAGCAGGACCCGCACGTCCTCCTGCGGCTGGAACTCCGCCATGGTCGCCCCCAGCGCTGCCGCGTCCTGGGCCGCTCCCTCGAGGTCGGTGACCTGGAGGTCGAGGTGCAGCTGCATCTGCGGGTCGCCGGGACCAGCCGGCCAGACCGGGCGCACGTGGTTCGTCTCGGTCTGGAACCCGAGGTTGACGGGCGTGTCCGGCATCCCGATCGTGCACCAGTCGGGCTCGTCGGTGGCCAGCTCCCAGCCCAGCAGATCGCGGTAGAAGTACGCCAGCTCGCGCGCGCTCGGGGCGCCGAGCACGACACCGAGCCAGCCCCGCCGTTCCCGTCCCCGGATTGCCATGGCGGCACCCTGCCACGGCCGGCCGACACCGAACGTGGTGCGGTGTGGGGTCGGGTACCCGGTCGAGTACCCGAATCTGCTGTGCCCGGGCCCGGTTCGGTGACGCGACCGGGTATTCGACCTGGTCCCATGCCGGCGCCGTCCGGGGGGCCCGCACCCGCGGCTGGCAGGATCGGACCGTGCCCGACGCATACCCCCACTTCGAGCTGCCGGCGATGGCCGAGGAGGTCCTCGAGATCGTCGACCAGATTCCCGAGGGCAAGGTGCTCACCTACGGCGACGTCGCCGAGCTGGTCGGGAGCCGCGGCGCCCGGTTCGTGGGCAACGTGATGGGCCGCTACGGCAGCGACGTCCCCTGGTGGCGGGTCGTCCGCGCTGGCGGGTGGCCGCCGCGCGGGTTGGAGGACCGCGCCCGCGGACACTACCGCGAGGAGAGCACGCCGATGATCCGCGGCACGTTGGAGGGGCTCCGCGTCGACCTGGCCCGGGCGCGCTGGGACGGGCCCGCGAGCTGAACGGGACGTGTCGCCCGCCCGTGGTGGGATGACGACGTGGTCCTGCTGCGACGTGCCCCGGCGCTCGTCGTCGACGCGCCGAGCCTCGACGACGGGCAGCAGGCTGCGCTCGACGCCGGCGGCCCGCTGCTCCGCGTCCTCGGCGCTCCGGGGACCGGCAAGACCACGACGGCCGTCGAGCTGGTCGTCGACCGGGTCCTGTTCGGCGGCCGGTCGCCGGACGAGTGCCTGCTGCTCACCTCGACGCGCGCCGCCGCCGCGCGACTGCGTCAGAGGGTGACGGCTCGGCTGGCCCGCACCTCGACCGAGCCGCTGGCCCGCACCCACCAGGCGTTCGGTTTCGGGATCCTGCGCCGCGAGGCGGCGCTGCGCGGCGACGAGCCGCCACGGCTGATCAGCGGCCCCGAGCAGGACGTCATCCTGCGCGAGCTCCTGACCGGGCACGCGAAGGGCGACGCGACCCCGCCGCCGTGGCCCGAGCACGTCCTCGTCGCGCTTGACAAGCGCGGGTTCCGCGCCGAGCTGCGCGACCTGCTCATGCGGGCCGTCGAGCACGGCATCGAGGCCGACCGGCTCGCCGCGCTCGGCGCGGAGCACGGCCGCCCCGAGTGGGTCGCCGCGGCGCAGGTGCTTCGCGAGTACGACCAGGTCACCGCCTTCTCCCGACCCGGGGCCTACGACCCGGCCTGGATCCTCACCGCCGCGGCCGACCTGCTCGAGGACGACCCCCAGGCGCTCGCGCGGGTATGCGCGGACGTGCGCTTCGTCGTCGTCGACGACGCCCAGGAGCTCACCTTCGCCGCGGCCCGCCTGCTGCGGGTCCTCACCTCGGCCGGCCCGGACCTCGTCCTCGTCGGCGACCCCGACGTGGCGGTCCAGACGTTCCGCGGTGCCGACCCCCGCATCCTCGCGAGCGGATGGACCGACCTCGGCCGGCCCGACCCCACCGCCGGCGAGCCGCCGACGGTGCTCCTGCACACCGCATACCGGCAGCCGAAAGCCCTGCTCGGGGTCAGCCGCACCATCACCACCCGCATCGGCGCGCTCGGCGGCGGGAAGCAGCGGGCACCCGTGCCCCTCGGCGCCGGCGGCAGTGTCGAGGTCGCCCTCCTGAGGTCGCCGGCCCAGGAGGCAGCGCACATCGCGGCGCGGCTGCGTGCGGCTCACCTGCTCGACGGGATCGCCTGGGGCGAGATGGCCGTGATCGTCCGCAGTGAGGGCCGCGACGAGGCGCTCCGGCGGATCCTCATGGCCCACGGCGTGCCGATGCTGCCCTCGGCGAGTGAGAGCCCGGTGCGCGACGAGGTCGCCGTGCGTCCGCTGCTGGCCCTCGTCGACACCGTGCTCCAGGTGGCACTGGACCCCGACCACCGGGTCGAGCCGGAGCGCGCCATCGACCTCGTGCTGTCGCCGCTGGGGGAGTGCGACGCGGTTGGGCTCCGGCGGCTCCGTCGGCTGCTGCGCCGGGAGGAGCTGGACAGCGGAGGCGAGCGGTCCAGCGACGAGCTGCTGGCCGCCGTCCTGCTCGAACCTGGCCACGCCGCCTCGCTGGGCCACGACGCCACACCCCTGCGTCGGCTGTCGCACGCGATCGACGCGGGGCTCGACGCGGCGCGTACGGTCGCCACCGGCGAAGCGGGGGACACCGACGGCGCACGCACGTGGGCCCCGGGTGTCAGTGCGGAGACGGTGCTCTGGGCGGTGTGGGACGCCCTCGACGTCGCGGACCGTTGGAACCGGCTCGCCCTGCGCGGTGGGAAGCGTGGCGCTCGCGCCGACCGTGACCTCGACGCCGTCGTCGGGCTGTTCGACGCGGCGCAGCGTTACGTCGACCGGCTCCCGGCCGCAGGGCCGGACGCGTTCCTCGAGCACATCCAGGGCCAGGACGTCCCCGGCGACACCCTCGCGGCGCGAGCGCAGTCGGGCGACGGCGTCGCCTTGGTGACGCCCGCCGGGGCCGCCGGCCGCGAGTGGCGCTACGTCGCGGTCGCCGGTGTCCAGGAGGGTGTCTGGCCCGACTTGCGGCTGCGCGGCTCGCTGCTGGGCTCGGAGGAGCTGGTCGCCGTCGTGACCGGCCGCGACCGGACGTTCCGGGCGGCGCAGACGGCGGTTCGATACGACGAGACACGGCTGTTCCTCGTCGCCGTGTCGCGCGCGTCGGAGCGGCTGCTGGTCACGGCCGTGCGCAGCGAGGACGACCAGCCGTCGGTCTACCTCGACCTCGTCGACCCGCTCGTGGCGCCGACGGACTCGGCCGGGGTTCCGGAGCAAGCACCGGCGGAGCAGCGCGAGTTCACCGAGCTCGGCCGCAGCCTCTCCCTGCCGTCGCTCGTGGCCGACCTCCGCCGCCGGTTGGTGCTGGACGACCCCGACGGGGCCTCCGCCGCGGCCTCCGCGCTGGGCCGGCTCGCCGCCGCCCGGGTCGCCGGCGCCGAACCCGAGCAGTGGTGGATCCAGCGGGTCCTCAGCGACGACCGCCCGCTCCGGCGCCCCGAGCAGCAGGTCCGGCTCTCGCCGTCCAAGGTGGAGAGCTTCGGGGACTGCCGCCTTCGCTGGGCGCTGACCAGCGCCGGCGGAGACGCGCCCAGCCAGGGCTCGGCCAACCTCGGCACGCTCATCCACGACATCGCCCACGAGCTGGGCGACGACGCGGACGCTGAGACCCTCGGGGCCGAGGTCGAGCGTCGGTGGGGCCGGCTCGGGCTCCCGCCTGGCTGGAACACCGACCGGCAGCGCGAGCAGGCGCACCGGATGGCCTACCGGCTCGCGGCCTACTTCGCCGACCCCGACCGCCCGGAGAAGGTCGACTCGGAGGTCCCGCTGCGGGTCGACGTGGGCCGGGCCACCATCAGCGGCCGGGTCGACCGGCTCGAACGAGCCGCGGACGGTGGCCTGCGCGTCGTGGACTACAAGACCGGCAGCAGCAAGCCCAGGGCCGACGACGTCCCGACGCATCCGCAGCTGGGCACCTACCAGCTCGCCGTGGAGCACGGCGCCTTCGGCCGCGAGGGCACGACCTCGGCCGGTGCCGCGCTGCTGCACCTCGGCAAGGCGGCCGGCGCCAGCGACAAGCCGGTCATCCAGCAGCAGCCGCCCCTGGAGACCCAGGACGACCCGGGGTGGGCGGCCCAGCTGGTGGCGGAGACGGCGGAGGGTATGGGGGGCCACGAGTTCGCGGCGACCCCCGGCACGTGGTGCACGTTCTGCCCCGTCAAGACCTCGTGCCCCGCCATGCCGGAGGGGAGCACGATGCGATGACCAGCCACACCGCGCTCGGGCTGGCCGAGGCGCTGCGCCTGCCCCCGCCGACCGACGAGCAGCGCGCCGTCATCGAGGCCGACCCGCTCCGGCCGGTGCTCGTCGTAGCCGGCGCCGGCTCCGGCAAGACCGAGACGATGGCTTCGCGCGTGGTCTGGCTAGTGGCCAACGGCCACGTCGACCCCGACCAGGTGCTGGGCCTCACCTTCACCCGCAAGGCTGCCACCGAGCTGGCCGAGCGGATCGGCCGCCGGCTGCGCCGCCTCTCCAACGCGGGGATCTGGACGCCCAAGCCGCTCGACGAAGACGGTGCCGAGCCGCTCGGTGGCATACCCGTCGTGTCGACCTACCACTCGTATGCGGGGCGCCTCGTGCGCGAGCACGCCCTGCGGCTGGGGTACGAGCCGGAGTCGCGGCTGCTGTCCGAGGCGGCTGCCTGGCAGTACGCCTACGAGGTGGTCAGCCGCTACGACGGCGACGTCGAGGAGCTGACCTCGGCGGAGTCGACGGTCACCGAGGCGGTGGTGTCGCTGGCCGGGGAGATGGCCGAGCACCTGCTCGACCCGGAGGACGTCAGCCGCTACATCGATGAGTTCGAGGTGGCGATGCTGGCGGTGCCCAAGGGGGTGACGCGCCGGAAGGTGCATCCGATGGAGACCGACCGTGTGCTGCCGGCGCTGCGCAACCGGCGGGCGATCCTTCCGATGGTGCGCGCCTATCTCGACCTCAAACGCCAGCGCGACGCGATGGACTTCGGCGACCAGATGGCGCTTGCGGCGCGGCTCGCGCGGTCGGTTCAGGGCATCGGGGTGACGGAGCGAACCCGTTTCCGGGCGGTGCTGCTCGACGAGTTCCAGGACACGTCGGAGGCCCAGCTGGTGATGCTGCGGTCGCTGTTCGGGGCGGCGGGAGCCGGTGGCGGCGACGTGGGCGTGACCGCGGTCGGCGACCCGAACCAGTCGATCTACGGCTGGCGGGGCGCCAGCGCGACGACGCTGACCCGGTTCCCCCGGGAGTTCGCGGACGAGCGCGGCGAGGCGCAGGTCCTGCCGCTGCGGACCAGCTGGCGCAACGACCACGCCATCCTCGACCTCGCCAACACCACGTCGACGCCGTTGCGGTCGGCGATCGTCGCGCCGCTGCGCGCTCGACCGGACGCCGGACCCGGTCGGGTGGAGTCGGCGCGCCTGGAGACAACTGAAGACGAGGCGGCCTACGTCGCCGACTGGGTCGCCCGACGGTGGCGATCGCCGAGTGGGCGCCGCACCAACCTCAGCGCGGCGGTGCTGTGCCGGAAGCGGGCCCAGTTCCCGCTCGTCGTCGAGGCGCTCAAGGCGCGCGACCTGCCCGTCGAGGTCGTGGGCCTGGGTGGGCTGCTGCTCACCCCGGAGGTGAACGACCTGGTCAGCCTGCTCTGGGTGGTCCAGGACCCCTCGCGCGGCGACCGGCTGATGCGGCTGCTCACCGGACCGTTCTGTCGGCTCGGGCCGGCCGACCTCGACGGGCTCGCGTCGTGGGCCCGGGCGCAGCAGCGGGCCACCACGGCGTTGCCGGGTCAGGCGCAGGTCCTGCAGCTGCCCGGCCTGGAGACGGCGCCCGACGAGGACTTCGAGGAGCCGGGGGAGTTCGACCCGGCCTCACGGGGGAGCGACGAGTCGGGCTTGGTCCGGCATCCGGCCGTGGGTGAGGTACGCGACCAGGCGCCCGAGAGCTCCGACCGGGCGAGCATTGTCGAGGCGCTCGACGACCTGCCGCCGGCGGCGTGGCGCGGTGCTGACGGTCAGCGGGTCTCGGATGCGGGCCTCGACCGGCTCCGGGCGCTCGGCCGCGTGGTCAAGGACCTCCGCCGGCTCGCCGGCCTGCCGCTGGCCGAGCTGGTCGGCGAGGGGGAGCGGGCTCTGGGTCTCGACATCGAGGTGCTGGCCCGCCCGGAGCACACCGTCGCGACGGCGCGAGCCCACCTCGACGCGTTCGCCGAGGTGGCCGCGACGTTCTCGGCCTCGGCCGACCGGCCCAACCTCGGCGGCTTCCTGGCCTGGCTCGACGCGGCGATCGAGCAGGAGCGCGGCCTCGACGCGCCGACCATCGAGACGTCGCTCGACGCGGTCCAGGTGTTGACGGTGCACGCCGCGAAGGGCCTGGAATGGGACTGCGTCGCCGTGCCCGGACTGGTCGAGGCGTCGTTCCCGGCGCGCGAGGGCGGCGCCGCCAGCTCGTGGAAGGGCGACCACTGGGAGGTCTCCGAGCTCAAGGACAAGGGCTGGTGCGTCGGGGCGGACGGCGTCCCCTACGACCTGCGTGGCGACGCCGACGGACTGCCGCGGCTGCACTGGCGAGACGCCCCCGACTGGGAGGCCATGTCCAAGGACTTCGCCGAGTACGCCCTCGAGGGCGGCCGGCACGCGACGGCCGAGGAGCGCCGGCTGGCCTACGTCGCGCTCACCCGAGCCCGGTCCGAGCTGCTGTTGACGGCGCCGGTGTGGGCCGACGCCGGGACGCCGAAGGTCACCTCGGTGTTCCTCGAGGAGCTCGCCGACGCGCGTCACCTGGTTCGTGGTCCGTGGGCGGAGATGCCGGTGCCCGACGAGTCCGGGCGCGCCGTCAACCCGCGGCTGGTCGAACCCGTACGCCACCCGTGGCCGGACGACCCGCTGGTGACGCGCCGGGAACAGCTGGCCGGGGGAGTAGCTCTCGTTGCCGCCGCCCTCGCGTCGCCATCGTCCGCGGCTCCCCTGGACGAAGCGACGGCAGCGGAGCTCGACCTTCTCCTGGCCGAACGCGCCGAGGCGGCCGCCCACCACGAGGTCGTCGTCGAGGTGCCGCGACACCTGTCCGCGTCCGACGTCGTGCAGCTGGCGACCGACCAGACGCGGTTCGCCCTGTCGCTGCGGCGGCCGATGCCGGCCGCTCCGGCGCTCGCGGCCCGGCGCGGCACCGCCTTCCACGCCTGGGTCGAGCAGCACTACCACCGCGCGGCGATGGTCGACGTCCTCGACCTGCCGGGCAGCGCCGACGAGACCGCCCCCGACGAGATCACCGGCGCCGAGCTGGCCCGGATGAAAGTGCTGTTCCTCGCCAGCGAGTGGGCCGACCGGGTCCCCGAGGCGGTCGAGATCGCGGTCGAGACGGTTCTCGACGGCTTCGCGATCCGCGGCCGCATCGACGCGGTCTTCCCGCGAGACGGCGGCGGTTTCACCATCGTCGACTGGAAGACCGGCATCGAGCCGGACGCTCGTTCCGCCCGGCACCGCACGCTGCAGCTCGCCGCATACGCCCTCGCGTATGCGCGGCTCCGGAACCTCCCGCCGCGCGACGTGGACGCCGCGTTCTAC
>NZ_DATBTV010000046.1:0-2880 GCF_036559105.1 Lapillicoccus sp. | reverse complement strand
ACCGCGAGGTAGCCGCGCTGGGGGTCGAGCTGGTCGAGCAGGGCCGCGACGGCCTGCTGCACCGTGGTGGCGTCCGCCAGCCAGTCGCCGCCGAGAGCGCGGATCTCGACCGCACCGTCCGTGGCTGCAGGAGCGGCGGCGCTGCCGATGCCCTGGTCGAGCAGCGCGCGGGCTGCCTTCTTGGCGCTCTCCACGTCGGGCTGGTCGAAGGGGTTGATGCCCAGCAGGCGACCAGCGGCTGCCGTGGCGACCTCCCAGAGCAGGAGCTGGGCGCCGAGGGGACCGCTGACCTCGACCACGGACCGCGCGGCATCCACCGGGCTGCCCGTCGAGTCCTCGGTGAGCACGCTCGAGTCCGAGTCGTCGGCCACCAGGCGCGCCACCGTGACATCCTCGCTGGGCCGCGCCACCTCGGGGTCGGTGTCACCGCCCACGACGACCGGCAGGATGCCGGTGCCTTCCTTGCCGGTGCTTTCGGCGATGAGCTGCTCGGCCCAGTCCGCGAACCCGACGATCCCGGATCCGTCGTCGACCAGGACGAGCTTGTCGCGCAACGGGTTGGTGCCCGCGATGGTTGCGCCGAGCCGGAGCCCCGGGTTGGCATCGTCGTCTGCGCTGAGCACGTCGGCGACCGCCTCTGCGTCGTCGAGCAGGCTGGCCACGTCCGCGCCGGCCAGGCCGGACGGCACCAAGCCGAACGCCGTCAGCGCCGAGTACCGGCCGCCCACATTGGGGTCGGCGTTGATGACCCGGTAGCCGGCCGCGCGCGACTCTTCGTCGAGCGGGCTGCCCGGGTCGGTCACGATCACGATGCGCTCGGTGGGCTCGATCCCGGCCTCGCTGAACGCCGCCTGGAACGCACGCCGCTGCGAGTCGGTCTCGACGGTGGAGCCGGACTTGCTCGAGACGACGACGACAGTGCGGGCCAGGTCCACGAGGGCGTCGCGGACCATGTCCGGCTGGGACGAGTCGAGCACGACGAGGTCGACACCGGCTGTGGCGCAGATGACCTCGGGGGCGAGCGACGAGCCACCCATGCCGCACAGTACGACCCGGTCGACCCCCTGCGCACGCAGCTCGTCACGCAGGGCGTCGATCTCGCCGACGAGCGGGCGCGAGGTGCGAGGGAGGTTGACCCAGGACAGCCGGATCGCCGACTCGGACTCAGCCTCGGGTCCCCACAGGGTCGCATCCTGCGCGAAGAGCTTGCTGGCAAACTGCGCCTCGACGAGCTCGGGGACCTTCGCGGCGATGGCGTCAGCGGCGGGGCCTGCCGCCACCACGCCAAGTGCGCTCACCTGTCGCCCTGCGCCACGTCGGAACGAGCGAGGTCGAGGTCGTGCTGGGCCTCGTCGAGCAGCTCCGCCCAGGAGGCCTCGAACTTCTCGACCCCCTCGCGCTCGAGCAGGGCGGTGACGTCGGCATAGGAGATGCCCAGCTGCTCCAAGGCATCGAGCACTCCGGCGGCGTCGTCATAGGCGCCGGTGATCGTGTCGCCGGTGATCTCACCGTGGTCGGCCACCGCGTCCAGGGTCTTCTCCGGCATGGTGTTCACCGTGTTCGGAGCGACCAGCTCGGTGACGTACATGGTGTCCGGGTAGGCCGGGTCCTTCACCCCGGTCGAGGCCCAGAGGGGACGCTGCTTCTTCGCGCCGTCGTCCTCGAGGTTCTGCCAGCGCGGCGTCGAGAACACCTCCTCGTAGGCCTGGTAGGCGAGCCGGGCGTTGGCCACGGCGGCCTTGCCCTTGAGCGCCTTGGCGTCCTCGGTGCCGATCGCGTCGAGGCGCTTGTCGACCTCGGTGTCGACGCGTGAGACGAAGAACGACGCGACGGAGGCGATGCTGGCGAGATCCTTGCCGTTCTCGCGGGCCTGCTCCAGGCCCGTGAGGAAGGCGTTCATCACGCCGCGGTAGCGGTCGAGGGAGAAGATCAGCGTGACATTGACGCTGATGCCTGCGGCCATCACCTGCGAGATCGCGGACAGCCCCTCGACCGTCGCCGGGATCTTGATCAGGGCGTTGGGCCGGTCGACGGCGGCGGAGAGCTTCTTGGCCTCCTCGACTGTCTTGGTGGTGTCGTGCGCCAGCCGCGGGTCGACCTCGATGGACACCCGGCCGTCGAGGTGGTTCGTCGACTCGAACACGGGCATGAGGATGTCGCAGGCGTTGCGCACGTCGGCCGTCGTCAGGGCGAACACGGTCTCGTCGACGGTCTTGCCCTCAGCGGCGAACGAGCGAAGGTCTGCGTCATAGCGGTCGCCCTTGGCCAGCGCGGCCTGGAAGATCGAGGGGTTGGTGGTCACCCCGACGACACCCTTGGTGTCGATGAGCTCCTGAAGGTTGCCGGTCTCGATCCGGTCCCGGGAGAGGTCGTCGAGCCAGACGGAGACGCCCTCGTCGGCGAGAGCCTTGAGTGCTGCGTTGTCAGTCACGTGGGTCACTTCCCTTTGCTCGCTGCGCTCTTAGTCGCAGCACTCTTCTTGGTGGTGGTGTCGGTGGCCTTGGTCGGTGGGATCTCGGCCCGCGGACGGGTCTGGGTCACCGTGGCGGCCACGCTCTTGCGTGCGGTGGCCTTGGCGTCCTTGAGCGAGTCCTTCGCGGCCTTCACGACGGCTTCAGGGGTGAACCCGAACTCGCGGTAGAGGGTCTTGTAGTCGGCCGACGCGCCGAAGTGCTCGATGCTGACGCTGCGTCCGGCATCACCGACGAGGTCGTGCCACCCGAACGAGACCGCAGCCTCGACGCTGACCCGGGCCCGGACCTCTGGCGGCAGCACCCGGTTCTGGTAGGCCTTGCCGGCCTCCTCGAACCACTCGCGGCAGGGCATCGACACGACCCGGGTCGGGATGCCCTGGCGTTCCAGGATCTCCCGGGCCTCAAT
>NZ_DATBTV010000045.1:0-10212 GCF_036559105.1 Lapillicoccus sp. | reverse complement strand
TCGAACCGCAGCTGCGGGAACTGGATGAGCAGCGCGTTCCCCATCGTCTCCGCGCTGATGCCGGTGCTGTCCGAGAGGAAGAAGACCGGCGTCGCCGACGGGCCGGGCGCGACGTCGGCGGCGACCGGGTCGGCGGAGGTCATGCCAGCAGACCGTATGCGGGGTCGCCGGTTCGCCGGACCAGACACTTCCGCTGGGCGGAAGCGACCTCGGTCACAGGATCAGGGGACACGGGCGAGGACCTCCCGGTGTGTCGTCGTCGACGGCGGGCCAATGGCCGACGCTACCGCCGGAGCCACGCGCGGGTCGAACACGCTGGGGATGACGTAGGTCGCGGACCGCTGCGCGGGGTCGACGACGTCGGCCAGGGCGTCGGCCGCGGCGAGGAGCATCGCATCGGTCACCTCGGTCGATCCCGCGTCGAGCAGACCCCGGAACACTCCGGGGAAGGCGAGGACGTTGTTGATCTGGGTGGGGTGGTCCGACCGGCCGGTGGTGACGACGGAGGCGTTCGACGACGGCAAGTGCGTTGCGGAGGGCGGCGAGCAGACAGATGGCCGTGCCGTGCTGGTCGTCGTGGAAGACGGGGATGTCCAGCTCGTCGCGCAACCTTCGCTCGATCTCGAAACAGCGTGGCGCCGAGATGTCCTGGAGGTTGATGCCGCCGCAGACCGGTGCGATGAGTTTCACCGTGCGGATGATCTCCTCGGTGTCCGTGGTGTCGAGGCACACCGGCCACGCGTCGACCCCGGCGAACGCCTTGGACAGCGCGGCCTCACCCTCCATCACCGGGGGGCGGCAAACGGGCCGATGTCACCCAGGCCGAGGACCGTTGACCCGTCCGTGACGACGGCGACGGTGTTGCGCTTGATGGTGAGCCGCCGGGCGTTCTCCGGGTGGGCCGCGATGTCCAGGCATACCCGCGCGACGCCGGGGGTGCAGGCCCGTGAGAGGTCGTCGCGATGCCGGAGCGGCACCTTCGGCGTCACCTCGATCTTGCCGCCGAGGTGGATGAGGAAGGTCCGGTCCGACACCTTGCCGACGGTCACGCCCGGGAGCCGCCCGACCGCGTCGCCGATGGCGGCGGCATGCTCGGCCGACCCGGCGTTGGTCGTCAGGTCCACCGTCATCCGGTCGGCCACCGACTCGACGACGTCGAAGGCGGTCACCACCCCGCCGCAGCCGCCGACCGCACCGGTGAGGTCGGCGGCAGCGGTGGGGGTGGCCGGGATCTCGATCCGCATCGTGACCGAGTACCCCGGCCCAGGGACCGCGATGGTCACGCCCGCGTCAGCTCCTTGGCCCGCTCGGCGTCGGCCTCCGCCTCGGCGCGAACGTCGGACGCGTCGCCAGGTTCGGTCAGCGAGTGCTCGTGCTCGTCGAGCATGTCCTCCTCGTTGAAGGGTTCGCGTCCGCTGAGGACCTCCTCCATCCGCTCCTTGTCGATGGTCTTGGTCCAGCAGCCGACCAGAACCGTGGCGACGGCGTTGCCGGAGAAGTTCGTGACGGCGCGCGCCTCGGACATGAACCGGTCGATGCCGACGATGAGGCCGACGCCGTCGAGCAGCTCCGGACGGTGGCTCTGCAGTCCACCAGCCAGGGTCGCCAGGCCCGCGCCGCTGACTCCGGCCGCACCCTTGCTCGCGATGATCATGAACAGCAGCAACGAGACCTGCTCGGAGATCGTGAGTGGGTCGCCCATCGCGCCGGCGATGAACAGCGACGCCATGGTCAGGTAGATCGCCGTGCCGTCGAGGTTGAACGAGTATCCGGTCGGGACGACGACGCCGACCGTGCTGCGGTCCACCCCGAGGTGGTCCATCTTGGCGATGAGCCGCGGCAGGGCCGACTCGGAGGACGAGGTGGCGAAGATCAGCAGGTACTCGCGGGCGAGGTACCGCACCAGCCGGAAGATCGAGAGGTTGGCCACGGCCTTGAGCAGACCGCCGAGGACGCCGAACACGAAGATGAGGCAGGTGAGGTAGAACGCGACCATGAGGGTGAGCAGCTGCGTCACCGCGGCCCAGCCGGTCTGGCCCACGACGCTTGCGATCGCACCGAAGGCACCGATCGGGGCCAGCCACAGGATCATCGTGAGGATCTTGAAGACCAGGCGCTGCAGGCTCGCGACACCGCGCAGGATCGGCTCGCCGGCCGGGCCCAGCATCTGGACCGCGAAGCCGACGAGGAGCGCGACGAAGAGCGTCTGGAGCACGTTGCCGCTCGTCAGCGCGGAGAGCAGGGTCGTCGGGATGATGCCCTGGAAGAACTCGGAGAGCCCCCCGGCCTTCTCCGCGGTGTCCGCCAGCTTGGCGGCGGAGTCGGCGGTGGACGCCGAGAGGTTGAGGCCGCTGCCGGGGTGGATCAGGTTGCCCACGACCAGGCCGATCGCGAGGGCGACCGTCGACATGACGAGGAAGTAGACGAACGCCAGGCCACCGACCCGGCCGACCGTGGCGGCCTTCCGGACCGAGCCGATGCCGAGGACGATCGTGCAGAAGATGACCGGGGTGATCATCATCTTGATCAGACTGACGAACATCGTGCCGAGAACGCCGACGCTCTTGGCGGCTGCCGGGGCGACGAGGCCCAGGATCACGCCGGCCACCACCGCCACGATGACGGCGACGTAGAGCCAGTGGGTCCGGTCGCGCTTCTTACGGGTGGGCGGTGATGCGGTGGTGCTCGTGTCGGTGAACGGTGAGGACATCGTTGCTCCTTCGGAGGCGTCGTTGCGGTCCGAGGGGATCGTGTCGAGACGCACATACCCTGGTCACCATTGAGTGCATTTCGTTCACCGAGTGCTTTTCGTTCACTGAGTGCCTTCGTCAACCCACGTGAACGGCAAGGAGGCGTCGTGGCCCGGCACGTTCCGCGTTCGCTGGCGGGTCAGGCGGCGGCCCTGATGCTGGGCATCGTCCTCGTCATCGTCGTGCTGGGCGGTGCGCTCGCCGCGCTCGACGCCCGCCGGGACGGCGACGACGCGGCCCGTGAGCGCGTGGTGGCCATCGCGTCCTCGCTGGCCGCGGCGCCCTCGACCGCTGCGGCGCTCGAGTCCGGCCAGCCGACCGCGACCCTCCAGCCGGTCACCGAGCGGGTCCGGCACGACACCCAGA
This sequence comes from Lapillicoccus sp., assembly GCF_036559105.1. GTDB lineage: Bacteria > Actinomycetota > Actinomycetes > Actinomycetales > Dermatophilaceae > Lapillicoccus. The sequence continues at coordinate 7,096 of NZ_DATBTV010000045.1, read as the reverse complement.
TCGCGTTCATCACGATCATGTCTCCCGATGGCACCCGCTACACGCATACCGACCCGTCGTTGATCGGCCAGAAGTACCTCGGAACGACCGAGCCGGCGTTGCGCGGCGAGACCTTCACCGAGGTCTTCACCGGCACGCTCGGTCCGTCGATCCGAGCGGTGGCGCCGGTGTACGCGTCGGACGGCCGCATCGTCGGGCTGGTCTCCGCGGGGATCACGCAGCAGACGCTGGCCGAGAACTGGTATGCGCAGCTGCCCCTCATCCTGCTCGTCGCCGCGACCACGGTGGTCGCCGCCGTGGTGGGGATGTGGCTGGTCCGGCGACGCCTGCTTCGCCAGACCGGTGGGCTGTCACCGCGCGAGCTGCGGGTGATGTACGAGCACCACGACGCGGTGCTGCACTCCATCTCCGAGGGGCTGGTCGTCGTCGAGAACGAGCGGGCGGTGCTCATCAACGACGAGGCCCGCCGGCTGCTCGACGTCTCGGACGACGTGCCGATCGACATGCGGTCGCTGCCGGCGTTCCTCGCCGACGGGGACGGCCGCTCGACCGACGAGTCGGCTGATCGGTCCGCCGGCCGCTCGGCCGAGCCGAGCGTCAAGGACGAGGTCCGGCTGACCAAGGACCGGGTGCTCGTCGTCAACCGGGCGCCGGTCGCGGTGGGTCAGCGGATGGCCGCCGACGTTGTCACCATCCGTGACCGCACCGAGCTCCAGGGCGCGTTGGGTGAGCTCGACTCGATGAAGGTCTTCGCCGAGTCGCTGCGGTCACAGGCCCACGAGTCGGCCAACCGGCTGCACACCATCGTGGCGCTCGTGGAGATGGGCCGCGGCGACGAGGCGGTCCGGTTCGCCACGACCCAGCTGGAGCTCTCGCAACGGCTGGTCGACCGGCTCACCGCCGCCGTCCAGGAGCCGGCGCTCGTCGCGCTGCTACTGGGCAAGTCGGCACAGGCGGCCGAACGCGGCATCGCGCTGACCGTCACCGACGACACTCATCTCGACACCACTCTCGACGCCACTTTCGACGCCTCTCTCGACGCCAATTCCGACAGCACTGTCGGTGCCGAGAAGCGTGGCCACGACGCCGGCGCGGTGCTGACGCCGACCGAGATGATCACCGTCGTCGGCAACCTCGTCGACAACGCCTTCGACGCCTGCGACAAGGACGACCCGTGGGTCGAGGTCACGGTCCAACAGGACGACGCGGCCCTGCGGATCGTCGTCGCCGACAGTGGGCCGGGCATGGACGAGGCGACGTTTGAGCAGGCCCGGCGACGCGGCTACTCGACCAAGGAGGGCGGCGCCGAGGGCCGACGCGGGCTCGGCCTGGCACTGGTCTCGCAGGTCGTCGAGCGTCACGGTGGACAGCTGACCGCCGAGGTGACCTACGGTTCGGTCGTGTCGGTGACGATCGAGCGCGGCGCCCCGCACAGGCGCCGCTCGTGATCCGCGTCCTCATCGTCGAGGACGAGCCGCTCATCGCGGAGGCTCACCAGGCATACCTGGCGCGCGTCGGCGGGTACGAGGTCGTCGCGGTGGTCAGCACAGCGCGGGACGCGGTCCGCCAGGCTAGTGCCGCGGCTGCGGACGAGACGCCGATCGACTTGGTACTGCTGGATATCGGGCTGCCGGACCACAGCGGGATCGAGCTCGCGTCGACTCTCTCCGGCATGCGGCCGACGCCCGACATCATCGCCATCACGAGCGAGCGCGATCTCGCCGTGGTCCGGGCGGCGGTCGCCCACGGCGTCCTCATCTACCTGCTGAAGCCGTTCACCTTCGGGGCGTTCCGCGACAAGCTCGAGCGCTACCAGCGGTACCGCGACGCCCTCGGCGGGGGCGGGGACGCCGTCAGCCAGCGCGACGTCGACGCGGCGATCGCCGAGCTGCGGGCCGTCGAGACGCGCGGCGCGGCCCCGAAGGGCGTGGCGCCGGAGACCACCGACGAGATCGCCCGGCTGGTCCGCGACGCGGCCGAGGGCCTCTCGGCGTCGGAGGTGGCGTCGACGCTCGGCGTCTCGCGGGTGACGGCCTGGCGGTACCTGGAACGGCTGGCCGACGACAACATCGTCACGCGCACCAGCGACTACGGACGCGCCGGTCGCCCGACGGTCCGCTACCGCTGGCGCCGCTGACCCGGGGGTTTCCCCGCTTCCAGACGCGCGTTGTTGCCGGTTTCGCGCCGCTCACGGCTCCCGAACCGGCAACAACGGGTGTCCGGAGGCCGGAATCGGGTCGGCGGCCAGCTCAGGTCGGGGGATGTCGTCGGCGGCCGCCCGGAGGTCGATGAGGTGCCTCGCGTGCTCGAACAGGTGGACGTCCTCCTCCGTGGTCGGCTCCCAGGGCCGGGCCTCGACCGCTGTCCCCTCGGGTCCGAGGGCGACGAACACGATGAGGCAGTGCGTCGTCAGGCGCCGCTCCAGCACCGCCGGGTTCCCCGACCGGACGTGGACGCTGACGTGCATGCTCGTGCGACCGGTGTAGATCAGCCGCGCCTCGACCTCGACGAGGTCCCCGATCCGCAGGGGCTGGTAGAACCGGACGCCACCGGCGTACACCGCGATGTTGGCGGCGTCGCCCGTCCACTCCGTGACGAGGACATGAGCGGCCTCGTCGATCCAGCGCATGACGATGCCGCCGTGGACCTTGCCACCCCAGTTGACGTCGCTCGGGGCGGCAAGGAACCGGAGGACGACGTTCGGCGCGGTGCTCGCGTCGGTGTAGGACTGCTCGGCCATCGCCGCCGCGATCTGGGCGCGCAGGTCGATGCGGCGTACGGCGGCGTGCTTCTGCGCGAGGTCCTCGTCGTCACCGTCGGGCAGCCCGGGTACCGCAGTCGGGCGCCCCTCGTCGTCCACCGCGACGAAGACCATGAGGCACTCGGTCGCCGGCTCCAGGTCGTGCCCGCGGGGCGAGCCGGACCGGACGGTGACGAGGATGTGCATGCTGCTGCGACCGGTGTAGACCAGTCGCGCGGTGGCCTCGACGAGGTCGCCGACCGACACCGGCCGGGTGAAGTGGACGTTGCCGACGTACGCGGTGACGCAGTACCGGCCGCTCCAGCCGACCGCGCACGCATACCCCGCCTTGTCGATCCACTCGAGCACTCGGCCGCCGCTGACGTTGCCCAGGTAGCCGGCGTCCGTCGGCGCGGCCAGGAACCGGAGCGTCTGCTCGCGACCTCGGGTGTCACGGTCCATGCGCGGGAGTCTGCCACCGCCCCCGGTCGGGGGTATGCGACGTCAGGCCCAGAACCGGTCGTTGTATGCGGTGTCGTCGTAGTACTGCTCGGCTCTGGTGACCCGGCTGTCGAGCATCTCGTAGACGATGACGGACTTCTGGTCGAGGCTCATGGTCCCCCGCATCGCGAGGTTGTGACTCAGCGAGATGGTGTGGTCGTCCCCGGCAACGGCATCATCGAGCACGACCTGGAGGGTGCCACCCGAGCGCTCGAAGAGGTCCGCGAAGAACTGGAGGATCGCTTCGACACCCTCCTTCGGGCCCGCGTAGTACCCGGTGCCCGGGACTAGCCAGACGGCGTCCGGGGCGAAGACCTCGTTGCGGAGCGTCTCCATGTCGCCCCGGGAAAAGGCGGCGAAGCCGTTACGGATGGTGTCGATGTCGTTCTGCTGGCTCATGGTTCAGGTTCCTTCGGTGCTCGTCGACTGACGAACACCAGGATCCTGCGCCGCACCCTTCCGCGCATCGGGTTCCGGACCTTAGATGCCGAGGCGGACCTCCCTATCCCGGTCGTCGCGCGGCCGGGACAGGGAGGAACCGCACGGGTCAGGCGGCGAGCGGTGCGGCCGGGTCGGCGGGCGGCTTGAAGTTGCCCTTCGACTTCGTGCCGTTGATGGGCTCCGTGCTCATCGCGTAGCTGATGACGGAGTAGGCGATGGCATCGCTGTTGTTGTCGAGAGCGACGTCGTTGTTGTTCGCGTACGGGTCACACGCCTGGTGGTAGCAGGGGTCGTACGCCACGCCGGCAGTGCCGCCGAAGATGGCGGCCTCCTGGGCGGTCTTGATGCCCTCGGCGCCGGTGAACAGGCCACCCGACGGGATCCCCTTGGCGATGAACGGACCGTAGTCGGACCGACCGGAGAAGTCGGTTCCCTTGAACGGCAGCCCTCGTGAGGTGAAGAAGCCTTCGAAGGTCTTCTCGATCTGCGCCGATCCCGGGGGACCGGCGGCGGCGCCGACCTTGTCGGAGTCGTCGAGGACGTCGATGTCCGAACGACGAGACCGGCAAGTGACGGTCGTCGCTACGGCGCGGTCCGACGGGCACGGTGCGGGGGTGCTCCTGGGCCGGTGACCCCCGAACTGACACGCAACCGTCTGAGACCCGTTGCCGTCGGAGCACGAGTTCGGCGCACGAAGCCGGAAACGAGAGCGTTCGCCGATGAGACCCCGAGTACCTCGTCCTGCCCTCGCCGTCACCGCCGCCGCTGCCCTGCTCATCACGGGCAGCCTGGCCACGAAGGACGCCGCCGCGGCGTCGTCGAGCTGTGACGCGAGAACCAACAACAACACTGCCAAGCTGCTGGAGTGCGTCACCCTCGAGGGGGTGCGCGAGCACCAGGCCGCGTTCCAGGAGATCGCCGACGACAACAACGGCACCCGCGTATCCGGCTCCCCGGGCTACGACGAGTCCGTCGACTAACTCGAGGACCGACTGCTCGCGGCTGGCTGGAACGTCACCCGTCAGGCGTTCGAGTTCCAGACGTTCATCACGTTGTCGCCGTCCGTCCTCGAGCGCCGCACCTCGGTGGCCTACTCCCGAGGTGACGACCGTAGCGTTCCCGGGAGTTTTCCCAAAGAACCCTGAGTGCCTTCGTATGTCGACGCGGTCAGGTGCCGTGCTGGCAGTGATCGCACGCACAGTCGGGGCCGCAGCCGCCCGACGCCGAGCCGAACACCTCGAGCCGGCAGGCGCACGAGGCGAGCACCGGCACATCGGCGCGGGCCGACGCGATCGCCAGCTGCTGGGCGATGATCCGCGCTTCGTCGTGACGCCCGAGACGCTCGAGGCACTCGTGGTATCCGTGCAGGCTCCACACGTTGCCCGGGTGGTGCACGGAGCGGCTCACTGTGGGGTCGAGGCCGAGGTCCGCCGCATACACCCCCGCGGCCTCCTCGACCCGGCCCTGCTCGAGGAGGAGGGCGCCGTATGCGTGTCGGGTGGGCTGCATCCAGCCCCACGGCTCGTCGTACGGGAGGGCGTCGTCGAGCGCGATCGCCCGTCGAAGGTGGGTGAAGCCCTCCTCGATGCGTCCCTGGCGGTAGGCGAGCTCGCCGTCGAGCATCGCCTCGGCGATCGTGAGGATGTCGCGCGACGTGTTGTTGAAGAGGTAGCGCGTGTCCGGCACCTGCGCCACCGCGTCGGCGAGCTCGTCGCGAGCCGCCTGGGCGGCGGCCACGTGGCCCAGCGCGGCATACGCGACGCCCCGGCCGTAGAGGACCATCGCCGCCGTCGAGCAGTAGAGCTCGCGGTCCTCGGGCAGGGGCTGAGCGACGAGGTCGTCCCAGCGTCCGAACCGGACGAGCACATGGGTCCGTAGCGGGACGAACGACTCCAGCCAGTCGGCCATCGGCGGGCTCTCGATGCGCAGCAGCTCAGGGGTGAGCTGGGCACTCAGCTCGTCGGCGGCGGCCGACGCGTCTCCGTACCGACCGAGGAACATCGCCGAGTAGACGATGAAGTGCAGGTCGTGCGCGCGGTAGAGGGAGTAGAAGTTCAGTGGTCCCGAGCGGTCGACGAACTGTCGATCAGCCTGCACCGCAAGGCGGTTCGCCGAGATGGACGAATGGTAGTCACCGCAGAGGACGTCGAGGTGGCTCGGCATGTGCTGGAGGTGGCCCGCATCCGGGACTAGCCCCCGCAACCGGTCCGCGCTCGGTAGCGCGGCCTCCGGACGCTCCGACATCTCGAGCAGATGGATATGCAGGTGCAGGACGAACGGATGGCGGTCACCGCCGGGAAGGGCGAGGGCTGCGTCCAGCAGGCGCTCGGCCTCGCGGGCGCGGGACCCGAGTGCGGGTTCGCCGGTCAGCGGGTCCCAGAGCGCCCATGCGGTGACGTTGACGAGCGCGTCCGCCGCCAGCGCCAGGACATCGAGGTCCTGCGGGTAGGTGGCGGCCACCTCCGACATCGCATCGGCGTAGGCCTCGTGCCCGGCCTGCCAGGTGTCCGCGTCCTCGGGGACCACCGGCGTGTAGCGAAGGGCCAGCGCCGCGACCAGGCTGGCGGCGGGTTCTTCGACCGGGGTGCCCGTCCGCTGCGCGCGGTCCAGCGCTTCGCGGGCCAGCTCGATCGCCGACCGTGCCCGGCCCAGGCTTGTGGTCAGGTCGACGGCGTCGAACGCCTCCCAGCCCTTGTTGTAGTTGGGGCCGATCGCGTAGGCGATGCCCCAGTGCGCCGCCCACAGATCCGGGTCCTCCTCCAGTGCCTGCTCGAAGCAGGTCACCGCCTCTTCGTGGTTGAAGGCGTATGCCCACACCAAGCCTCGGTCGAACCACACCTGAGCCGCGGGCGACGTGGTCGCCACCGGGCGCTGGTAGTCACCGAGGTCGTAGTACGCGTCGTTCACGGCTCGAGCGTATGGCGCGCACGACGTCCGCCGCCGCCATGGGGAATGACGGTATGCCGGGCCTGAGCGGCACGACCATCGCGACCGGGAGGCGGCGGACGCCCTTGCGGTCGCTCAGGGACGACCTGGACGACGTGGAAGACCTGACGACCGGGACCGGGACCGGGATGACCGGTGCGGCCCAGACGACGCGGAACGAAGGGACGACCTCGTTCACGGTGCTGGCCCGGGTGTTTGCCCGCGGGCGAGGGCGCGGTCGTAGCTGCTGGGGGTCCGGGCCCACACGACCCGCACTCCGGTGCCGCGGGTGCTGGGGTCGTGACCGTGGTCGGTGGTGAGGGTGGCGTGGAGTCGGTCGCGGTGGACGATGGTGTGGTGGCGTTGGCACAGCAGGGTGCCGTTGGATAGTGCGTGCCTAGTAGGTAGCGTGGGAACGTGCCCTCCACCGCCCCCCCGAGCGTCCTGATCTACGCCCGACAGTCCAGGGACAACAGGTCCTCCATCGCG
>NZ_DATBTV010000044.1:0-2621 GCF_036559105.1 Lapillicoccus sp. | reverse complement strand
CCCACTCACAGAGGTCAGGACGTCGCGAACCACTTGAGCGTGTTGCCCACCAGCGTCGCCTTGTCTGCCGCCGTCCCGAACGCCTCGATCGGGAAGGCCGCGAAGAACACCTTGTAGGTACCGGTAGCCGCGGTGAGGGCGCGTCGGTCTTGCCGGTGTCGTCGGTGAATGCCGCCGCGCCCGGTGGGATCGGCGTGGTCTGGTCCTCGAAGTTTGCGCCGAGGAGTTGTGGTTGATCGGCACGGTTCCGAGGCCCGCGGTGAGCGGGTTGCCGGCGATCGCCGTGACGCTGACGGTGGCCTTGTCGTTCTGGTTCTCGGTGCCGTCCCAGTTGATGTGGAGATAGTTCTTGACGAAGGCTGTGGTGCCTGCGGCCTGGTCGAGGATGTCCTGACCGGACATCAGCAGCCGTCCGCCGCCGTCGAGGAAGGAGGCAAGCTCCGACTCGTACGGGGTGATCGGCGCGGGGTAGGAGTTACCGGTCCACCAGACGACGTTGGTGTGCGCCTTGAGGTAGGACAGCGGCAGGTTCGGGTCCGCGGCAAGGTCCCAGTAGCCGTAGCTCTGGCTGCCCATCGCGGCCTTGTAGTACGGCGCCGAGTCGATCGGGTTGTTCGTGTCTCCGTCGACGAGGAGGTTGGCCGACGCCACGGCGATCGTCGTGAACGACGCGCCGGCCGAGACGCTGGGGCTGCCCACCGAGGTGACGGTGAGGTGCTCGGTGTCCTTCGCGTCGTTGGCCGCACTAGCAGGAACCGCGACCTTCACGCATACCGTCGTCCACGCCCCGCCCGCGACCGTCGGCGTCGTCGTCAGTGGCGTCGTGCACGTCGCGTCGTACGTCGTCGTCGGCCAGGTGCCCGACGTCCCCAGGTTGTAGCTGTCGGCCGTGTAGCCCTGGTTAGCGACGGGAGGTGGTGGCGCATGATGGTCCGACACCGACGAACGAGGGAGGCCGGCGACGCGTGTTCACCCGTCCACCCGGAGCCGCCGCTCGGGCGGCGCTGCTCGTTGCCCTGCTCGCCGCGGTGCCCGTCGCGGCCGCGTGCTCGGCCGCCCCACCGGCGGCGACCGTGACTCCCGCTGACGACACCCCGACGCGGGCGACCTCGTCGGCGACTCCCACGACGGGGGGTACCGGCTGCCCGCCGACCGCGCTGTCCAGCGGGCCGATCACCAGCCAGGTGGTCGTCGTGACCACGTCGGCGACGTCCGCGGCCGGCGGGTCGGTGCTCCCGGTCAAGACCGAGATCGTGGTCCTCTCGGACGGGCCGCGGGTGACCGCCCGGCCTCAGTGGTCGGCCCTGGAGGTGCTCGCTCCCGGAGCGGTCGTCGCGCGATCAGTGGGAAGCGCGGGCCCAGACGTCCCGACGCCGATCACCCGGGGGAGGACGATCCCGGCGCAGACCGTGCCGACCACGATCACGCTGACCGGGTGTGACGGCAAGCCACTGGCCGCCGGGGCGTACCGGTTGCGAGCGCTGGTTGGTTACGGCAGCGACGCGCTGAACAACGCGCAGGGCGGTCCCAGCGGGGCGTACGTCATGGCCAGCGAGCCGGTGGATCTGACGATCACCTGAGAACCGTTGCCGGTCAACGCTGCTCGACCGCTCGGCGGATGCGGTCGAGAGACTCCTCGAGGATCACCGTGGTGGTGCCGAAGTTCAGCCGCGCGAAACGATGCGCCGGCGCCCGGAACGGCCGGCCCGGGCTGAGCGCGACCTTGGCCTCGTGCAGGAACCACTCGGCCGGGTCGGTGTCGAGCTCCAGCTCGGTGCAGTCGAGCCAGGCGAGATAGGTGCCCTCGTTCCGGCGGTGCCGCACCCCGGGCATCCCGTCGACGGCCTCCGCGACGAGCTCGGCGTGCCGGGCGAGCAGGCTCCGGACGTCGGCCAGCCACTCCTGACCTTCCCGGTATGCGGCGATGCTCGCCTCGATCCCGAGCGACGCCACCCCGACCTTGGCCCACAGGGGGATCCGCCGCCACGCGGCTCGGTCGGCGGCGTTGCTGGTGACCACCTGGGCGCACTTGAGCCCGGGCAGGTTCCAGGCCTTGCTCGCCGAGACGAGCGTGACGGTGTGGCTCGCGGTGGCCGGTGTGAGCGACGCATACGGGAGGTGGATGCCCTCGAAGACGAGCGGCGCGTGGATCTCGTCGGCGATGACCCGGGCCCCATGTCGTTCGACGACCTCGGCGATGGCCAGCAGCTCGGCGCGGTCGAGGACGCGTCCGAGCGGGTTGTAGGGGTTGCAGAGCAGCACCGTGCGCGCGCCGTGGGCGAGGGCCCCGTCGAGGGCGTCGAGGTCGAAGGTCGGGCGTCCGTCGACCTCCACCATCGGGACGTGGACCTGGGGGCGGCCGGACAGCTCGACGACGTCGAAGAACGGCATGTAGACCGGTGTCGTGATGACGACCGGGTCGTCGCGTCCGCTGAACGTCTCCAGGGCGAGCGTCACCCCTCGCATCACATCGGCGACCAGGAACACGTCGTCGGGGTCGACGGTCCAGCCGTGCCGGCGGGCCAGGTCGTCGGCCAGGGCGTCGGCGAGACCCGAGGGACCGGCGTCGAGGGGGTACCCGAAGGTCTCGGCGTCCACCGCTCGGTGCAGCGCCGCCGTGA
>NZ_DATBTV010000043.1:0-22771 GCF_036559105.1 Lapillicoccus sp. | reverse complement strand
TACGAACTGGTCGTCGAGGTCCTCACGGGACTACTGGGCACCGACCTGCCCAGGCCCTGGTCGGCGGAGGAGTCCGTCCTCAAGGGCACCGGCCGACAGCCCCTCAGCGACGAGGACCGTGAGTCGTTGGGTGCGGCGGTGGCGCACTTTCCCCTCTTCGGCTGACGGTGGATCGACTCGCGGGACGGCGACGAGCAGTGGGTCGAGGCCGGCAACGAGGCCGATCTCCAGGCGCCGCGCCGTCAAGGTCACGGCGACGTCCGACCCGTCGGACCCGAGCGGGACCGGTCCGAGTCAGGGTCTGAGGCCGGGACTAGCCCGCGGCCGGGTCCGAGGCCCGGTCCTTGTCCGTGTCGGTCGCGCCGAGAACCTCGTCGACCTCTTCCGCGGAGAGTGGCCCGTCGTGCTCGGCGACGACGACGATGACCTCGCCCAGCAGCTCGATCTCGGCCGCCAGGCGCACGTCGGTCAGGCGCACGTCCGTCACCTCGGTCTCCCCGCCTCCCTCCGACTTGGGCATAGTCGAGCCTGCCCCGACCCGAGACCTCGGCGGAATGACTCATCCGGACCCTTTATGGCCATTCGCCCGGTCGCGTCGGCTGATCGGACGATGGGCGAGGTCCACGGGGTGTCCCTAACCTCCGGAGGTGGGGGGTGCGTCCTCGTCACATCGGGGGATGCACTTGGCGCTCCGGCTCCATGGGGGGCGAGCCGGAGCGCCGCAGGGAACGGCTCTGCCCTGCCGTCGGGACGTCGTTCGGACCTCACCGCACCGGTCCTGGCCGGGCTCGGCCGGACCTGGTAGGACCTGACGCCATGGACCACGATCGCGGCCAGCAGGGTGGCAGTCTTCTCGTCCGTGGCGGCCGCCACCTCGATGTCGTGGCCGGCGAGTGGCGTGAGGGGGACATTCGGATCCTCGACGGCCGGATCGTCGACGTCGGAGCTCGCCTGACTCCGAGCCCGGGAGTGGCGACGTTCGACGCCACGGGGCGGTTCGTCCTCCCTGGGCTCATCGACTGCCATGTGCACGTCACGGCGGTGACCGCCGATCTCACGCTCCTGCCCGAGCTGTCGCCCACCTACGTGTCCTTCGGGACGGCCCGCATCCTCGACGGGATGCTGCGCCGCGGCTTCACGACCGTGCGTGACGTGGGCGGCGCCGACTACGGGATCCACGACGCCCAACGGGAAGGGCTGGTGGCCGGCCCGAAGGTGTTCTTCGGCGGCAAGGCCCTCTCCCAGACCGGTGGCCACGGCGACCCGCGCTCGCGCGGCCGGATCGCCGACGAGGACCACCCGACGAGACCGGGCATCAGTCGCGTCGCGGACGGGGTCACGGCGGTACGCGCAGCGGCTCGCGACGAGCTGCGCAAAGGCGCGCACCACGTCAAGATCATGGCGAGCGGTGGGGTGGCCTCGCCGACGGACCGGATCGACTCGACGCAGTACTCGGTCGCCGAGATCGAGGCGGTGGTCGAGGAGGCCGAGGCGGCGAACCGCTACGTGACCGCACACGCCTACACCGGCCGCGCGATCACCCGCGCCGTCAGGGCTGGGGTGCGCGGCATCGAGCACGCCAACCTCGTCGACGACGAGGCGCTCGACGTGGTCAAGGAGCACGGGGCCGTCCTCACGATGAACCTCGTCACCTACTGGGCGCTCCAGGAGGAGGGCCGCGACTTCGGCCTCTCGCAGGAGAACTGGACCAAGGTCGCGTCCGTCCTCGACCGGGCCCACGACGCGCTCGGGCGCGCCCACGCGGCGGGCCTCAACCCCGCATACGGGACCGACCTGCTCGGAGGGATGCACCGCCACCAGGCCCAGGAGCTGGCCATCCGGGCGCGGACCATCCCCGTCATCGACGTGATCCGGGGCGCCACCACCGTGGCGTCCGCACTGCTGCAGCGCGAGGGCCGGCTCGGCGTCATCGCCACCGGTGCGGCCGGCGACCTGGTCGTCACGGACGCCGACCCGGTGGCGGACATCTCGGTGCTGGCCGAGAGCCGGCTCGCCGCTGTGATCCAGGATGGCCACGTCGTGGTTGACGCCCTCGTCCCCTCAGACCAGGCTGCGTCCCGCTGACGCGGGCGGGATACTCGATGGATGGGATGGCGCCGAGCCGCTCCCGCTGAGCCCACCCCGCGTGACGCGGTCGAGGCCGCCATGGCCGCGACGCCGCGCGCGAACCATCTGCCGCGCGGACAGCAGCAGTACGCCGACCTCGACCGGGCACTCCCGATCGGATACGGCCAGACCAACAGCCAGCCGACGACGGTCCGGGCCATGCTCCGCGCGTTGCGGGTCGGAGAGGGTATGCGGGTGCTCGACATCGGCTCCGGGTCCGGTTGGACGACGGTCCTGCTCGCCCGCCTGGTCCGCGAGTCCGGTTTGGTGATCGGTGTCGAGCGGATCGTCGAGCTCGTCGCCGACGGGAGCCGGGCCGTGACGGCCGCGGACGTGCCGTGGGCGTCGGTCCGCGCCGCCCGGACGTCGGTGCTCGGTGCTCCCGACGATGCACCCTTCGACCGGATCCTCGTGTCGGCGCAGGGACACGAGGTGCCGCGACCGCTGGTCGACCAGCTGGCCGAGGACGGGCTGATGGTCGTTCCCGTCGACGGTCGGCTGCTCCGGGTGGACGCCCGCGGCCGCGAGGAGGACCTCGGCGGCTACGTCTTTGTGCCCTTGGTGACGGACGAGGACGCAGGCTGGGACTGAGCCTGGGTGGGGCCGGTGCTGGTGGAGCCGGTGCTGGTGGCCTCGGCGGTGCCCGGGTCGGTCGATCGCGTGGTGTCGACCTTCGGGCCGAGCCACCAGGCGAGCCAACCGAGGGCACCGAGCGGGACTTCGAGGAAGTGGACGTAGAGCGAGTACAGGACGACCCCGGCGGTCGCTTGCGCAGGGTTCGCACCCCACCCGACGAGGAGGGCGGCGACACCGGTCTCCGAGACGCCGACGCCGCCCGGGGTCACGGTGACACTGGTCAGCAGACGGCTCAGCGCGAACGCGAAGAACATGTAGGGGAAGGGGAACTGGACACCGACGGTGTTCTGGCAGAACCAGAACAGCAGGTAGTTCATCCCGAAGAACCCGACCATGCCGAAGGTCATCGACAGCCAACCGTGGCGCACCACGGCGATGGTCTGGTGGCGCTGGTCGAGGATGTGCTGGCTCAGGCTCGGTTCGGAGTCGCGGACGAACGGCACGAACCCGAAGCTCCACTCCAGCCACAGGCCGATCCTGTGACACGCCCGCTCGGACGCCAGCATGGTGATGAACACGGCGAGCACGGCGATGCCCCCGACCGCGCCGACGGCCGCGGCCCGCATCACCGCGGGGTTGAGGTCGGCGGCGAAGAAGATCATCAGGCCGATACCGATGATCGGCAGCAGCAGCCGCGCCATGATGTTCCACACGCCGGTGACGATCAGCGACGTCGAGATCGACCGCCGCGTGAACCCCCACGAGCGCAGCTGCTTGTAGGTGGCGGCGGCACCGGCGGCGCCGCCCGCGGGCAGCAGGTTCCCGACCGCGGAGCCGGACACGTTGACGATGAACGCCTTGACGTGCGGCAGGTGCGGCAGCGACCCGGTGATCGTGAAGGTGTAGAGCCAGAGCCCCAGCACCATGAGCAGGAACAGGCCGAACGCGGTCGTCGCCGGAATGCCCTGCAGCACGGCCCAGACGTCGGCCCAGGTCGTGTGCGCGAAGTACGGCAGCGCCCAGCCCAGCAGGAAGACGGCGAGCCCGAGACCACCGATGACCTGGAGCAGTCGGGCCCAGGTGAACGTCGGCTTCGGCGGTGCGGCGGGCTCCGTCGCAGGGTCCGATCCGCTCACCTCAGCCGAAGACGTCATGCGCCACTCCAGCTCCGGCCGGCCGCGACGCGTCGACGTACCACTCCTGGCCGAACACCAGGTCGAACACCGGGCGCGGTATGCGCAGAAAGGCCGCCAACGTCCGGTCGGCCCCGCCGTCCGCGGAGGCCTGGGAGGCGTGGGCGCGCATCGAGGCTCGCTTCTGCGAGGCATACCGACGGACGCGTACCCGGTGGGTGACCGCGCCGCTGGCACTGTAGGCGCGCTCGAACGAGGTCGGGTCGAACTCCGGCGGGAAGCGGTAGATCCGCGTAGCGAACCGGATCGCGCGCACCAGCAGGTCGCGGGGCACCGTCGCCTGGAGGACAGTCGGCGTGCCGGCGAGCTCGGCCGCGCGCGCGCCGACGTGGTGGACCTTCACGTGGTCGCGGTGCCCGTAGCCGCCGTTGGCGTCGTAGGTCAGCAGCACGTCGGCCTGTTCCTCGCGCAGGATCGCGGCGAGCCGTTCCGCCGCCTCCTCCGAGTCGGCGCGGACGAAGCGCACCTGCCCGGGCGGATCGGGATCGGTCTCGGGGCCGAGTCCGCTGTCGGCATACCCGAGGGTCTCGACGCGCGCCGTGCCGAGCGCGCGGGCACTCGTCTGGAGCTCGGCCATCCGGACCGAGCCGAGCGTGGTGTCGGACGTGCCCACGTACTCTGAGGCGGCCAGCCCCAGCCCGCCGTCGGTGGCGACGACGAGGACCACCCGGTGCCCCTCGGCGGCGGCCCGCGCCATCGTGCCCGAGGTCAGCAGCGCCTCGTCGTCGGGGTGGGCGTGAAACGCCACCAGTGTCCGTCCCATGTGGTCGCCATTGTTCCCCATGGCATCCTCGGATCTGTGAAGGTCGCCCTGCTGTCGGACTGCTACCTGCCGCGGCTCGGCGGCATCGAGGTGCAGGTCCACGACCTCGCGGCGCAGCTCACCAGCCGCGGACACCACGTGGAGGTCTTCACGGCCACCCCGGGCACGCACGGCGAGCGGCACGGCGCCACGGAGGTGGTCGACGGGGTCACCGTGCACCGGATGGCGCTGCGGCTGCCCTGGGACCTGCCGGTCAACCCGCTGGCGCCGCTCACGATGCGCGACCGGCTGGCGACCTTCGACGTGGCCCATGTGCACATGGGCGTGGTCAGCCCGTTCGCGGTGGACGCGGCGTTCCTCACCCGGCGGATCGGCCTGCCCACCGCGATGACGTGGCACTGCATGCTCGACCGGTTCGCGACCGTGGTGTCCGCGCTCGGGGTGGTGCGCCGGTGGGCCGCCGGCGGGATGGCCATGAGCGCCGTGTCCGACGTCGCGGCGACGCCGCTGCGCCGGGTCCTCGGCGGCGCCGGCCCGGTGTCGGTGCTGCCCAACGGGATCGACGTCGCTGCGTGGCGCCCCCAGGGTCCGCGACCCGACGACGGCGTGGTCCGGTTCGTCACGGCGATGCGTCTCGCCAACCGCAAGCGTCCGGTGCCGCTGATGCGGGTGATACGACAGGTGCGTGCTCTGGTCCCCGCGGGGCGCGAGATCGCGCTGGAGGTGCTCGGCGAGGGGCCGGACCGGGGGAGCGTCGAGCGGTACCTCGCGGAGCACGGCATGGCGTCCTGGGTGAGCCTTCCGGGGCGGGTGCCACGGAGCTCGGTCCGCGACCGGTATGCGACGGCGGACGTCTACATCTCGCCGGCCCGGCTCGAGTCGTTCGGGATCGCGGCGCTCGAGGCTCGCACCAGCGGGCTGCCCGTGGTGGCGCGATCGGGTTCCGGTGTGGGTGAGTTCGTGACCGACGGCGTGAACGGGTTCCTCGCCGACGACGACGAGTCCATGGGCGCGGCGCTGGCACGGCTGGCCTCCGACGACGCGCTGCGCGAGCGGATGCGCGCTCACAACCTCGACCAGGCGCCCGCGCAGGACTGGCCGCGGGTGGCCGAGCTGGCCGAGGCGGAGTACCAACGCGCGGTCGGCGCGACGGTTCGCGCGTGAGTGGGACGGCGCTCTGGGTCGTGGGTGTCGACGCCTCCGGGGTCGAACGCGTCCGCGAACGGCTGGGTCACGGCGACGACCCGGTCCGCCTGCTCGCCCGCATGGGGTATGCCACGGGGGGTCCGAGCTCCGTTGTGGGAGAGGCGGACCCGCATACCGTCACGGTCGTCTACCCGGTGGTTCCGGTCGGCGAGGTGGCGGCGGGCGAGGTGCCGGTCGGAGGGCTGTTGGTCGAGACGGTCCCGGCCGGCGGCGACGACGCTGGTGCCGTGCCACGGGATACGGGGATGGTGCTCGAACCGGGCGAGGTGCCGGTCGTGCGGCAACGGGTGGCGGTCTACGCGGTCGTGCGCAGCGAGCGCGGCGTGCTGCTGGCCCAGAACTCGGCTCGGACCAACGCGGCGGGTACGTGGGGTCTCGCCGGCGGCGGTCTCGATCTCGGCGAGCTGCCGGAGGCCGCTCTCCACCGCGAGATCTGGGAGGAGACCGGTCAGCGGGTGGACATCACGGGGATCGCGGTGGTGACGACGCGGCACTGGGTCGGCCGCGCCCCGAACCGGCGGCTGGAGGACTTCCACGCGGTTCGGCTGGTCTACCGCGCGGAATGTCCTGAGCCGACCGATCCCGTGGTGCACGACGTCGACGGCACGACGGCCGCGGCGGCATGGTTCCCGCCCGACGAGGTCGACCGGCTGCCGCTGGCCACGGGGACGCGCGAGATCCTTGCGCACCTCAGCCGCGACGGCGCCGGGTGACGATCCCGATCAGCCCGAGGAGGGCGCAGGCCAGGCCGACGACGACGAGGACGCTCGGACCGAGCTCGCTGAGGTCGGCCACCTGGAAACCGGTCACCTGGTTCGCCACGACGCCCGCACCGACCAGCCCGAAGATCAGGCCGACGACGACGAGCCCCCAGTTCGGCCCGCTGGGCGGGGGCAGGTAGGTGACCTGGGGTCGTGCCTGACGTGCCGTCCCCTGATGTGCCGACGTGGGTGCTGGGGACTGGGCCGGGGGGTGCGCGACGGTTGATGCTGAGGCGGGCGGCACGGCGGCGGTCCGGGCGGTGGTCCGGGCGGTGGTCTCGGCGGTCTGGGACTGGGTCGACTCAGGGAGCGGCGGCGGCGTCCACGGCGTCCCGCCCGGGGGCGGCGACCACGAGTGTGCCGGCGCGTGGTGCTGCTCCGAGGCGGGGACCCACGTGGTCCAGGCCGTGGTACCCGGGTCGTGAGCCGGCTGGGGCTGTGTCGACGAGGTCGGGCTCGACGAGGTCGGGCTCGACGAGGCGGGGCTCGACGAGGTGAGCTCTGCGTCCTGAGGCGTCGCGGGCTTCTGGTCGGACATCAGGACTCCTCGGTGATGACGAGCTCGCCGGCGACCATGTCGACGTCGACGGTGAGCGGCGTGGGACCAGTGCCGACGGTGATCGGCTGCCCGTTCGCGCTGTCGACTCCGCCCTGCACCTCCTTGCCGGTGGCGCCGGCTCGGTGGACGACCACCTGCCCGGCCTTGACGGTCGGTACGAACGTCACGGTGGTGCCCTTGGGCACGGAGATCTTCAGCTGTCCGGCGCCCATCGCGACGCGGATCGTGCTGCCCGGCGCTGCTCCGGCGAGCCCGAGCTGCGCCTCCCCGGCGGTCAGGCTGAAGCCGTCGGCCGGCTGCGACGCGGCCGACCACTGCCGCTCGCCGAAGCCGCCGCTGGGCATCGCGGGCAACGAGGTGGCGCCGACGGTGGCCAGCGCCGCCAGCGTGACGAGGAACGTCGTGAAGCCTGCCCGGCGCCCGGTCAGGCCGATGACGAGCAGGGCGAGCCCGGCCCCAGCGACCGCGAACCCGGCCGCCAGCACCGCCGGAGACCCCGCGAAGCCGGATCGCTGCGCATACCACTGGCCGAGCCCGTACCCCGCGACGGCGAGGCCGGCGGTGAGGAGCAGACCGAGGAAACCGCCGCGCCGACGGGGGCGGTGGACGACGCGGTCGGGGGCGGCGAGGACGCCCGTGCGACCGGGGCCCATGCCGTACGGCGGAGGCGCGTGCACCGGGGACGCGGCGGGGGTGGTGGAAGTGGCGGCGGACATCGGCGACTCGGTCTCAGAGGCGGGGGCGACGTCGTTCGGGGTCGCGACGGCTGGGCGCGAGAAGGTGGCGGCGAACTTGTTGCCGAACTCCCGCGCCTCGTCGCCCATCTGCTCGGGCGTCTTCCCCTGCCGAGCGGAGTGGAGCGCCCACCACCCGAGCAGGCCCACAGGGACGAGGATCGTCCACAGCCACCAGCGGTCGGCGACGTTGCTGATCAGCGCGATCCCGATGACGATGAGCAGCGCGATGCCCCAGCCGTCGCCGTGCAGGGCCGCCTCGGCGAGGATCTTGCCGTTCTGGTCGGGCAGCAAAGCCCAGGCGATGAGGTAGACGAGGCCGCCGAGGCCGCCGACGAACAGCAGCACGAAGAGCGCGCCGCGGACGATCAGCGGGTCGATCCCGAGGCGGTCGGCGACACCAGAGCAGACACCGGCGAGCCATCGCTCGTCGGTGTTGCGCCGGACACCGAAGCCGCGCAGGGTGTCGAACATGCCGTCGAGCCCGGACCGGGAGGCGGCGGGCGGCGCAGCGTGGGGATCGGCCATGGCACCCATGCTGGCCGTCGCCGGCGTCGACCGGCCATGAGGGTCGACCCTGACGGCACCCTGAACGCACCCCGAGCGGCCTTACCAGGGCCGGTCGCATGGGCGAGTATGGGTGGGTGCCCGACCCCCAGCCCGTCGTGTCGCCGCCCGGCGACCGTCCCAAGCTCTACCGGTCGTCCAGCGACCGCTGGATCGCGGGAGTATGCGGGGGGATCGCCGAACACCTCGGTGTCAGCTCATCGCTGGTGCGGCTACTCATGGTGCTGGCGGTCATCGCCGGTCCGGGGGTGTTCCTCTACGGGTTCTTCTGGGTGATGACGCGACCGGACACGTCGGCGGTGCAGGGCGTCCCCGTCGCGCGGGTTCGCAAGCCGCTCACCAAGAACCAGATCCTCCTCGTCATCGGCGCGGGGGGCCTCATCATCGGGCTCGGCTGGGGTGGTCCGGCCGGTCAGATCGGCCGTCACCTCGGGTTCCTGCTGCCGGTCATCGCCGTCGCGGTCGGTGCGTTCCTCGCCTGGTCGCAGCTGGACGCCAACGAGCGCGGGCGCTGGGCGGGACGTTCCCGTCGGGGCCGCGCGCTGGCGATCGCCCGGCCGGTCGTCGGCGTCGTGCTGGCGACGGTCGGTGTCGTCGCGCTCGCGACCCAGGGGCAGGGCTTCGACGTCGTACTCACCAGCGCGCTGGCCGCGGTCGCTGTCCTGGTCGGCGCCGCCGTCATCGCGCTGCCGTGGGTGGTCCGGATGTGGCAGGGGCTCCAGGCCGAGCAGACCGAGCGGATCCGGGCGACCGAGCGCGCCGACATCGCCGCCCACCTGCACGACTCGGTCCTCCAGACGCTGGCCCTGGTCCAGCGACGAGCCGACGACCCCGCGACGGTCATCCGGTTGGCGCGAGCGCAGGAACGCGAGCTGCGCGAGTGGCTGTACGCCGACGAGAACCGGTCCACCGACAGTCTGGCGTCCGCGGTGACCAGCGTCACCCACGAGGTCGAGGACGAGCACGGCATCCCGATCGAGGTCGTCGTGACCGGCGACCGGCCCATGGACGACGGCGGTCAGGCGCTGGTCAAGGCGACCCGCGAGGCGCTGCTCAACGCGGTTCGCCACGGCGCGGCGCCGGTGTCGGTCTACGTCGAGGTCGGTCCGTCGGGCGTCGAGGCGTTCGTGCGCGACCACGGCCCCGGGTTCGAGATGGGCGAGATCGGTGACGACCGGCTCGGGGTGCGCGAGAGCATCCTCGGCCGGATGCGCCGCCACGGTGGGGCCGCCAAGATCCGCCGCCTCGAGTCGGGTACCGAGATCGAGCTGACCCTGCCACCGCTCGCGAAGGGTGCCGAGCCGGCCGCCGAGCGGGCTACCGAGCCGATCACCGAGCCGGCCACCGAGCCGGCCACCGAGCCGGCTACAAAGCGGGCTACTGAGGAAGGGGATGGTGGAGTGACGCCCGATTCCTCGCGTGAGGCGCAGACGACCGGAGGTCGACCCGCATGACCACCCCTACGCATACGGCGTCGGGGAAGGCGACCACGCCGATCCGACTGGTGCTCGTCGACGACCACCGCATGTTCCGCTCCGGCGTCAAGGCCGAGCTCGACCCGGCCGTCACCGAGGTCGTCGGCGAGGCGCCCGACGTCGACACTGCCGTCAAGGTCATTAAGGAGGCGCGGCCGGACGTCGTGCTGCTCGACGTGCACCTGCCCGGCGGCAACGGCAACGGCGGCGTCGACGTGCTGTCGGCGACGCGGGGGGCCACGAACGAGGCCGGACAACCGGTGCGGTTCCTCGCGCTGTCGGTCTCGGACGCGGCCGAGGACGTCATCGCAGTGATCCGGGCCGGAGCGCGCGGCTACGTGACCAAGACGATCAGCGGCAACGACCTCATGACGGCGGTCCGGCGGGTCGCCGACGGGGACGCGGTCTTCAGCCCGAGGCTCGCCGGGTTCGTGCTGGACGCCTTCGGCGCAGCCGCGGGCGAGATCGCCGAGGTCGACGAGGAGCTGGACCGGCTGTCCGCGCGGGAGCGCGAGGTCATGCGGCTCATCGCGCGCGGGTACCAGTACAAGGAAGTCGCCAAGGAGCTCTTCATCTCGATC
Organism: Lapillicoccus sp.; assembly: GCF_036559105.1. Classification (GTDB taxonomy): domain Bacteria; phylum Actinomycetota; class Actinomycetes; order Actinomycetales; family Dermatophilaceae; genus Lapillicoccus. The sequence continues at coordinate 12,229 of NZ_DATBTV010000043.1, read as the reverse complement.
AAGACCGTCGAGACCCACGTGTCGTCGGTGTTGCGCAAGCTCCAGCTGTCGTCGCGGCACGAGCTGACCGCCTGGGCGATGGGTCGCCGCCTGCTCTGAGCGCTCCCGGATCGTGGACGATCTCGTACCGCCCGGGGTAGGAGATCCTCCACGACAAGCGCTTACCGGTGGGGGATGACCACTCCGGCCACCACCTGGACACGCCCCTCCCGCACCATGAGATCGACCGCGCGGTCGAGCCGTTCACTGGCCGTGGGCGTGACGCGAGTGCCGCCGAAGACGCGGTAGGTCTCCTTGGCCAGCTCGTCGCGAGTGATCCCCATGGCGTTCTCGACGATCGACGCCATGGCGTTGCCGATCTCCCGGAGCGCCACGTCGTCCAGCGGTCGCTCCTTCAGTGAACCGGTGGTGCGTCGAAAACCTCTCCAGCGCAACGGATCCCGCGTGCCTGGCCAGACGAAACTCTCCTCCGGGTCGCGCCGGAGGTCGGCTGGTACCGCCCGGTTGATCTGGGCCACGCGGTCGTCGAGGACCCGGCTCAGCCCGTATGCGTGCGCGACCAGCCTCGCGAGCCGGGTGGGGCTGACCGGACCCTCGGTCTCGACGACGTCGCGGATCACGGCCTGGACCTCGGCCACGTACCGACCGCCCGGCAACGAGTCGAGGGCGTTCCGGCGACCGATGACGTCGCTGACGAACGGGACATACGGCTCCTCGAGACCGTCGACCGCGGTCACCAACCCGATCGGGTCGGCCGCCGACGACAAGTCCACACGTGGTGAGCTGTCTGGGCCGATGTCCGAAATGTCCGCCGAAAGGTCATCACGTGCGGAAAAGTCGGCGGGGAGCATCGGCGCGTCCACGGCGTCTACAGCGCTCACCGCATCCTGAATGTCCATGGCGGCGACGGCGTCCCGCGGACCCTCGGCGACGACCGGCATTCCGGCGCTCGTCGTGACGACTCGCTCCCCGACCCGACGAGGGGCGGACGCCGCCTCCCCGGCGGCGACGACGAGCCGGGCCACCACCGAGTCGCGGTCCTCCAGCCAGTCCGGCAGCCAGACGCGAACCACTTTGGGCCAGCCCATGATCCGTTCCAGCACGGCCACCGGCAGCGAGTCGCGGTCCGACGTCGTCCGCCGCTCTGCCCACGCGGGCGAGTCCAGCAGGACCGCGAGCGCCATCGGCGTGCCGCGGGGCGCGACGGTGACGTCGATCTGGAACTCCGACAGCCCCACGGCTGTCGCGACGTCCAGCCCGGCCGACCGCAGCGCCGCGGCGATGTCGTCCCGGTGCCGGTCCACCCCGACCTGTCCCGCCGACGAAGCCGCCGGCGTCGTCGACACGCCGTACTTCGCCACCTCGAGGTACCGCCGCAGGTCCCGGATCCCCACCGACGAGGTCTGCTCGACGCGCAGGTCCTCCGGCTCGAACGACGAGAACACCATCACCCGCCGCCGCGCCCGGGTCACCGCGACGTTGAGGCGCCGCTCACCACCGGACCGGTTGAGCGGCCCGAAGTTCAGCGGCAGCACTCCGTCCGCATTGGCGGAGAACCCGGTCGAGAAGAGGATGACGTCGCGCTCGTCGCCCTGGACGTTCTCGAGGTTCTTGACGAACAGCCCGTCCCGCTTGGCGGCGAGCGCCTCGGCGAGCCCGTCGACGCCGCTCTCCTCGAGCATCGACTCGATGAGCGCCCGCTGCTGGATGTTGAACGTCACCACACCGATCGACCGCTCCCGCGCATGCCACCGGCGCAACACCTCCGCGACGACGGCCGCCGCCTCGACCGGGTTCGTCCGGATTGCCCCCTTGTCGACGGCACCCCTCCCCGTTCGAAGGAACGTCCCCGCGACCCGCGTGAACGAGACGCCGGTGTCGTGGGACCGCGCCGGGTGTGCGGGAAAGCTGGACAGCCGGTTCTCGTAGTACGCCGCGTTGGAGAACGCGATGAGCGACTCGTCCTGGCTGCGGTAGTGCCACGACAGCCACAGCCGCCCGACCCCCGCGTGCACGGCCTCGGTGAGGATGCTCTCCTCGTCGGGGACCACCTGGAACTCCGCCTCCGCCGCGTCCGCGTCGTCCGTCGACAGTTCGGCGAAGGCCGACGGCGGCATCTGCTTCGAGTCGCCGGCGATGACCGCCGCGTCGGCTCGACCCAACGCTCCGACGGCGTCGGCCACGGTGATCTGCGACGCCTCGTCGAAGACCACCAGGTCGAAGCTCATCGACCCGGGCGGAACGAACCGGGCCAGCGAGTCCGGGCTCACCAGTACGCACGGCGTGATCGCGCCGATGACGTCGCCGTACTGCTCGACCAGCCGGCGGACGCTCAGCCCTCCGCGCGTCCGCCCGATCTCGCGTTCCAGGGCGCCGACCTTGCCGAAGAATGCGCCGGGCCGGAACGGTCGGCGGTCAAGTAAAGCGGCCGGGAGCGCGGTCACCAGCGAGGACCGCAGCCGCTCCGACGCGTCGACGAACCGGCCGACCGTCCGGTCCTGCCGCTCCGCCTCGAACGACCCGAACCCCGCCGCGTCCCACCGCTCCGACACCGACGCCGCGGCCAACCCCCGGTCGAGGGCCTCCGGTCCGTCCTCCGGTGCCACCGCGCCGGTCAACAACGCCCAGCGCGCCTCGCCCAACGCCTCGCCCAACGCCTCGCCCAACGGGGCCAGCGCGTCGCTCGCGTCGACCCATCGTCCCAACGCGGTCCCCCTCGGCCGGTCGGCCGCCCGCTCGGCCCCGGTCGCCGCCCAGGTTCGGAGCAACCCGCGTCCTCGGGCGAACCGCGCCTCGTCGTCCGACGACCCGCCGGTATGCGTGACCGCGGCGGACAGGGCCCGGCCGGCCGCGTCCAGGACCCGGTGCTCCGACGGGCCGAGGGGCTCGCCGAACCGTCGCGACGCCTGGACCCCGTCCGAGAGGTTCGAGGGGAGTCCGGCCAGGAGGTCCCGGTCGCGCTCGACGGCGGACACCGCGTCCGACACCGCCTGCCAACCGGCCTCGGACAGGACGTTGACCGCCGGGTCGAGAGCAGCGCAGCCCGGCAGCCGTCGCCACGACAGGGCGAGGTCGCCGACCAGGCGGCGGACGCGGGCCACCTCCTCGACCACGGCTGGCAGGGTCTTCGGGTCGACCTCGGCCCCCGGTTGGAGGTGGGCCAGGACCGGAGCTGCGGCCCGGACCAGTCGGCCCTTGCGACCGATGACAAACGACGTCGACGCCTCACGGACCGCTTGGCGAGCCGGTTCGACGTCGACCGACGCGACCTCCGGGGTGAACCGGCTCATCAGTGACGCCGCGGTCTCCCGGGCCTCGCGGGTCCGCTGCCACAGCTCCTCGCGGGCCGCCCGCCAGCGGTCCGATCGGGCCTCGACCGAGACCGACGGGTCCGTCGACGAGGCCGACAGGAGCCAGACGGCGCTGCCCAGGTCGGCACTGGTCGTCGCGCCCTCGACGACCCCACGCGCCGTCGTCGGCAAGGTGTCGACCACTCGGAGCGCTTCACCCACGGCGTCGTCGGCCGCGTCGAGCGAAGCCCACAGCGCGCTCAGGTCGCCCGGCCGGGACCGGGCGAACCCCCACACCGGGGTCTCAACGTGAGGCAGCGCCGACAGCGCCGGCACCGCCTCGGCCACGGCCCGCCGCAAGCCTTCCGATGACACCGCGCCGTCGACCACCGCCGCCTCCGGAACCGGCAGCACGGCTCCCGAACCTCGAGCCAGCTGCAGCCCCCGCGCCGTGTAGAGCGAGAGTCCGGCGCCGTTGCGCTGGTGAAGGCGCGACGCATACGCCTCGAGCACCGATCCCGACGTGGAGACGTCGGAGGCGGCCAGGCGATACCGGTCGGTGTCCGGCTGGGCCCGGTGCTGGAGGGCGGTGCGCAGCCGGGCGCGGACCTCGGTGGGCCGCGCGCCCTCGTCGTGAAGGTCGAGCGCGAAGGGCAGCAGGCCGACCTCGCCGAGCCGGTTGCGCACGACGTCGAGCGCGGCGCCCTTCTCGGCGACGAAGAGGACCCGCCGGCCCTGGGCCATCTGGTCGGCGAGGATCGCGGTGATGGTCTGGGACTTGCCGGTGCCCGGCGGCCCCTCGAGGACGAAGGTCTGACCGGCGCGGGCCCCCGCAATCGCTTCGGCCTGCGACCCGTCGGTCGGCACCGGCGCCGTCGCCACCACCTCGTCGAGGTCGGCGTCGCCGAGAGACACCGGCTCACCTGCGGCGAAGCTGTCGGTCGGCGACAACGCCAGATGGCGCACCAGCGGCCGCTCGAGGAACCGCTCCCAGTGGGCATCGAGGTCGCGCCAGAGGAGGTACCCGGTGAACGCGATGACGGCAAGCCGCGCCTCGCTCTCGACGCGGAACGGCAGCCCGGACGCCGCGATCGCCTCACGCACCCCTCGGACGACCTCGCCGACGTCGACGTGCTCGGTACCCGGCAGCGTGGGCAGCTGCTCCGCCAGGCCCGGCACGGTGAACCCGAACTCCAGCCGCAGCTTCTCCATGAGGCTGTGGTTCAGCGTGACCGTGCCCGACTCGTCGAACGCGATCCGGAACGGCATGACGACGCCCTTGACCTGCACCGGCGCGAGCAGCAGCGGTGCGCTGAGGTCGCGGTCGCCCAGCTGCCAGTCGAGCCGACCGAGGGTGACGTAGAGCGGGTTGGCGCCGGTCTCCTGGATCGCCGTGCGCGCGCGGTAACGCAGCCGGGTCATCGCCGCCTGGTGGACGTCCGACGCATACCCCGAGTAGATGGTCGACCGGCTGGCCAGCATGTTGCGCAGGACGTCTCCGGGCAGCGCGTACGCGTCGCGGCTGCGGTCCGCGGCGACGGCGCCGGCCAGGTCGTCGACCGCGCGGACCGAGACCGTCTTCCCCTCCTGGAGGATCTGCGCGAGGAGGCCGAGCTGCTCGCTCGGCGTGACCAGCGGCGCCTGCGTCATCGGGCCGGCGAGGTTGAGCAGCCGGTTGCGCAGGGTGAGGTCCAGCAGCGCGTTCTTCCACGCCTGGACCCGCGGTGGCGGGTCGGGTCGCCTCAGTCGCGGGTCGGGTCCGGACGACGGCTCCGGTATGCGGGTGGCCGCGCCGGCAGCAGCTAGCGGGTCCGGGGGCGTGTACTCCACCAGCTCGACGACACCGTCCGCGCGGACGCGTCGGGCCGGAACGGGCAGGACCCGCATCAGCCGGGCCATCCCGACGTCGACCACCCCGACCAGCTCGGAGGAGCCGCCCTGGAAGTACCCGTCCTTGGGCGCCTGGCTGGCCCGGCGGAAGAGGTCCTTGGGCGGACGGCGCTCGCGGGTGACCATCGTCGTCTCGACGACGCCCATGAGTCCGAGGTCGACGGCGTTGGCCGCAGGGGCGATCTGGAGGCTCGCGGCGTCGGGCAGGCCCTGCTCACCGCGCCGCCAGTAGCCGAGGAAGGCGTGACCCCGAGCGACCCAGATGACGGGCGTGATGCCGACGTGCTCCAGACAGGACGCCAGCGCGACCGTCGTGTCGAGACAGGTCCCGATCCGGTGCTCGAACACGTCGCCCGGAGTGCGGACCTTCTGGCCGTAGCCCCAGCTGGCCGGCGGCTCGGCGTAGTAGACGTCGAGCTCGTGGACCGCCGTGAACACGGCGTCGACGATCGCGTCGACGCGCTCGGGGTCGACGTAGCTGACCTGGAGGCTGCCGCTCTTCGTCCGGTCGGCGAGGATCGCGGCGGCCCGGGCGACGACAGGCCCGACGGCGGGGTGGTTGGGCTGGACGAACGAGGCCAGCAGCTCGAGCGACAGCACCGGTGCCGACGGGTCGAGCGACCACTGCCGAGCGGCGAGCACCCGGACCGGCGTGTAGGCCCGGCCGAGCTCCCGCCCGGCCGCGGTGACGGTGACCACGACCTCGGCGGTCGTCTCCTCCTCGAGCTCGGCGAGGTACCTGGCGTTCAGGCGGATCGCGGGATGGTCGACGACGAGGGGTAGGCCGGCCCGCAGGCTGTCGACGTGGTGCTGCCACGGGCGGGTGAGGACGTCGCCCTGGGCGTCGACGACCTCAGCGTGGACCACGAGGTCGACGCCGGCGTCAGGGGGCGGGAGGGTGACGACGAAGCGGTGGAGGAACGCGATCCCGCCGTGGGCCATGGCGTAGTTGACGATCGGCGCGGCGACGACCTCGACGACCGGGCGGGGGGCGGGGGCGGCGAGGGCAGAGTCCTGGCGCGGGGCGTCCTGGGGCGTTCCTAGTTCCGCACTCACCTGCTCACGCCTTCCCCGCCGGCCGCACCCATGGGCCGCGAGCCTACGAGACCGGACCCACCGCATACCGGGGCCTGGGCTCCGGCTGGTGACGGACCGGAAGTAGGCGTCCTTCGTTCGATGTGAGCCAGCTAATATTGGTCAACCGGTTGACAGGTTGACCGACAGTACGCTTGAATCAGCCATCGCCAGGTCCGCCCGGGCCTTTGAACCGATTGCCAAAGGAGTCACGGTGGGCATGAGCGCCGTTCACGAGCCGCAGACGCTCAGCGTCGAGAAATCGGCTATTCGCAAGATCTCCATCCGCCTGGTGCCCTTCGTGGCCCTGATGTTCTTCATCAACTACCTGGACCGGACGGCCATCGGCTTCGCCGCTCCGAGCGGCATGAACGCCGACCTCGGGCTCTCCGCAGCCCAGTTCGGGTTCGCCTCGGGGGTCTTCTTCCTCGGCTACATCGTGCTCGAGGTCCCCAGCAACCTCGCCCTCAACAAGTTCGGGGCCCGGCGCTGGCTGGCCAGGATCATGGTCAGCTGGGGCATCGTCGCGGTGCTGTTCACCTTCGTGCAGACCTTCACCCAGCTGACGGCGCTGCGGTTCCTCCTCGGTGTCGCCGAGGCCGGCTTCTTCCCGGGCGCGATCCTCTTCCTCAGCATGTTCGTCCCGGCCCGGTACCGCAGCGGGATCCTCGGCCTCTTCTACCTGGCCCAGCCGCTCACGACGGTCATCGGCGCCCCGCTGGCCGGCTGGCTGATCAGCCAGCACGGCATCTTCGGCCTGGAGGGCTGGCGGTTCATGTTCCTCGGCGTGGGCGTGCCGGCCATCATCGTCGGCGTCGTCGCGTGGTTCTACCTCTCCGACAGCCCGGCCAAGACCACGTGGCTCAACGACGACGAGAAGGAATGGCTGACCGGTGAGCTCACCGCGGAGGCCGCCTCGAAGACCAGCGGTCACGAGAAGCACAGCGTCCGCGCGGTCTTCCGCAACGGCCGGGTCTGGACCCTGTCGTTCATCTACTTCGGCTTCGTCTACGGCCTCTACACGCTGGCCTTCTTCCTCCCGACGATCATCAGCGGGTTCGAGGCGCAGTACGGCGTGAAGTTCGACTACCTCCAGAAGGGCTTCATCACGGCCATCCCGTACCTGCCGGCCGCGATCGCGCTCTACTTCGTCACACGGCACGCGACGAAGCACGGCGTCAAGCCGGGACACATCATCATCCCGGCGCTCCTCGGAGCGGTCAGCATCCCGCTCGCCCTCTACGCGGGCAGCCCCGCCCTGACCATCGCGATCATCACCGTGACGGCCTGTGCGATCTTCTCGGCGCTGCCGAACTTCTGGACCGTCCCCACGCAGTTCCTCACCGGGGCCGCCGCGGCAGCGGGCATCGCGTTGATCAACACCATGGGCAACATGGCCGGGTTCACCGCGCCGTACATCACCGGCTGGCTGAAGGACCTCACCGGTGACTACAAGGTCTCCATGTTCGTGGTGGGCGGGTTCATGCTCGTCTCCGCGATCCTCATGACCTTCCTGAGCCGGCGTGAGCACGTCGAGATGGCCCCCGGGACGGAGGTTCCGATCGGGCACTGACCGACCACGCCACCAACGAGGGGCAGCGCCGTCACGGCGCCGCCCCTCTCGGCGTCGTCTTGCCGGCCAGCGGGGAGGGTCTTCGGTGTGCGGACGCCGAACACCCTCCCCAGTGGCGTGCCCGGGGAGGGGTCTGCACGCCGTCAGCGGGTGGCGGCGAGCTCATCGAGGACGGTGGCGACGGCAGACGGGTCGTGGCACCGCCCGAGGGAGAGCCCGTCACGTCGCACGTCATGTCGCCATTGGTGTTGTCCCGACGCCACCTACCGCGACATGGCGTGCGAGGCGTTGAACGACACCGCCAGGTTGGCCACGGTCGCGCTGAACGAGGCCGTCGGCGGCGTCACGGGCGTCGCTCCGCCACCGGCAGACATGACCCGCGACGTGACCCTTCGGCCAACGTGACCCGGGTTCGTGCTCCGCTCCGCGATCCTGCCATGCTCGAGGGCGTGACGACGCCACCTGACCGCCCGGTCCGCGTCCGTCCCCGAGTGTGGATCGGATTCGCCGTATTTCTCGGCTACGTGGTCCTCGTGGTGCTGATGCAACGGCTGAGCGGAGTCCCCTATACCGAGCTGGGCGACACTGGCGGGACGCTCTTCCGCGGGGCCGGGATCTCCCTCATCGTCGGGGCGATCCTCTTGGCGGCCACGACGTCGTGGCTCGGCTGGTGGCGCCCGGCCCTGTTCGACCGCCGACGGGCGGAGCACCGCTGGCCGATCGTCGCCCCGATGCTCATGGCCGTCCTCGTGCTGGTCAACCTCGCCGTCACCGACTGGTCGGCTTACGACCTGGGGTTCTTCGGCGCTTCGCTGGCGCTGCTCCTCGTCGGCTTCACCGAGGAGCTCACGACGCGCGGACTGCTGCTCACCGGCTTGCGCGCTGGTCTCAGTGAGGGGTGGGTGTGGTTCCTCTCGACGCTGGCTTTCGGAGTCATGCACTACGCCAACGTCCTCGGCGGCCAGGCCTTCGGCCCGACCAGCCTGCAGGTGCTCAACGCGTTCCTGTTCGGGACGACCCTCTACATTCTCCGCCGTGTCACCGGGTCGCTGGTGTGGGCGATGGTGCTGCACGCGCTGTGGGACTTCTCGGTCTTCGCCATCGGCAAAGGGCACCCAGCGCCGCTCGCTGGGGTGGTCGGCATCGTCGGGATCGTGGTCGGCGTGCTCTCGCTCATCGCCGTCCGTTGGGTGATCACCGGGACGGACGAGCGGATCTCGAAGAACGTTGCTGGCGAACGCCGCGGAGTCAGCGCGTAGCGGCGAGCTCGTCGAGGACGGTCTTGACCGCCGAGGGGTCGTGGGCGAACCGTCCGAGGAACAGTCCGTCCACCGCGTCGCCGAGTGCGGCGACCAGGCCGGGGCCGGCGCTGCCGCCGTACAGGATGCCGACGTCAGCAAGGCGCCCATCGAGGCGCTCGCCGAGGGCGGCGCGCACGGCGTGGCATACGGCGGAGGTGTAGGCGTGGGGGGCGGGCTGGGCGGCGCCGATGGCCCACACCGGCTCGTACGCGACGAGGACGCGCTTGCCGGTGCCGTCGGGGATCGCCGAGGCGACCTGGTCGACGACGACGGCGGCCGCCGCCAGGGGGTCGAGGCGCGAGGTCTCGCCGACGCACAGCAGGGGGACCAGGTCGTTCCGCAGCGCAGCGGCGGTCTTGGCGCGTACCACCGTGTCGTCCTCGCTGAACAGCCGGCGGCGCTCCGCGTGGCCGACCTCGACGTGCGTCACGCCCAGCTCGGCCAGCTCGGCGCCGGACACCTCACCGGTGAAGGCGCCGGCGTCCTCGGTCGCGAGGTCCTGCGCGCCCACCTGGAGACGCGTGGTCCCGGCCGCCGAGAGGGCGGCCGGGATCGCGACGAACGAGGGGAGCACGACCAGCTCGGTCGCCCCCGACGCGACGTCGGGGTGGCGCGCGGCCAGGGACGCGAGCGCGGCGCAGTAGGCCTGCGCTCGGGCGGGCCCGAAGTACATCTTCAGGCTGATCGCGACGGTGCTCATCGGGTGCTCATCGGGTGCTCATCGGGGGCGCCGATCGGACGTGCCGTCAGCTCCGCACCGATTCGAACGCCTCCAGCTCGGCGACGTTGGCCTGCGAGTGCGACGTGGGGTCGAACGTGTAGGTGAGCCACTCGGCCGCGAGCCGCCGTGCGAGCTGCAGCCCGATGACGCGCTGGCCCATGGTGAGCACCTGGCAGTCGTTGGACAGGATCGAGCGCTCCACGCTGAACGAGTCGTGCGCGACCGTGGCCCGGATGCCCGCCACCTTGTTGGCCGAGATCGCGACGCCGATACCGGTGCCGCAGAACAGGATCGCGCGGTCGGCCTCGCCGTTGGCGATGCGGGTCGCGGCCTCGATGGCCACGCTCGGGTACGTCTTGGCGCCCGGGTCGTCCGGGTGCACGCCAAGGTCGGTGAGGACGGCGACGCGCGGGTTCGACCGTAGGTCCGCGGCGATGGCGTCCTTGTAGTCGACGCCGGCGCCGTCGCTGCCGACGAGGATCCGGAGCTGGTCGGTCATGAGGGTTCCTTCGAGGTATGCGGGAGGTTAGTGAGTCAGGCGGGCGAAGTGGCGTGCCGCGGGGTCAGGACGGGCGCGAGCGCACCGATGACGGCGGCCAGCGAGGTGGCGCCGGGATCCGGCGAGCCGAGGCTCTTGGCGCCCAGGACGCGGGAGCGTCCCATCCGAGCGGCGATGCCGGCCGTGGCGGCCGCGGCCGACTGGGCCGCGGAAACGCCCACATCCCAGGCGGTCTCGAGGTCGTCACCGGCGTCGAACCGCTCCTGCAACGTCACGGCGAACGGTTCCAGAGCATCGACGAGGGTCTTGTCGCCGACCTCCGCCCCACCGATGGCCTTGACCTGCCGCCAGGCGTTGACGACCGCGGCCACAATGTCCGCGTCGGTCGGGACCGCGTCCGACGGAAGCCGTTCGGCGGCCGCGAGCAGACCCGCGCCCCAGAGGGCGCCGGACGTGCCGCCGGCCTTGTCCGCCCACTCCTCGCCGGCGTTGCGGAGCACCGTCGGAGCGTCGCCGCCGGCGTCGACCGCTGCGGTCGCCCCGGCCAGCGCGGCCGCGGAACCCCGCGCCATGCCGCGGCCGTGGTCGCCGTCACCGGCGACCGCGTCGAGACGGCCGAGCTCGTCCTCGAGGTCTCGCAACAGCGCGGCGACCGCCTCGACGGCCTGGTGCACGCATACCCCGGCCTGCTGCCCGACCTCGGACGAGGCCTCGACGGCGGGGCGGGCGGCGCCCAACGGCACCGGGGTGGGGTCCAGCGGAGCCGGCGCCGTCCGCCGGAAGGCGGGGCTGTCGGCCGGAGCGAGCCACAGGGTCTCCAGCTCGTCATCCAGCCAGGAGACGGTCAGCGAGCAGCCGGCCATGTCGAGGCTGGTCACCAGCTCACCGACCTCCGGGGCGACGACGTCCAGACCGGCGGCCTCCAACAACGGAAGCACCGCGGACCACAGGACGAACAGCTCCTCGTACTTCACCGAACCCAGGCCGTTGAGGAGCACGGCCACCCGGGACCCGCCGACCGCCGGCTTGTCCTCGAGGACCCGGCGGACCAGCTCAGCAGCCAGCTCGTCGGCCGAGGGCAGCGGGCCGTCGCCGACGCCGGGCTCGCCGTGGACGCCGAGGCCCCAGGCGATGGTCCCCGCGGGCAGGGTGAACAGGGGGGCCTCCGCGCCGGGCAGCGTGCACCCGTCGAACGCCGCCCCGAACGAGCGGGTCCGGTCGTTGGCGCGGGAGGCGACCGCCTCGACGGCGTCGAGGTCGTACCCCGCCTCCGCCGCAGCGCCGGCCACCTTGAAGACCACCAGGTCACCAGCGACACCACGCCGCCGGTGCCGCTCCGCAGGTGAGGCGCTGGCGACGTCGTCGGTCACCGCGAGGAGGGCGACACGCATACCCTGCGCCCGCAGCCGGGTGGCCGCGGCCGAGAAGTTGAGCACGTCGCCGGCGTAGTTGCCGAAGCTGAGCCACACGCCCGCGCCCTGGTCGACCGCCCGGCAGATGTCCATCACCTGGCGGGTCGACGGGGAGGCGAACACGTCCCCGCAGACCGCCCCGTCGGCGAGACCCTCACCCACGACGCCCGCGAACGCCGGATAGTGGCCGGAGCCACCGCCGACGACGACCGCGACCTTGCCCGGTACCCGGACGGTCGAGCGGACCACGCCACCCGGCGCCGGGCGGACCCGCGTGCCGTTGGCGGCGACGAAGCCGGCCAGACTCTCCGCGGCGAAGGTCTCGGGGGAGTTGAGGATGAGGGTCATCGCTGGACTTCCTTGTCAGTGAACGCGATTGGAACGCGACTCAGCGGCTGATGGGCTCGCGCAGGTGGAGCATCGCCTGGAGGTTCTTGTCCAGCTCGTCGTCCTGGAAGATGACCTTCCA
>NZ_DATBTV010000042.1:0-16757 GCF_036559105.1 Lapillicoccus sp. | reverse complement strand
ACGCAGGTGCTGCGCGGCCGCGTTCGGGGTGAAGCCCAGCTGCTCGATCGCCGCGTGGACTCGCTCGAGAGTGGATGGGGCCACCCGCTCGGGGTTGTTGAGCGCGTTGCTGACGGTCTGGCGTGAGACCCCGGCGGCTTGCGCGACGTTGATGATCGTCGGCCGCTCGCGAGACACTCCTGTGGTGCTTGCCACGATCGCTCCTTTGCGCTGTGATCGTTCAAACCGCGGGCGATCATCACCCCAACCGCGCATTTGAACGTTCCAAGTGAGGCGAGAATGGCCTACGACCCCCACCGTGGTCAAGAGGATGATGTGCATCGTTCGACACGACTCGACACGAAAGGCCCTCCCACGTGACCTCGACGGACGCTGTAGACCAAACGCCAGACACCTCCCTGCGGCAGCCCTGGCTGCACGACCTGTCCATCACGGTCGACGGGAACTCCACTCAGCTCTCGTCCCAAGGAGGGGACGTCGAACCGGGTTCGGCCCAGGGCTTCTACGTCGACGATGTCCGGATGCTGAACTGCCTTCTGGTGCGCGTCGCCGGTGAGCCGGCCAGCCCGGTTGCCGGGCAGGCCCAGGGGGCGCGCGCAGAGTTCTTCGGCGCCGCCCGCGCTGTCGGCGACCCCGGTGCGGACCCCACAGTTGAGGTACGCCGCGTCCGGACGTTGGCGGGGTCGCGCCTGGTCGAGGAGGTGAGCGTGATCTCGCGCGCGACCGAACCAGTCCGGGCCACCCTCGAGATCGAGATCGGCTGCGATGCCATGCCGATCGGGTCGGTGAAGGGCGGGCGCGTCGTCGCTGACCAGGTCGCGGCAACGCTGACTGCGGACGCGGCGCGGTTCGCGACCGACCGCCACGACGTCGATGTGAGCTTCGCCCCGGCACCCGTGAGCCTCGAGGCTGCTGGGCGCGGAGCGCTGGCGCGGTTCGAGGTGAGCGTGGACCCCGGTCAGACCCAGACCTGGCAGGTCGCCGTGACCGTAGCTCGGCGCCACGCCTCGGGATTCGACGCCGACCCCGGCGGCGATGCCGTGACCTGGGGCCACGTCCGGGTCACCGCCGACGACCCCCGCCTCGCACCGCTGGTGACCCAGTCGCTGGACGACCTGAGGCACCTGCTCCTGCGTGACCCCCTGAGCCCGGAGGACGTGTTCGCCGCAGCCGGAACCCCCTGGTACCTCACGTTGTTCGGGCGCGACTCGATCTGGACGGCGCGGATGATGCTGCCGTTCGGCACCGAGCTCGCGGCGGGGACCCTACGAGCCCTGGCCCGGCGCCAGGGCGCCCAGGACGACTCGGAACGGGCCGAGCAGCCCGGCAAGATCGCCCATGAGGTGCGCCGCACGGCATACCAGGGGGCGGCCGGGCTGTCCCTTCCGCCGCTCTACTACGGGACGGTCGATGCCACCGCGCTCTGGGTCTGCCTGCTGGTCGAGGCCTGGCGCTGGGGGCTTTCGGAGGCGGAGGTCCGCGAGCTGCTCCCGCATCTGCGCGCTGCGCTGGGCTGGATCACCGGACCCGGTCAACCGGACAGCGACGGGCTGCTGAAGTACCTCGACACCACCGGTCACGGGTTGGCCAACCAGGGGTGGAAGGACTCCGGTGACTCGATGCGGTTCAGGGACGGCCGGGTGGCCGAGGGCCCCATCGCGCTCGTGGAAGCCCAGGCGTATGCCGTGGAGGCACTCCTTGGCGCAGCCGAGCTCCTGGAGGGACTGGGGGAGCCCGGTAGCGAGGACGCTCGCCGTGAGGCCGAGCTGTTGCGCGAGCGCATCCAGGCTGGGTACTGGGTCGACGGTGCCGATGGGACTGGTCGCTACCTGGCCATGGCTCTGGACGGGCAGGGGCGAGCCGTCGACGGGCTCGGCTCGAACATGGGCCACGTCCTCGGGACGGGCGTCCTGTCGGCGCAGGAGGCGCAGTCAGTGGCCGAGCAGGTGACCGGTGACGAGCTGCTCGACGACTTCGGGATACGGACCTTCGGTTCGGGCAACGGGGGCTTCAACCCCATCGGCTACCACACGGGTTCGGTGTGGACCCACGACACCGCGATCGTGGCCCTGGGACTGGCCCGTGAGGGCCAGGACGCCGGTGCGGCGACCATCCTGCGGCGGCTGCTGTCGGCCGGCGCCAGCTTCGACTACCGCTACCCCGAGCTCTATTCCGGACTGCCCATGATGGGCCGACCTGCGCCCTACCCTGCCTCCTGCCGGCCGCAGGCATGGAGTGCCGCCAGCGCCGCGGTGCTCCTCTCCGTGGCCGTGGGTCTCCAGGTCGACCTGCCCAAGGGGGAGATCCGGGTCCGACCACTGCGACCGGCGCCGTTCGGGGCGATCACGGTCTCGGGCCTGCGCGCCGGGCGGGCAGAGATCACGGTGACTGTCGATGCGCAGGGCGACGTGAGCCTGTCAGGAGTGCCGGACGGGCTTGAAGTCAGCATCAGCGCTTAGACTCAGGCGGTTGTCTAGCAGTGACCCCCAGTTGAAAGGACTGCTGCGCGTGGGAGTGCTCGAAACCATCAAGGGCCCGGCTGAGCTGAAGGCGCTCACCCCTGCCCAGATCCCCGCGCTCGCCCAGGAGATCCGCGACTTTCTGGTGGAGTCGGTCTCCAAGACCGGGGGTCATCTCGGACCCAACCTCGGCGTCGTCGAGCTGACGATCGCGCTGCACCGGGTGTTCGACAGCCCCCGCGACACCATCGTGTTCGACACGGGACACCAGTCCTACGTCCACAAGCTCCTCACCGGTCGGCAGGACTTCAGCAAGCTCAAGAAGCAGGGCGGCCTGTCCGGCTACCCCAGCCGGACCGAGTCCGAGCACGACGTCGTCGAGAACTCGCACGCCTCGACCGCCCTCTCCTGGGCCGATGGCATCGCCAAGGCGCGCCGACTCACGGGCCGGCGCGACCGGCATACCGTTGCGGTCATCGGGGACGGAGCCCTCACCGGCGGCATGGCGTGGGAGGCGATCAACAACATCGCCGTCGACAAGGACCTCCCGCTCGTCATCGTGGTCAACGACAACGAGCGCTCGTACGCGCCGACCACCGGCGGCCTCGCGGACCACCTGGCGACCCTGCGGACGACGCGCAAGTACGAGTCGGTGCTCGGTTGGGGGCGGGAGACCCTGAACCGCACCCCGGTCGTCGGCGGAGCGGTCTACGGCGCCCTGCACGGCATGAAGAAGGGCATCAAGGACATGGTCGCGCCGCAGGGCCTCTTCGAGGACCTCGGGCTGAAGTATCTCGGCCCGATCGACGGCCACGACGAGCAGGCGGTCGAGGCCGCCCTGGGCCGGGCCAGGTCGTTCGAGGGACCCGTGCTCGTGCACGTGCTGACGACCAAGGGCAAGGGCTACGACCACGCCAGCAACGACGACGCCGACCGGTTCCACGCCGTCGACCGGATCAACCCCGAGACGGGGCTGCCGCTGCAGGTCAAGGGTCGGATCTGGACCGACGAGTTCAGCGACGCGCTGCTCGGGGTGTCGCGAGAGCGGGACGACGTCGTCGCGATCACCGCGGCGATGCTCATCCCCACGGGCCTCAAGGAGTTCGCCGAGCGGCACCCGGACCGCGTGTTCGACGTAGGAATTGCCGAGCAGCATGCCGTCACGATGGCGTCGGGGCTCGCGTTCGGCGGGATGCACCCCGTCGTCTGCGTGTATGCGACGTTCCTCAACCGGGCCTTCGACCAGCTGCTCATGGACTGCGCGCTGCACCGGGCCGGCGTCACCTTCGTGCTGGACCGTGCCGGGATCACCGGTACCGACGGCGCCTCGCACAACGGCATGTGGGACATGTCGATCACCGGGCTGGTGCCAGGGCTGCGGCTCACGGCACCGCGGGACCCCGAGGAGCTCGGCCGAGCCTTACGCGAGGCGGTCGACGTCCACGACGGACCGACGGTCATCCGGTTCTCCAAGCAGAACCCGCCGGCCCCGCTGCCGGCGGTTCGCGCCTTGGGTTCGGTCGACGTGCTGGCCGAGGCGTCCACGGAGCCGGTCGAGCTGCTCATCGTGGGCCTCGGCGAGATGGCGACCACGGGCATGGCGGTCGCCGAGAAGCTGACGGCACAGGGGCATACGGTCCGCGTGGTCGACCCGCGGTGGTGCGTACCGGTGCCGGACGACCTCGTCGACCTGGCTCGCTCGGCGGGCGCTGTCGCGGTTCTCGAGGACAACCTCGTCGTCGGTGGTGTGGGGTCGCAGGTGACGGCCGCGGTCCGGGAGGCCGGGCTGTCGGTACCCGTCCACCTGCACGGGATCCCGAAGCGGTTCCTGCCGCACGCGTCCCGGGGCGAGGTCCTCGAGGAGATCGGCCTGACCCCCGACGCGATCGCGGACCAGCTCCACGCCGCCCTGTCCTGACCCGCGGGCCGGTCTGACCCGCCGACCAGAGTCGTGACGCGTGATGGTGCTCAGCGGGCCGTCCACCCGCCGTCGATTGCGAACGACGCACCGGTGACGGATGCCGACGCCGGTCCGCAGAGGAACATGGCGAGCTCGGCGACCTCCGCCGGCTCGACGAGGCGCTTGACGGCCATCCCTTCGAGCAGGACCTTCTCGACGACCTCGTCCTCGGGGATGCCGTGGGCCTCGGCCTGGTCGGCGATCTGGCTCTCGACCAGGGGAGTGCGCACGTACCCGGGGTTGATGCAGTTGCTCGTGACCCCGTGGGGGGCGCCCTCGAGGGCGACGACCTTCGACAGTCCCTCCAGGCCGTGCTTGGCCGTGACGTACGCGGACTTGTAGGCGCTGGCCCGGAGCCCGTGCGCACTCGACACGTTGACCACGCGGCCCCAGCCCTGGGCGTACATGGTCGGCAGGCACTGCCGGACCAGCCGGAACGGTGCGTGCAGCATGACGTCGAGGATCAGCTCGAAGGTCTCCAGCGGGAACGACTCGATCGGCGACACGTGCTGGATCCCGGCGTTGTTGACGAGGATGTCGATGTCGGTCGGGAGGTCGGCGATGGAGTCGAGGTCCGACAGGTCGGCGGCGACCGGCTCGATCTGCCCGTCGCCGAGTCTCGCGGCGAGGTCCTTCAGCCCGGCCTCGTCTCGGTCCACGGCGACGACGACCGCACCGGACTGGACGAGCCGGGCGGCGATGGCCGCGCCGATGCCACTCGCGGCACCGGTCACCAGCGCGCGGTGTCCGGTCAGGTCGGCAGGGGCGGCGGCGGGCGGCGGCGTCGGCATGACGGGAGGATAGGACTACTCCGTTCGCGCCGGGTCGCCGAGGGCCTCGAGGACGAGAGCAGCGGCCTCGCCGGGTCGCTCGAGGCTCGGCAGGTGACCGGCCCAGCCCAGCTCGACCAGGGTCGCTCCCGGGACGCCGTCGGCGACCGTCCGGGCGGCGGCCTGGAGCCAGTCCACGTCGAGCTCGCCCAGCACGACGGTCGTCGGCACCGTGATGCCACCGAGGTCGACCTCGTCGGGGACCATGGTCGGCGGGTCGGGCCACTCGTCGGCCGCGATCTGGACGTCGAACGCCCGGCGCTGCATCCGGGTCAGCAGCGAGCGGGCGTCATCGCCGGCGTCCGGCCCGAGCCACGTGTCGACGTTGAGGGCAACGGCGCCGTCGACGTCGCCGGCCTCGATGAGACCCTCCTCCCTCTCGTCGAAGGCCTCGGACGCGTCTGTCGGAGCGACCCCGCGTAGGCCCGGGCAGAGCAGGACCAGAGCGGTCACGCGGTCCGGGTGGGCCGTCGCCACCTCCAGGGCCACGCGGCCGCCGAAGGACGCGCCGACCAACGCGGAGGCCGCGATGCCCTGGTCGTCGAGGAACCCGATGACCTCGGCCACGTTCGAGAGCGGCCCCGGCGCGAGGGAAGCGTCGCCGTACCCGGGGAGGTCCGGGGCGAGGACCCGGTACCGGTCGGCCAGGACGGGGATCTGCGCCGCCCACATCCGGCGGTCGGCGACGCCGGCGTGGAGGAGGACGACCGGCGGACCGGTCCCGGCAGCGTCGAACGGTAGGGGCACGCGCTCACGCTAGGCGCGGGCGTACCCGAGCGCGACGCCATTTCCGCCGGCGATGCGGCGCGTCAGACGGGCAGTAGCCGGAGCGCTACGACGTGTCGCGGCGGTCTGGACGGCGCGTCGCGTCGCCTCGCCGCCTGCTGCCTGTCCGACGAGTGCGGGCGCCGACCCGCTGCTCGAACCTGCGGCGCCAACCCACTGCGGCAACCGGCTGGGCCGCACCCGCGTCAGATGTCGCGGAAGACCTCGATGGTCGCGCCGAGGGCGTTGAGCCGGTCGGCGAGGTCCTCGTAGCCGCGGTTGATGACGTAGACGTTGCGCAGCACCGACGTGCCCGGAGCCGCGAGCATGGCCAGCAGCACCACGACGCCCGGTCGCAGCGCCGGCGGGCACATGACCTCGGCGGCCCGCCAGCGGGTCGGTCCCTCGATGAGGACCCGGTGCGGGTCGAGCAGCTGGACCTTGGCGCCGACCTTCGTGAGCTCGGTGAGGTAGATGGCTCGGTTCTCGTAGACCCAGTCGTGGATCAGCGTCGATCCCTCGGCCACCGCCCCGATGAGCGCGAAGAACGGCAGGTTGTCGATGTTGAGGCCCGGGAACGGCATCGGGTGGATCTTGTCGATCGGCGCATGCAGCGGGCCGGGCACGGTGGTGAGGTCGACGAGCCGGGTCTGGCCGTTGGCCGAGCGGTACTCGTCGGAGGTCGCGTACTCCATGCCCATGCCCTCGAGCGTCGCGAGCTCGATCTCCATGAACTCGATCGGCACCCGGCGGATGGTGATCTCCGACCCCGTCACGACCGCCGCGGCCAAGAGACTCATGGCCTCGATCGGGTCCTCGGAGGGGGAGTACTCCACGTCGACGTCGATGACGTCGAGGCCGTGGACGGTCAGGGTGGTGGTGCCGATGCCCTCGATCCGGACGCCCAGGCGCTCGAGGAAGAAGCACAGGTCCTGGACCATGTAGTTCGGGCTGGCGTTGCGGATCACCGTGACGCCGTCGTGCCGCGCAGCGGCCATCAGGGCGTTCTCGGTGACCGTGTCGCCGCGCTCGGTGAGCACGATCGGCCGGGTCGGCCGGCGGCTCGGGTCGGACGTGGCCTCGTAGAACCCGTGGGTCGCGACGACGTCGAGACCGAAGTGGCGCAACGAGGCCAGGTGCGGCTCGACGGTACGCGTACCGAGGTCGCAGCCCCCTGCATACGGCAGCAGGAACGACGGGTAGTCGTGCAGCAGCGGCCCGAGGAACATGATCACGGTCCGGGTGCGGCGCGCGGCCTCGACGTCGATGGCGTCCAGGTCGAGCCGCGTCGGCGGGACGATCTCCAGGTCGTTGCTGCCGGGGATCCAGCGGGTGCGCACGCCGATGGAGTGCAGCACCTCGAGGATCCGGTTGACCTCCTCGATGCGGGCCAGGTTGCGCAGCGTCGTGCGGCCGCGGTTGAGCAGGGAGGCGCAGAGCAGGGCCACGGCGGCGTTCTTGGACGTCTTGACGTCGATGGCGCCGTGCAGCTTCTGGCCGCCGACGATGCGCAGGTGCTGCGGCCCGGAGTGGCCGAGCGACACGAACTCGGAGTCGAGGCTTTCCCCGATCCGGGCCAGGGTCTCGAGGCTGAGGTTCTGCTGGCCCTGCTCGATGCGGGCGACCGCACTCTGGCTGGTCCCGAGCGACCTCGCGAGCTCGGACTGGGTCAGACCCTTGTGTCGGCGCGCGTCCCGGATCAGCGAACCGATCCGCTCGAGGTAGGTGTCGGTGACCGTCATGCCGGCCACCATATCTCACATATGAGATACGACGTTCGCCCGCTGGGGAGCCGACGACCGCGGCACCCGGATGCCGGCCAGCTCGGTCAGGCGGTACCCCATGGCCGAGACCAAGTAGAACAGGACGTCGGCCGCCGCCTTGCCGGCCAGCAGTCCCCAGACCGGCTCGTCGAGCAGCACGACGGCCGACACCATGAGCGCCGGTCGCCAGAGGAACGTGTCGAGGAGCTCGGCGGCACCGAACTCGGCGCTGAGCAGCAGGACGGTGCGCGAGGCGACTCGCATCGCATACCGAGGCTGGCCGGGCGCGACGAGGCGCCTTTGCTCGCCGGCGACCTTGACGACCAGGACTCCGTAGAACCCCACGGTTGCCCCCGCGATGGCGCTGGCCGCCAGCAACGGCGGCGACGTCGTGAGCCGGGCTGCGACGACGCTGGCCGCGAGCATGGTGGCGAGGCAGGCCACCTCGGCGGGTGCGTAGCGACGGACCCAGAAACGGCATCGGTCGGTATGACGTCGCATCCGATCTCGCCGCTCCCTGCCGCCCTTGTGGTCTCTCTGCGGGAGGTCAGAGGGCGGTGAAGGGCGGCAGATACCCGCCGGGGGTTATCCGCTGCGTGCCACCGGTCGTCAGGACGTCAGGGGTGGTCGACGCAGGCCTGGGCGACGATCGGCGCCGTGATGGCCACCTGCCACGGCCGGGCACCGAGCGCGGCCAGGGCCGCGGCGATCCCGGCCGCGCTGAGGTCGGCAGGGGGAGACCAGATGACGCGGCGCAGGACGTCCGGGGTCATGAGGTTCTCGACCGGGACGGTGTGCTCGGTGCCGAACGCGGCGAGCCCCTCTCGCGCCTGGGCCAGCCGGGCGGCGGCCACGGGGTCGCGGTCGGGCCAGGCGCGCGGCGGCGGTGGTCCGGTGCCGGCCAGGGTCAGCGGCGGCAGGGCGTTCTCGGGCAGGTTCTGGGCGCGGCGGATGGCGTCCAGCCAGACCTTGGCGTTGCGACGAGCCGGGCGCAGCTCGCGGACCTCGGCCATCTCCTCGGCCGTGGTGGGCGCGAGGTTGGCCAGCTCGACGATGACCGAGTCGGGCAGCACCCGCCCGGGTGAGGTGTCCCGACGTTCGGCGATGCGGTCTCGGGTGATCCACAGCTCCTTGACCAGGGCGATGCCGCGCCGCTTGCGGACCCGGTGCATGCCGGAGGTCCGACGCCACGGGTCGACCCGGACCGGCGGCCCCTCGAAGTTCAGCAGGGCGTCGAACTCCTCGCGGGCCCAGTCGCTCTTGCCCTGGGACTCCAGGTCGGCGGCGATCGCGTCCCGCAGCTCGACGAGGACCTCGACGTCGAGTGCGGCGTAGCGCAGCCAGGGCTCGGGCAGGGGCCGGGTCGACCAGTCGACGGCGGAGTGCTCCTTGGCCAACGACAGCCCCAGGTAGTGCTCCACGGCGGCCCCCAGGCCCACGCGAGGCAGGCCGACGAGTCGCGCGCCGAGCTCGGTGTCGAAGAGGTGGACCGGCCGCAGCCCGATCTGCGCGAGGCAGGGCAGGTCCTGGGTCGCGGCGTGGAGGACCCACTCCGCGTCCCCGATGCCGTCGGCGACCGGACCGAGGTCGGGGCAGGCGACCGGATCGATGAGCCAGGTTCCCGAACCGGCCCGCCGCAGCTGCACGAGGTAGGCCTTCTGGCCGTAGCGGTGACCCGACGCGCGCTCGGCGTCGACGGCGACCGGTCCGGTACCCGCCGCGATGGCTCGACCCGCCTCGACCAGCCGGCGCTCGTCGACGACCACGTCGGGAACGCCGTCGCTGGGCGCGAGGAGCGGCGTCAGCAGTCGCTCCGGCTCCTCGGCGAGCGCATCTGGTGTGTCGTCGTCGGTGGGGCCGGCCTGCGGACCGGAGGTCACCGCCGTTGCCCGGGAAGCGCGACGACGCCCTCCGGAAGGGGTGGCAGCCCGGCGATCATGCAGAGCAGGTCGGACCACGCCATCAGGTGGGCGCCGATCTCACCGCGCGGCGTCCAGGATGCGCGGACCTCCATCTCGACCGTGGGTTCACGGTCGGCGAGCCCTGCGAAGCTCTCCGAGACCACCCGCGTGACCGTGCCGGCCTCGGCAACGTAGCCCAGCCGGCGCGCGTCCAGGGCGTCCACCAGCCAGGACCAGCCGACCGCACCGAGCATCGGGTCGCTGGCCAGCTCGGGCTCCAGCTCGGCGCGCGCGAAGGTCACCGCGCGCCACTCGCCCTCCCACGGACCAGGGGCCGACGGGTCGTGGAGCAGGACGAACCGGCCCGAGGCCAGCTCCTCCTCGCCCGACGCGGTCGAGACGATGTCCGCCGTCAGCGCGACCGCGTACGGCGCGATGCGCTGGGGGGCAGGGACTTCGGTCAGACGGACCTCCGGGCGCAGCCGGGCGTCCCGGAGGGCGCTGACCGCCCGGGCGAACTCGGCGGGCTGCTCGCCCGGCAGTGATCGACCACGCACCCGACGAGCGTATGTCGGTACGGCGCCCCGGGACAGGCAGGCACGCCGTTACGGTGGCGGCCGTGTCCGCGTTGCTCGCCCTCTGCTCGTCCCTGCTGTGGGGAACGAGCGACTTCGTGGCGGGCCTCAAGGCCAAGACCATCCCCGCGGCAGCCGTCGTCGGCTGGTCGCAGCTGGTCGGGTTCCTGACGCTCTGCGTGGTCGTCGTCGTCAGGGGCAACCCGCTCACGGCGTCCGGCTGGCAGGGCTGGGCGATCGCCGCCGGCGTGGCGGGCGCGGTGGCGCTGTGGGCGTTCTACGGCGCGCTGTCGACCGGGACGATGAGCGTGGTCGCCCCGGTGGCCTCGTTGGGCGCCGCGGTGCCCGTACTGCTCGGGGTGGCGACCGGGGACGCCCCGAGCGTCATCGCGTGGGTCGGCATGGGGGTCGCGGTGCTCGGCACGGTGCTGGCGAGCGGACCGGAGATCCGCGCCGGCCTGCACGTGCGGCCGGTCCTGCTGGCCTGCGTCGCCGCCGTGGGGTTCGGGACGGTCCTGTTCTGCATGGACCGCGGCGCGCGGGTGTCCCTCGTCTCCACCCTGTGGGGTATGCGGCTGACCAGCCTCGTCCTGTACGCGGCGGTCGCTGCGGTTCGCCGGTCGACCGGGGGAGTCGGGCGACGGGACTGGCCGACGCTGGTCTTCGTAGGCCTGGCCGACCTCGGTGCGAACGCGTTCTTCGTGGCGGCCTCGACCCAGGGTCTGGTCAGCGTCGCGGCCGTGCTGGGCTCGCTGTACCCGGTGGTGACCATCCTCCTGGCCCGGGCCTTCCTGGCGGAGCGGCTGAAGCCGATCCAGAACGTCGGAGTCGCCCTGGCCCTCGCGGGCGTCGTGGCGATCGCGACCGGCTGACCGCATGCGACGATGACCACCGTGAGCGCTGTCGTCCAGACCCACCCGTCCGACAGCCTCCTGGTCCGTGCTGCGCGCCGCCAGCGGGTCGAACGAACCCCGGTGTGGTTCATGCGGCAGGCCGGGCGTTCTCTCCCGGAGTACCGCGAGGCCCGGGCGGGCACCCCGATGCTCGAGGCCTGCCGGACCCCAGACCTCGTCACCGAGATCACCCTCCAACCGGTCCGCCGCCACGGCGTCGACGCGGCGATCTTCTTCAGTGACATCGTGGTCCCGCTGGCCGCGGTCGGAGTAGACGTCGACATCGTGGCCGGCACCGGTCCGGTGGTGGCCAAGCCGATCCGGACCCGCGCGGACCTCGACCGGCTCCCGGAGCTGACGCCCGACCAGGTGCCAGACATCGCCGAGTCGGTCCGCCGGATCGCCGCGGCGCTCGGCGGCACGCCGCTCATCGGGTTCGCCGGAGCGCCGTTCACCCTCGCCTCCTACCTCGTCGAAGGCGGCCCCAGCCGCAACCACGAGAACACCAAGGCGCTGATGTACGGCGACCCCGAGCTGTGGCACGACCTGTGTGCCCGCCTCGCCCAGATCGCCGGCGCCTTCCTCCGCGTCCAGGCCCAGGCCGGCGCGAGTGTCGTCCAGCTCTTCGACTCGTGGGTCGGCGCGCTACCCCTGGCCGACTACGAGCGCTACGTGCGGCCGCATTCCGCCGCCGCCCTCGCCGCGGTGGCCGACCTCGGTGTCCCGCGCATCCACTTCGGGGTCGGCACCGGGGAGCTGCTCCCCGCGATGGGGGCGGCCGGGGCCGAGGTCGTCGGTGTCGACTTCCGGGTCTCGCTCACGGACGCCGTGCGACGTCTCGGCCCCGAGTATGCGGTCCAGGGCAACCTCGACCCGGCGACGCTGTTCGCGCCCTGGCCCGCCGTCGAGGAACAGGTCCGCCGGATCGTCACCGAGGGGAGGTCGACGCCCGGGCATATCTTCAACCTCGGCCACGGCGTCCTGCCGGAGACCGACCCGGAGGTGCTGACCCGGGTCGTCGAGCTGGTCCACGAGGCGTCCTCACGGTGACATGAGGTGGCCGCGCGCCCCCTGCGAACGCGGCCACCCCAGTCCATGCGGTGGGTCAGCGCGCTCCGGCTCCCGCAATCTCCGGTTCGCGCTTCGCGGTGTCACCCTCCCGGACCCCCGCACCGGACCCACCAGTCGAGGCTTCGTAGCCCTCGGGGGACCCGGATTGGGTCGACGCGGTCGCCGACTTCGCGGCGCGACCGTCCCTCGCCCCCGACTCGGGCCCCGACCCCGGGTCGGCCCCCGGGTCCGCTCCACCGGGGCCACCCGACCCGTCCGGGCCGCCGTGGGGACCGGACCCACCGTCGGGGCCACGGGAACCAGCCGCCGGCGGTGGCGACGTCGCATACCCGCCCTCGGCCGGACGCGCGGCGGTACGGCGACGACGCCACCACAGCAGCGGGACGGCGACGATGGCGAGCAGCACCACGAACGGGAGGACGGCGCCCAGGACGGTGAGCAGCCCGCTGCTGGCGCCCAGGAACGCCTTCCAGCCCTTCTGGAGGCCGCCGAGGAACCCGGAGGTGTCCTCCTCGGGCACGACGACGTTCGCCGCGGTCACCAGCGTGACGCTGACGGTGGACATGGCCACCTTCTTGTCCAGGCTGTTGAGCTGGGCCTGGAGGGAGTCGAGGTCGCCCTGGCGGCGGGCGATCTCGGTCTCGAGCGAGATGATCTGGTTGAGGTCGGTGGTCTTGCCCAGCAGCGTCCGCACCTGGTCCAGACCGGCCTTCATCGTCGTGATCCGGGACTGCGTGTCGACGTAGGTCGAGGTCACGTCCCGGGCCGAGGACGACCGCTGAACGGTGGTGCCGAGCTTGCCGAGGTCGTCGAGGACCCGGTCCAGGGTGTCCGCCGGGACGGACAGCGACATCGTCGACCGGCTGCCCTGCTTGTCGACGCCGCCGCTGCTCACCGGCACCGCGGAGCTGTTCTCCGACACGACCGTGCCGCCGGCGGCGAGCGCGACCTGTCGGGCTTCGGCGGCCTTGGCCTCGACGTCGTCGACCTGGACCTGCAGCGAGGCGGTCCGGACCAGCTTGTCGGCGGCCGCGACGTCGGCAGCCGAGGACGGGCTCGCGTTTCGCGCGGCGGTCCCGCTGCCGGGGGAGCCGGCCGCTGCCCCCTGGCCTGAGGACTCGGCGAGCTTCTGCGCGTCCGCGGCCGCGTCCGGCGCTGCGTCCGGGGCGCCGCCCAGGTCGGGGTTGGCCGGAGCGACGGCACTCACGCCGGCGCCGGCCGACGACCCGGTGGAACCCGACCCGGAGCAGGCGCCGAGAGCGAGGACGGCGATGAGGCCGGCGCCCACGGCGGCGGCGGGTCGATGGTGGCGGGGAAGGGACACGGCATACCTCCTGGCTGGCAGTGCGTGATCACCCTTCAGGACACTCGAGCGACCCGAGACCGTTCCATCACGGTTCGGCTGCGACAGTGGAGGCATGCGCACCCCCGTCGTCGCCGTCGTGGGCGGCGGAGTCGCGGGGCTGTCGGCGGCGTGGGAGCTGTTGCAGGGCAACGACGTTCGAGTCGTCGTCCTCGAGGCCGCCGACGCGGTGGGCGGGAAGCTCCGTCGCGCCGAGGTGGCGGGGTACCCGGTCGACGTCGGTGCGGAGTCGATGCTGGCCCGCCGACCGGAGGCGACCGGCCTGGTCGCCGACCTCGGACTCGGCGAACGGCTGACCCATCCCGAACCCGTCTCGGCGGCGGTGTGGAGTCGCGGACGCCGCTGGCCGCTACCGGGCGGGACGGTGATGGGCGTACCCACCGATCCGGCCGACGCGGCCGGGGTCCTCACGTCGGAGGAGGTCGTCCGGGCGTCGGCTGAGCAGGTCGGGCCGCCGTTGGTCGAGGACGTGGCGGTGGGCACCTTCGTCGCCGACCGCGTCGGGCCGGCGGTCGTCGACCGCCTCGTCGAACCGCTCCTGGCCGGCGTCTACGCGGGTCACGCCCGGTCGCTCTCGCTGCAGGCGACGGTGCCCGCGCTGTGGGCCGCCGCGACCGACGGCACGGCGATCGTGGGCCGTCCCGCGACCGACGCGCCCGGTGGGCCGGTCTTCGCGGGTTACCGCGGAGGGCTCGGGCTGCTCGCCTCTGACCTCGCCGCCGCCGTCGTGGGTCGCGGCGGGCAGATCCGGGCCCGCAGCACGGTCCGTGAGCTCGCCCGCCGCCCGGACGGATGGCGGCTGACCGTCGGACCGACCGTCGACCGCGAGACCCTGGACGTCGACGGCGTCGTGCTCGCCCTGCCGGCGACCCCGGCCGCCCGGCTGCTGCGCCCCTTCTCGTCCCTTGCCGCCGAGCGGCTCGACGAGATCGCCTACGCCTCCGTGGCCATCGTGACCCTCGCGCTCCCGAGGTCCGCGGCGCTCCTGCTGGGCGGTTCGGGCTTCCTCGTCCCGCCGGTCGAGCCGCTGGCGATCAAGGCCGCGACCTTCAGCTCCACGAAGTGGGCCTGGCTGGCCGAAGACACCCAGGACGTCGTCCTCCTGCGCGCCTCGCTCGGCCGGGCCGGCGAGGTCGCTGTGCTGCAACGAGACGACGACGACCTCGTGCGCACCGTGGTCGCGGACCTGAGGACGGTCCTCGGCCCCGATTTCCCCGACCCGATCGACGACCACGTGCAGCGGTGGGGCGGCGCGCTGCCGCAGTACGCCGTCGGTCACGTCACTCGCATACAGGCCGTCCTCGGGGCGGTCGCCGACCAGCCGGCACTGGCTGTCGCCGGAGCCGCCTACGAGGGCGTCGGCATACCGGCGTGCATCGGGTCGGGCCGTCGGGCAGCCCGCGAGGTGCTCGCCGTCCTGCGCCAGCCACAATGAGGGCATGAGCGACCACGCCACGCGCAAGCCCGCACCGTCCGTCGTCCGCGAGATCAACGACTCGATCCGGTATGCGATGTGGTCCGTGTTCGCCTCGGTCCAGCCGCTCGGGGAGGACCGCGAGAAGGTCACCGCTGAGGCGGCGGCGCTGCTGAGCGACGTCGAGACCGAGGGCGTTGTGGTGCGCGGGCTGTATGACGTGGCCGGGCTGCGCGCCGACGCCGACCTGATGATCTGGTGGCACGCCGAGACCATCGAGCAGCTCCAGTCCGCCTACCACCGGTTCCTGCGCACCGAGCTCGGCGCGGCCCTGGAGCCGGTCTGGTCCGTGGCCGCGCTGCACCGGCCGGCGGAGTTCAACAAGAGCCACGTGCCGGCGTTCCTCGCGGGCGAGGACCCCAAGGCGTACATCTGCGTCTACCCGTTCGTGCGCTCGTACGACTGGTACCTGCTCGACGATGCCCGGCGTCGCGACATGCTCGTGGAGCACGGCCAGCTGGCCCGCGGGTACCCGGACGTGCGGGCCAACACCGTCGCGTCGTTCGCGCTGGGCGACTACGAGTGGGTCCTCGCGTTCGAGGCGGACGAGCTCCACCGGATCGTCGACCTCATGCGCGACCTACGGGCCTCGGAGGCGAGACGGCACGTCCGCGAGGAGGTCCCCTTCTACACCGGCACCCGGGTGTCGGTCGAGGACCTCGTCGCGAACCTGAGGTGACCTAACGGTCGGAGCGCAGCTGCTCCCGGTCGAGCCGCTCGGGGGCGTCCGCGGGCACGGACTTGGGCTCGAGGCGAAGGCTGATCGAGTTGATGCAGTAACGCTGGTCGGTCGGCGTGCCGTAGCCCTCGCCCTCGAACACGTGCCCGAGGTGGGAGCCACAGTTCTTGCAGCGCACCTCGGTGCGGACCGAGCCGAAGCTCCGGTCCACGATGTACTCGACCCGGTCCTCGGCCAGCGGTGCGTAGAACGACGGCCACCCGCAGTGGGACTCGAACTTGGTGTCGCTGCGGAACAGCTCGGTCCCGCAGGCGCGGCACGAGTAGACGCCCTCGGCGGTCGTGTCGGTGTACTCGCCGACGAACGGCCGCTCGGTGCCCGCCTCGCGCAGGACGTGGAACTCGGCCGGAGACAGCTCCGCTCGCCAGTCCTCGTCGGTCTTGGCCACGGGGTATGCGCCGCCATCCGGGTCGGTCGACGGCAGGGTCTTCTTGCTGAACAGGCTCACGAACGGCTCCTCAAGGTCGGGTGGGCACCCTGGTCAACATCCATGGTGCGCACGTCGTTCCCGGGCCGCTACCCACGGACCGGTCCGTAAGCGGGTCGCAACCCTCCCGCTCACGGCCCCGTCCGGTCAGCGGCTCACCTGGAGCGGCGTCGAGACCTGACCACCGTCCGTTGCCCGGACGACCACCTGATGTGACCCGACGGACGTTCCGCTCGGGATGAGGACCTTGCCCTCCGCCGCCCCGGAGGCGTCCGTGGTCAAGGTCCCAAGGGTGGTCGTGCCGTCGAGCGAGACGGACAGGGTCACGCCCGGCGACCAGCCGAAGAACTCGACCTTCAGCTGCTTGCCCGACTTGATCTTGGGCGGTGAGAGCACCACGGTGCCGAGGGTCGTCTTGACCGTCAGGGTCGCTGTCGCGGTCGCGCCGTCGGTCGACGAGGTGGCCCTGACGATGTGCGTCCCCAGGGAGATCGCCGGCGTGATGGCCAACGGCAGGGCCGCTGCTCCGGCGGCGTC
>NZ_DATBTV010000041.1:0-8707 GCF_036559105.1 Lapillicoccus sp. | reverse complement strand
TGGACCCGGGCCAGCCTCGCCGGACCGGCCGCGACGGGGCTGCGCAAGCTGCGGGCCGCGGGGGTGGCCATGGACGAGGCCTCGCTGGTGGGCATCGAGCCGGTGGTCCGGACGACCGAGGAGGCGTTCGAGCCGCTGCGCCGCGCGGTGCGTGACCGGCGAGCCGTCACCTTCGGCTACCG
Organism: Lapillicoccus sp.; assembly: GCF_036559105.1. Classification (GTDB taxonomy): domain Bacteria; phylum Actinomycetota; class Actinomycetes; order Actinomycetales; family Dermatophilaceae; genus Lapillicoccus. Next base: position 8,525 of record NZ_DATBTV010000041.1, on the reverse strand, counting down.
CAAGCCCGACGAGGAGAGCTCCACCCGGCACCTGCAGCCCTGGGGTCTTGCCCAGTGGCACGGCCGCTGGTACCTCACCGGCTTCGACCTGGACCGCGGCGCCGCCCGGGTCTTCCGCGTGGGCCGCATCGACACCACCGTCACGACCTCCGGACCGCCGGGCGCCTACGACATCCCCGAGAACCACGACCCACGGGTGATGGTCGACTCCACCCAGGTCCCGACGTCGCCGCCACGGGTGGCCACGCTGCGGGTCCGCGACGGGAGTGGCAACGCGCTGCGGCGCCGCGCCCGCACCGCGGCCGACGGGGTTGGGCCCAACGGGTCCAACGGCGGTTCCAACGGGTCCGACGGGTCCGACGGGTCCGGCGGGTCCTACAGCGTCGCCGGCGACGGGTGGTCGTCGGTCGAGGTCGACTTCCGCGACGTGGACCGGCTGGCCGACGAGGTGGCGGGCTACGGCCCGGAGGTCGTGGCGGTCGCGCCGACCGACCTCACGGAGGCCGTGGTCCGACGGCTGCGCGGGGTGACCGGGTCCGCAGAGCTCGCCCCCGAGGAGGAGCTGTGACGCCGCCCCGCCGCCAGCCGCCCGAGTCGGCCACGACCCGGCTCTCTCGGCTGCTCGACATGGTGCCGTGGCTGCTGGCCCACCAGGGCGTCCCCCTCGAGGACGCCGCCTCGGAGTTCGGGGTCAGCACGGACCAGCTGGTCGCGGACCTGGAGCTGCTCTTCGTCTGTGGCACTCCGGGCGGGATGCCGGACGACCTCATCGAGGCCGACTGGGAGGACGGGAGGGTCTTCCTGGGCAACGCCGACTACATCGCCCGGCCGCTGCGGCTCAGCGTCGACGAGGCGCTCGCGCTGATGGTCGGGCTGCGGGCGCTCGCCACGACTCCGGGCCTCGTCGAGCACGACGCGGTGGCCCGCACCCTCAGCAAGCTCGAGGAGGCGACCGGCGCCATCGGTGCGCCGAGCGCCCGGGTCCAGGTCTCCATCGACGACGGCGCCCGGGCGTCGGTCCTCGGCCGGGCCCGGCGCGCCGTCGCCGACCGCCGGAGGCTGCACCTGGCATACCTCGTCCCCGCCCGTGACGAGGTCACCGAGCGCGACGTGGACCCCATGCGGGTGGTCTACCTCGACGGTCACTGGTACCTCGAGGGCTGGTGCCACCGCGCCGAGGACGTGCGGCTGTTCCGGCTCGACCGGATCCAGTCGCTCGAGGTCCTCGACGTCGACGGCACGCCGCCGCCCCAGGCGCAGCCCCGGGACGTGAACGAGGCCCTGTTCACGCCGGGCGAGGAAGATCTCGAAGTGGTGGTCGAGACCGACCGCGCGGGGGCGTGGATCGTCGACTACTACCCGGTCGACCGGGTGGAGGACCTCGGGGAGGGCCACCGCCGGGTGACGCTGCACGTCTCGGACCCTGCGCTCGTACGCCGGCTGGCCTGGCGGATGGGCGGGCACGTCCGTGTCGTCTCGCCCGTTGACCTCGCAACGAGCGTGGCGGTCGGTGCACAGGAGGCGCTGAGCGCGTACATAGCGGTCCCGTCGGGCCTCGAGACGTAGACTGACAGCCACCAACCCCCGGAAGGCCTGACAGAATCATGTGGAGAGACCTCCTTCAGCCCAGCCACCTGCTCATCGTCGCGGTGCTGCTGGCGATCCTCTTCGGCTGGAAGAAGCTGCCGGACGCCGCTCGGAGCGTCGGTCGCTCGATGCGCATCTTCAAGTCCGAGGTCTCCGAGATGAAGAACGACGGCAAGGACGCGCGTCCCAGCGCGGCCGCCGGTGACACCGTCCCGGGCGACGTCGTTCCCCCGCAGACCACCCAGCCCATGCAGCCCGCTCCGGCGCCGCAGCCGCCTATGGCGGCCCAGGCCCCGCCGCAGCCGGCGCCCGTGTACCAGCCGACCCCCAGCGCGTCCAACGGCCACTCGGCGGACGCCTCGGACCGGCCGGCCGAGCAGCAGCGCTACGAGAACCCCGCGCTCTGAGCGCTGGGTCCGTCGGTTCGCCACCCCCACGACTGGTCAGGCACTGACGCATGGCCTTCCGCCGACTACGCAAGCAGCGTGACCCCGAGGGGAGGATGTCCCTCGGGGACCACCTGCGCGAGCTGCGCCGTCGCCTCGTGATCTCGCTGATCGCGATCATCATCGGCGCCGCCATCGGGTGGTGGCAGTACGACTGGATCTTCGAGAAGCTCGTCGCCCCCATCAAGGACGTGGCGGCCGAGCGCGGCGCCCAGATCGCCACGGTGAACTTCACCGGGATGACCGACGCGTTCTCGATCCTCATCACGGTGGGGCTGTTCGTCGGCGTCGTCCTTGCCTCGCCGGTCTGGCTCTACCAGATCTGGGGGTTCATCGTCCCCGGGCTGACGTCGCGGGAGAAGCGGACTGCCGTCTTCTTCATCGGGGCCGCGGCGCCGCTGTTCCTCGCCGGGTGTGTGCTGGGCTACGTCACCCTGCCCAAGGCGGCCCATGCGTTGCTGTCGTTCACCCCGGAGGACGCGACCAACATCCTGCCCGCCGACACCTACCTGAACTTCGTGCTGAAGTTCATCATGGCGTTCGGGCTGGCCTTCCTCCTGCCGGTGTTCCTCGTCGGGCTCAACGCCGCGGGCGTGCTGCCGGCTCGGGTGATGCTCAAGGGGTGGCGGCCGGCGGTGTTCCTCATCTTCCTGTTCGCAGCGATGATGACGCCCTCGCCGGACCCGTGGTCGATGATCTTCCTCGCGGTGCCGATGGTGGCGCTGTTCTTCGCCGCGGTCGGCATCGGGGCGCTGCTCGACCGGCGTCGGGCCAAGCGCGACGTGTCCGCCGCCTGGCGCAACCTCCCGGACGACCAGGCCTCGCCGATCTGACGCCGGCTCGCCGCCGGCGGCAGGTGGAGCACCTCCGACGTCGAGATGCGGATGTTCGTGGGAGGTGAGCGCGCCGGTAGCCTTCGCGCGTGCCTCGCGACCTCGCGTTCCCGCGGGTCGGCCTGCTGACCAACCCCACGGCGGGTCGTGGACGGGGGGCCGCCTACGGCCGCCAGACCGCCGGGGCGCTCCAGGCGGCCGGACACGACGTCGTCGACCTCTCCGGACCCGACGAGGCCACCGCAGCGGCCCGGGCGCGGGAGGCCCTCGACGCGTACCGGATCGACGTCCTCGCCGTGGTCGGCGGCGACGGGATGGTCCACCTCGGCGCGAACCTCTGCGCCGGCCGTCCCACGCCGCTCGCGGTGGTCGCGGCCGGGTCCGGCAACGACAACGCCCGGGAGCTCGGCCTGCCCGTCCGCGCGCCACTGGCCGCCGCGGCCCTGGTCACCGGTGGCCGCACGCGCGCGGTCGACCTCGGTCGGTGCGTCACGACGGCGGGGGAGACGCGCTGGTGGATCGGGGTCCTGGGCGGTGGGTTCGACTCGGTGGTCAACGAGCGGGCCGCCCGGATGCGCTGGCCGCGCGGGCCGATGCGCTACAACATCGCGGTCGCCCGCGAGCTGCCGGTCTTCCGGCCCATCCCGTACGTCGTCACCGTCGACGGCGAGCGCACGGCCACCGACGCCATGCTCGTCGCGGTCGCCAACGGTCCGGCCTTCGGCGGAGGTATGCGAGTGGCGCCACACGCGTCGTACGACGACGGGTTCCTCGACATCGTCATCCTGCACCGGGTGTCCCGCGCCGAGTTCCTGCGCGTGTTCCCCCGGGTCTTCAGGGGGACCCACGTCACCCACCCACAGGTGCAGATCCTCCGCGGCCGCCACGTCCGGCTCGAGGCGCGCGGCATCGTCACCCAGGCCGACGGGGAGCGGTTCGAGCCGCTGCCGCTGGACCTCGAGGTCGTCCCCGGTGCCCTCACCGTCGTGACATAGCGTGGGCGTCATGGCGCCGCGGGAGCAGGGGGAGCTCGCGGCCTTCGCGTCGACGCTCGGGTTCCCGCTCGACCCGTTCCAGGTCGAGTCGTGCGAGGCGCTCGAGGCCGGACACGGGGTGCTCGTCGCCGCGCCCACCGGTGCCGGCAAGACGGTCGTCGGCGAGTTCGCCGTCCACCTCGCGATGGCCACCGGCCGCAAGGCGTTCTACACGACGCCGATCAAGGCCCTGTCCAACCAGAAGTACACCGACCTCGTCCGGCGGCACGGCGCCCGGAACGTCGGCCTGCTCACCGGGGACTCGTCGATCAACGGCGAGGCCCCGATCGTCGTCATGACGACTGAGGTGCTCCGCAACATGATGTATGCGGGCTCGCCCACTCTGGTGGGGCTCGGGTACGTCGTGATGGACGAGGTCCACTACCTCGCCGACCGGTTCCGCGGAGCGGTCTGGGAGGAGGTGATCATCCACCTCCCGCCGGAGGTCCGGCTGGTCTCGCTCTCGGCCACCGTGTCGAACGCGGAGGAGTTCGGAGCGTGGCTGGCCGAGGTGCGCGGCGACGTGTCGGTCGTGGTCTCCGAGCACCGGCCGGTGCCCCTGTGGCAGCACATGATGGTCGGGAAGGGCATGTACGACCTCTTCGTCGATGAGGCCTACGACCCGTCCAACGCACCAGATGGCGGCGTCGACGCACTGCGATACGCGGCGCCGACCCGGGTGAACCCCCAGCTGCTGCAGGTCATCGCGAACCTGTCGCGTCGCACCCACGACAACGACCGGTTCCCGTCTCGTAGTCGCGGCCGGCGCGGTCCCGGTGGCGGGCAGGGCGGTCGCGGGTTCGCCAGCTCGGCCGGTGGTGGCACCGGCGGCCGGCCCGGCGGGGGAGCAACCCGCGCCGAGGTCCTGGAACGTCTGGAGCGCGAGGCCCTGTTGCCGGCGATCACGTTCATCTTCAGCCGGGTCGGCTGCGAGGCCGCGGTCGGCCAGCTGCTGGCCCAGAACGTCCGGCTGGTCCCCGACGAGGAGGGCGAGCGGATCCGGCGGATCGTCGAGGAACGGGTGTCCGGCATCGCCGATGAGGACCTCGGCATCCTCGGCTACTGGGACTTCGTCGACGGGCTCTCCCGCGGGTATGCCGCCCACCACGCCGGCATGCTGCCGACCTTCCGCGAGGTGGTCGAGGAGCTGTTCACGGCGGGCCGGATCCGCGCGGTGTTCGCGACCGAGACGCTGGCCCTCGGCATCAACATGCCCGCGCGCACCGTGGTGCTCGAGCGGCTCGTCAAGTTCAACGGCGAGGCCCACGTCGACGTCACGCCCGCGGAGTACACCCAGCTGACCGGGCGGGCCGGACGGCGCGGCATCGACATCGAAGGGCACGCCCTCGTCCTGTGGAACCGGCAGCTCGACCCGCTTGCGGTGGCCGGGCTGGCGTCGACGCGGACGTACCCGCTGCGGTCCAGCTTCCGGCCCACCTACAACATGGCCGTCAACCTCGTCTCCCAGTTCGGCCGTGACCGGGCCCGGGAGCTGCTGGAGACCTCGTTCGCCCAGTTCCAGGCCGACCGGGCCGTGGTGGGGTTCGTGAAGACGGTCCGGCGCAACCAGGAGGCCCTGGCCGGGTACGCGGAGGCGATGCAGTGCGACCGGGGCGACTTCGCCGCCTACGCCGCCATCCGCGACGAGATCGGCCGGGTCGAGAAGGACGCCGTCAAGCGGCGGGCGGCCAGTGTCCGGGCGGAGGCCGCCGTGAGCCTGGAGAAGCTGCGCGTAGGTGACGTCATCCGGATCCCGGCGGGCCGGCGTTCGGGCTACGCCGTCGTGGTTCAGGCCAACAAGGGTGGCCGGGGCGAGACGCCGTCCCCCGCAGTGGTCACCGAGGACCGACAGCTGCGCCGGCTGACGCTGGTCGACGTGCCGACACCGGTGGAGCCGATCACCACCGTCAAGCTGCCGAAGAACTTCAACGCCAAGAGCCCGAAGTCGCGCCGCGACCTCGCCACGTCCCTCCGGATCGCCGTGCCCCACGACCCGCCTCCGGGGCGCGGCCGTGGCTACGCGCATACCGACGAGTCCTGGCGGATCGAGGAGCTGCGCCGGCAGATGCGGGCGCACCCGTGCCACGCGTGCCCCGACCGGGAGCAGCACGCACGGTGGGCCGAACGCTGGTGGCGCCTGACGCGGGAGACCGAGGGGCTGCAGCGCAAGGTCGACGGGCGGACCAACTCCGTCGCCCGGACGTTCGACCGGATCTGCGACCTGTTGGAGGAGATGGACTACCTGGGTCCCGGCGGGACCACGGTCACGCCACGGGGGGAGCAGCTGCGCCGGCTCTACACCGAGAAGGACCTGCTGGCCGCGGAGTGCCTGCGTCACGGGGTCTGGGACAAGCTCGACGCCCCCGGGCTCGCCGCCGCCATCTCGACGCTGGTCCACGAGCCGCGTCGCGAGGAGTCCGAGATCAGCCCGCGGATGCCGGGCGAGCAGGTCCACACGGCGTGGACCGAGATGGTCCGGCTGTGGAGCCGGCTGGAGGACCGCGAGCGCGACAGCGGGCTGCCCGTGACCAACGACCCGGACGGCGGCATCGCGTGGATGGTCCACCGGTGGGCCAGCGGCCACCAGCTCGAGTCAGTCCTACGCGGCAGCGACATCGCCGCGGGCGACTTCGTCCGCCGGTGCAAGCAGATCATCGACCTGCTCGACCAGGTCGCCGACGCGGCGGTCACCAGCGGCGCGCCCCGGCTGGCCTCGACCGCCCGCTCGGCCGTCGATGCGGTGCGGCGCGGAGTCGTCGCCGCCGACCGGATGGACTGACCCGGGTCGCCGTTCTCCGCGAATCGTGGGATGACTCCACCAGGTCGCCGCAGAAGCGGGACTCTGTACTCGATAGCGCCGCACCTGCAACTATGCTGCCCCGGTGACGACGTTCCGGGTTCGCGAAGCCGCCGACCTCCTCGGGGTGAGCGACGACACCGTTCGACGGTGGATCGACGCTGGTCGGCTGGCCTCGACAACGGATGCAGGGGGCCGGAACGTCGTCGCGGGAGCCGAGCTGGCCGCGTTCGCCCAGACCCTCGCCACCGCCGGAGAGCAGCCGACGCCCGGGCTGGTCCGGTCGGAGTCGGCACGGAACCGGTTCGTCGGGCTGGTCACCCGGGTGGTCCGGGACACCGTCATGGCGCAGGTCGAGATCCAAGCCGGTCCGCATCGTGTCGTCTCGCTCATGAGCCGCGAGGCGGCCGACGAGCTCCAGCTGGAGCCGGGCGTGCTCGCCATCGCGGCCATCAAGTCCACCAACGTCGTCGTCGAGCTACCGGAGCGGTCATGAGAACCCGAACCCCCCTTGCCGCGCTCGCCGTCGCCAGTCTGTCGGCTGTCGCCCTGGCGGGTTGCAGCTCCGGAAGCGCCCCGGGTACGACGTCGCTGTCGTCGGCCGGTGCGTCGACGACCACGACGATCACCGGCACGGTGACCGTCTTCGCCGCTGCGTCGCTGCAGGAGTCGTTCACGACGCTCAAGAAGCAGTTCGAGGACGCCCACCCGGGGGTGACCATCACGCCGAACTTCGGGGCGTCCTCGGCTCTGGCCACGGGCATCACGCAGGGCCAGCCCGCCGACGTCTTCGCCTCGGCCAGCCAGACCAACATGGACGCGGTCGTCAAGGCCGGCGGGGCAACGTCGTCGACCCCGTTCGCGAAGAACGTCGGCGAGATCGCCGTCCCGGCAGCCAACCCGGCCAACGTCGCCTCGGTGAACGATCTCGCCACGCCGGGCGTGAAGGTGGCCGTCTGCCAGGCCCAGGTGCCGTGCGGCGGCATCGCCACGAAGGTGTTCGCCAACGCCAAGATCACCGTGACGCCGGTCAGCCAGGAGGCCGACGTCAAGGCCGTCCTGACCAAGGTCTCGCTCGGTGAGGTCGACGCCGGCATCGTCTACGTCACCGACGTGAAGTCGGCGGGGGACAAGGTCAAGGGCATCGAGATCCCGGCCGACGTCAACGCGTCCACGACCTACCCGATCGCCGCGCTGACCAAGGCGGCCAACCCGACCGCTGCCCAGGCGTTCGTCGACTACGTCCTCTCCCCGGAGGGGATGGCTGTCCTCACGGCGGGCGGGTTCGCCAGTCCGTGAGCCGGCCCCGACCCACCGGGCGGGCGCGCCGACCGGTCCGGAACCGCTCCGCCGTCCCGTGGCCGCTCGCCGTCCCTGCCCTGATCGGCGCGCTGTTCCTGCTGGTACCGCTCGCCGCGATGCTCATTCGGGCACCGTGGTCCGGCCTCCTGGGGATCCTCCAGAACAGTGACGTTCTCGACGCGCTGCGGCTGTCGCTCATCTGTGCCACCGCAGCGACGGCCCTGTCGCTGGTCGTCGGGGTACCGCTGGCCTGGGTCCTGGCCCGGGCTCGGTTCCGTGGCCTCGGGGTGCTGCGCGCCTTGGTGATGCTGCCGCTGGTCCTGCCGCCCGTCGTCGGCGGTGTGGCGCTGCTGCTGGCGTACGGGCGGCTCGGTGTGGTGGGGCAGTACCTCGACCAGTGGTTCGGCATCACGCTCCCGTTCACCACCCAGGGCGTCATCGTCGCGGAGGCCTTCGTGGCGATGCCGTTCCTCATCGTGACCGTGGAGGGCGCGTTCCGCGGTCTGGACCGCGGGTTCGAGGAGGC
>NZ_DATBTV010000040.1:0-3610 GCF_036559105.1 Lapillicoccus sp. | reverse complement strand
GAGGCCAATGCGGCGAGCACCGCGGCCGTCGTGCTCGGGAGCGAGGCTCCGGAGTGGTTGGCCGGACACGGCATCTCCGCGCGGCTGGACGCCGACCTCGGCCGGCCCGTGGTCACCCCGGGCTGGCGGAACCCCGAACGGCGTACGGCATGAACGAGATCCTCTGGTTCGTGACTGGGCTCAACCGATCGTCGCAACACCTTGATCTTGGAGTCCTACGTGAACATCGAGCCATCTCCGCGATCGTCCCGTTCACCTCGGGCTATGAGTCGGCGTGGACCCCGAGCTCGGTGACATCGCCGTCTGGCTCTGCCCCGTTCGGGCCCTGACGTGGACCGCACGCCCCTGACTCGTGCGGCATACTGAGGCGCCGCAACGGGCCTCTAGCTCAACTGGCAGAGCTGCGGACTTTTAATCCGTAGGTTGTGGGTTCGAGCCCCACGGGGCCCACCACGTCACCCGCAGACCGGCAGCGGGTCTAGCCAACGGCCTCGCGAGCGGCGACAAAGGCGCTGACACACTGGTGGACGTCGTCCTCGGTATGCGCCGCCGAGAGCTGGACGCGGATCCGCGCCTTGCCGATCGGGACCACGGGGTACGAGAAGGCGATGACGTAGACGCCATGGGTGAGCTTGTGCTCGGCGACCCGGGCGGCACGGCGGGCGCCCTCGTCCCCCCGGAACATCACCGGAGTGATCGGGTGCGACCCCGGCAGCAGCTCGAACCCGGCCTCGGTCATCAGGTCCCGGAACAGCGTCGTGTTGCGGCGCAGGACCTCACGCTGTTCGCCCGAACCCTCGACCATCGCCAACGCCTGCATCGAGCCGGCGGCGACGGCGGGCGCCACGGAGTTGGAGAACAGGTAGGGCCGGGACCGTTGGCGCAGGAGGTCGACGACCTCCCGGTGCGAGGCGACGTAGCCGCCCGAGGCACCTCCGAGGGCCTTGCCCATCGTGCCGGTGATGATGTCGACGCGGTCCTGGACCCCGAACAGCTCGGGCGTCCCGCGGCCACCCTGCCCGACGAACCCCACGGCGTGCGAGTCGTCGACGAACACCATCGCGCCGTGCTGGTCGGCGAGGTCGCAGATGGCGTCGAGCGGCGCATACGAGCCGTCCATGGAGAAGACCCCGTCGGTGACGACGACCTTCCGGCGAGCGCCCGACGCCGCCTTGAGCTGCGCCGCCAAGTCGGCCAGGTCGGCGTTGCGGTAGCGGTACCGGGCGGCCTTGGACAGCCGGATGCCGTCGATGATCGACGCGTGGTTCAGCTCGTCGGAGATGATCGCGTCGGCCGCGTCGAAGAGCGTCTCGAAGACGCCACCGTTGGCGTCGAAGCACGACGAGTAGAGGATCGCCGCGTCGGTCCCGAGGAAGTCGGCGATCCGTCGTTCGAGTTCCGTGTGCAGCACCTGCGTGCCGCAGATGAACCGCACCGACGCCATCCCGAAGCCGTACTCCGTCATGGCATTCGACGCCGCCGCCACGATGTCCGGGTGGTCGGCCAGCCCCAGGTAGTTGTTCGCGCAGAAGTTCAGCGCCTCAGCGCGCGTGGTCGTGACGTGCGCCGCCTGCGGGGAGGTCAGCTCGCGCTCGGCCTTCCACAGGCCGGCGGCGCGGATCTCGTCCAGCGTGGCTTCGAGCTCCTGCTGCACCGTTCCGTACACGCCCGCTCCTTCGTCCTCACCAGTCGACCAGAAGCCGAGCTCACACCGCCCATCGTGGGTCACCGGTGAACGCGACCGCCACCGACTGGTCGTAACCCAGCGCGGCCAGCCGGTCGTGCAGGTCGGAACGGACCCCGTCACAGTCCGCCACCGTCCGAACCGTCGAGCGCTCCCCCACGACGAAGGCCATCTCGATGTCCACCCGGGCACCGATCTTTGAGGCCCGGAGCACCGAGTCGTCGAACGCGTACTCCTCCCGCACCGCGTCGACGACCGCCTGGAGCGAGTCGAGCACCGGCTCCGGTGGCGACATGGTCATCAGCTCCCGCATCCCGTCGATCACCAGGGTCACCGGCACCTTGAGGAACACCACGGACCCTAGAACCACCATCGCCGGGTCGACGTACGCCGCCAGCTCGGAGCGGTCCGTGGCCACCAGGACCGCCGCCACCAGGAACCCGACGAGTACGAGGGCCGACAGGAGTGCGTCGCCCAGCCATTCGGCCGCCTCGGCCTTGACCAGGTCGGAGCGGGCGCCACGTCGCAGCACGATCCCGACGGCGAGCCCGGCCACCGTGGCCAGCACCGCGTAAAGGATCGCCCAGCCGACCTCGACGTCCCGACCGCCGGCGACGATGTCGACGACGCCCTGCACCGCCGCATACACGCAGAGCGCGGCGAGGATCCCGGCCTTGACGATGACGACGACGGGTTCGGCCGCCTCGCGGCCCCACGGGAACCGCTCGTCCGCGCCGCGTCGGGCGAACCGCAGCGCCATGACCGCGAGCACCGAAAGGCCAACGCTGGCAAAGGAGTACAGCCCGTCGAACACGATCATGCTCGAGCCGGACAGGATCCCCCAGACGCTCGAGACGACCGCGAACCCGGCCGACACCCATACCGACAGAAGCAGCAGACGCTGGTCGCGCACGGCTCAGTGTCGCGCACGACCAGCGTCGGTCGGTCGGCTCAGGCGGCCACCGGCCTAGGCTCCGCGTCGACCGACTGGACGGGCCGGGTGTTGCGACCCGCCCGGCGCGAGCCGAGCACCGCAAGCGCCAGTCCGAGAACGACCCATCCGACGAGCACCCACAGGGCCCGGGTACCGCCGGCGCCGTCGAAGAAGGCGACCGACCGCAGCAGGGTCCCAGTGGCGCCCGGCGGCAGCAGCTGGCCCAGCGCCGACCACCCGGTGGGGAGCAGCTCGGGGGCGCTGGTCATCCCCGAGAACGGGTTGCCGATGAGCATGACGACAGCGGCGCCGAGTCCGAGACCGACGAACCCGAACAGCGCCTCGAGCCCGACCAGCGTGAGGCTGACGGCGGCGATCCCCAGGGCGATGACGCCGGCCTCCGCCCACCACGCGCCGTCGAGGATGCCGAGCCAGCTCTGGGCGATGCCGGTCAGTACGAGTCCCGCGAACGTCGCCGTGAGGACCACACCGGCCACCCGCCGACCGACGCCGGACACGGCGGTGGTCATCGCGGCCCCGACGACGAGCCCGCCGAGGACCATCGGCAGCGCGAGCGCGGTGAGGCCGACACCGCGCGGGTCGGCGGAGGGCGACGGCACGACGTCGACGACCCGGACCGCCGGCGCGGCGGCACCGGGCTGACGGGCCTCCAGCGTCGTGGCCAGCTGGGTCATCAGCTGGGCGACGACCGGGGACGCCGCGGTGGCGGTGAGCACCGTCGGGGCCAGGCCGAGGACGATGGCGCCGTAGGCGTCTCGGCGCTCGATCGCTGCGCGGGCCGCGGCCTCGTCGGCGACGGTGGTCACCGCGAAGCCACCGGGGGCCGCCTTGTCGAGTGCGGCCGTGACCTGCGCAGTGGCCTCGGCCGGCCCGGCCACGACGACCGGCAGGGAGCGGGGCGCGAGCTGCGTCGCCGGCCACGCGAAGGCCACGACGAGCAGGCCGAGCAGGGCGGTGAGCCCCACGGAGAC
>NZ_DATBTV010000039.1:0-15671 GCF_036559105.1 Lapillicoccus sp. | reverse complement strand
CGCGCTGCCCTGGATCACCTGCGGCGACGACGAGCCGTTGCTCTGGGTCGTCGCGACCGGGCTCGAGGACGGAGCCGGCGTCGCATACCGGGTGGCGGCGTAGGTGCCCCCGCTGGCCAGCGCAGCCGCGAGGATCGCGACGGCGGTCAGCTGAACCACGCCACGGTTCGACTTCGCCTTCGGAGCCGGCGACGGCGTCGGGCTGGGCGGCGGGTAGCTGCCGTAACCGCCGTTGCCGCCGGTCGCCGGGGTCGCGTACCAGTCGGTGCGCTGCTGGTGGGCGTCCGGCGTACCGAAGCCGTAGCTCGGGAAGGTGCGGTTGGACTCGGGCGCGTCGGGCGCCTGGGTCGGGCTCGCCTGGCCGGTCTGCGCCGGCGCCTGCTCGGGCGTCTGCTCCGGCGACTGCACCGGGATGCCGGTGGTCGGCGCGGCGCTCTGCTCGGCGCTGCCGAACCACTGGTGGGCGGGCGGCTCAGGGGCGTTCTCGCCCGGGCTGGTCCTCGTGGGGTCCGGGTGGATGTCCTGCTGGGTCATGGTTCTCGCTGCTCCTCTGGGTGACTTTCCCCTAATCAACCTCCTCGTCGTCAAGACTCGCTGTCGCATCACTGTGAGCATGCTGTGGGAGTTCGAGAACGAACGTCGCGCCGCCTCCGGGGGTCTGGGAGACGCCGACCGAGCCGTGATGCGCGCTGACGATGGCCGCGACGATGGCCAGGCCCAGCCCGGTACCGCCGCTCGCCCCGTTGCTGCGCCGGCTGCGCGCCGGGTCGCCGCGGTAGAACCGCTCGAACACCCGCCGGGCCCGCGCGGGGTCGACGCCGTCGCCGTGATCGCGGACCTCCAGCGCGGCGCACCCGTTCGGACGGTTGCCGACGGCGATCTCGACGGAGGTGCCCGCCGGGGTGTGGTGCAGCGCGTTGGAGACGAGGTTGGTGACCACCTGGCGCAACCGCTGTTCGTCGCCGAGGACGTGCACAGGTCCGAGCGGCCCGTCCAGGCCGATGAGCCGGATGTGCCGGTCGGGGGCGAGCACCCGGGCGTCCAGGGTGGCGTCGCCGCCGAGGACGGCGAGGTCGACGTCGTCGAACACGACCGTTCGCTCGCCCTCGAGGCGGGCCAGGACGAGGAGGTCCTCGACGAGGCCGGACATCCGCGACGCCTCGCTCTCGATCCGTCCGAACGCGACGGCGACGTCGTCGGGGTTCGTCACGGCGCCCTGGCGGTAGAGCTCGGCGTAGCCACGAACGGTGGCCAACGGGGTCCGCAGCTCGTGCGACGCGTCGGCGACGAACTGCCGCATGTGCTCCTCGCTGGCCTCGCGGACGGCGAAGGACTGCTCGATCTGGGCGAGCATGGCGTTGAGCGAGCGGGAGAGTGAGGCCACCTCGTCGCGGGTCGATGGTTCGGGCACGCGTTGCGTGAGGTCGCCGGCGGCGATGGCCGCGGCGGTGTCCTCGATCCGCGTCAGTGGGCGGAAGGCGCGTCGGACCGCGTACCAGCCGATCCCGAGTGCGGCGGCCAGGACGACGACGCCGATGAGCAGCGCGTAGCCGAGGAAGCTCGCGAGGGTCGCCTCCATCTGCCGGAGCGGGACGGCGACGACGTAGACGGCGTCGCGGTCGGCGTTGATGCCGGCGATGGCGCGCCAGCGCAGGTCGGCGTCGTCGGGGTCGGCCGACTCGATGGTGAACGGCTGGGACGAGACGACGCGGGGGTCGGTCCGGGTCAGGATGGGAATGGAGGGCTCGGCGCCCGGCTCGGTGGCGGCCTCGGCCAGCTTGAGGACGCCGGTGCCGTCGGGGCGGTACAGGCGGACGGTGAAGTTCGGCTGGATGGTCTGCGCGCCTTCCGTGCCGTAGGCGACGGCCGCGGCGATCTCGCCGTAGGTGCGCAGCTCCTCGTCCGTGCGGTCGAGCAGGTACGTGCGCATGAGGACCGTGACGATGAGGCTGCTCGCCGCGAGGGCCGCCGCGAGCAGCACGGCGACGACGGTGAGGAGCCGGACCCGCAGGGGTATGCCACGTACCGCGCCGCGCCGGCCCGCGGCCCATCGGGTCCCGCCGCGTGACGGATCGGTCGCGCTCACCCCGTCAGGGTGCCTGGGGGAAGTCGCAGCACGTAGCCGACGCCGCGCTTGGTGTGGATCAGGGCGGGCTCGACAGTGTCGATCTTGCGGCGCAGGTAGGAGATGTAGGACTCGACGATCCCTGACTCACCGCGGAAGTCGTAGTCCCAGACGTGGTCGAGGATCTGGGCCTTGGACAGGACCCGGTTCGGGTTGAGCATGAGGTAGCGCAGCAGCTTGAACTCGGTCGGCGACACCTCGATGACCCGGCCACCGCGGCGGACCTCGTGGGAGTCGTCGTCGAGCTCGAGATCGTGGAAGGTGAGCGTCGCGGTGCTCGACTCGTCGCCACGGGTACGGCGCAGGACGGCCCGGATGCGGGCGACGACCTCCTCGAGGCTGAACGGCTTGGTGACGTAGTCGTCGCCGCCCACAGTCAGGCCCTTGATCTTGTCGTCGACCGAGTCACGCGCCGTGACGAAGACGATAGGCAGCTGCCGGCCCGACTCGCGCAGCCGCCGGGTGACCTCGAAGCCGTCCATGTCGGGGAGCATGACGTCGAGGACCACCAGGTCGGGGTTGCGCTCGGACGCGCTGGTGATGGCCGAGCGCCCGTCGTTGGCGACCGACACCTCGAACCCGGCGAAGCGCAGGGAGGTGGCGAGCAGCTCGCGGATGTTGGGCTCGTCCTCGACGACGAGTAGCGAGGCCTCGGCGATGGCGGGTTCGGCGGTCACGCGGGAGAGTGTGGAGAGGATTCCTGGGAGTTTACTGGGAGTCACCCGAACGCGCTCGCCCCCACTCCGCTTCCAGACGCCCGTTGTTGTCGGTTTGCGGCGCCGCGGACGGCCGCAACCGGCAACAACGGCGGTCTGGAAGCGTGAAAGCCTGCGTCAGAGGACGGAGAGGTCGTCGGCGTCGACGATCCGGTAGGCGTAGCCCTGCTCGGCCAGGAACCGCTGGCGGTGCGCGGCGAAGTCGGCGTCCACCGTGTCGCGGGCGACCACCGTGTAGAAGTGCGCCGTGCGGCCGTCACCCTTCGGCCGGAGCACCCGACCGAGGCGCTGGGCCTCCTCCTGGCGCGAGCCGAACGTCCCGGAGACCTGGATCGCCACCGACGCCTCGGGCAGGTCGATCGAGAAGTTGGCGACCTTGCTGACGACGAGTAGCTGGATCTCGCCCACCCGGAACGCCTGGTACAGCTTCTGCCGCACCGGGACCGTCGTCTCACCGGTGATGATCGGCGCGTCGAGCCGCTGGGCCAGCGCCTCGAGCTGGTCGAGGTACTGGCCGATGACCAGCGTCGGCTCGCCGCGATGGCGCTCGACGAGCTGGGACACGACCCGGTCCTTGGCGTCGGTGCACGACGCGAGCCGGTAGCGCTCGTCCGGCTCCGACATGGCGTACGCCATCCGCTCACCGTCGGGGAGCGAGACGCGCACCTCGACGCAGTCGGCCGGAGCGATGTACCCCTGCGCCTCGATGTCCTTCCAGGGCGCGTCGTACCGCTTCGGCCCGATGAGCGAGAAGACGTCGCCCTCGCGCCCGTCCTCGCGGACCAGGGTGGCGGTGAGCCCCAGGCGGCGCCGGGCCTGCAGGTCGGCGGTCATCCGGAAGATCGGCGCGGGCAGCAGGTGGACCTCGTCGTAGACGATGAGGCCCCAGTCCCGCGCGTCGAGCAGGTCGAGGTGGGTGTAGACGCCCTTCCGCTTCGTCGTGAGCACCTGGTAGGTCGCAATGGTGACCGGCCGGATCTCCTTGCGCTGTCCCGAGTACTCGCCGATCTCGCCCTCGGTGAGCGAGGTCCGCTTCAGCAGCTCGTCCTTCCACTGGCGCGCCGACACCGTGTTGGTGACGAGGATCAGCGTCGTCGCGGAGGCCGCCGCCATCGCGCCGGCGCCCACGAGGGTCTTGCCGGCGCCACAGGGCAGGACGACGACGCCGGAGCCGCCGTCCCAGAACCCGTTGACCGCCTGCTGCTGGTATGGCCGCAGCGACCACTCCGAGGTGTCCAGCTCGATGGCGTGCGCCTCGCCGTCGACGTAGCCCGCGAGGTCCTCGGCCGGCCAGCCGACCTTGAGCAGCTCCTGCTTCAGGTGGCCGCGCTCGGACGGGTGCACCGCGACGGTCAGGTCGTCGATGCGCGTCCCGAGCAAGGGCTGGATCCGCTTGTGCCGCAACACTTCCTCGAGCACCGGACGGTCGATCGTATGCAGCGTGAGGCCGTGCGTGGCGTCCTTCTCGAGGGTGAGCCGCCCGTAGCGGTCCATCGTCTCGGCGACGTCGATGAGCAGGGCCTGGGGGACCGCGTAGCGACTGTGGGTCAGCAGCGCGTTGACGACCTGCTCGGCGTCGTGGCCGGCGGCTCGCGCGTTCCAGAGCCCCAGGGGGGTGACGCGGTAGGTGTGGACGTGTTCGGGGGCTCGCTCGAGCTCGGCGAACGGCGCGATGGCACGACGAGCGTCCTCCGCGCCGGGGTGGTCGACCTCGAGGAGGAGGGTCTTGTCGCTCTGGACGATAAGGGGGCCGTCAGTCATGGTCTTCAGGCCAACGGTCTGCAGGGGGGTGCTGTTCCGGCTGGGGGCTCACTGGTTGCTCACTGGTTGCTGAGCGCCCACACGTAGAACCAGATGAGCAGCGGCAGCGCGACGACGAAGTTGACCGCGTAGACGATCCAGCCGGTCGTCGTCCGCGTGCGGCAGGCGGCCGGGTCGCCGGCGTTCTGGCGCCACGCGACGACCGAGATGATCGCGCTGGGGATGCCGATGATCCCCGTCGCGATGAGCGAGATCACCGAGACGATCAGCAGGACGAAGGTGCTGACCGGGAACGGCGACCTCTGCGCCGGTACGTACTCCGCATACGCCGGCTGCAGGGGTGCCTGCCCGTGCTGCGGCGGGTACGTGGAGGCATACCCCGGCTGGTAGGGCTGCTGCTGCGGGTATGCGGTGGGGTAGGGCTGTCCCTGCGGCGGCGGGTAGCCGCGGGGGCCGTCGCTCGGTGGGGTCGGCCGGGCCGGGCCGGGGTGGGGCCACGGGCCGGGCTGCGGCCACGAAGGTGCCCCCGCGCCCGGCGGCGCGCCGAACGCGCCCTCTCCGGACGGCTGCTGAGGCGACTCGCTCACCGGCCCAACCTACCGTCCTGCGAGGATGGACGTCGGCCGATGAGGGCCGGTGGCGACGCTGGGAGGGTGACCGATGAGAGGCCCACAGGTCGAGGCGGCGGCGGGCCTTCCTCCCCGGGTGACCGTGTACGAGGTCGGTCCGCGCGACGGGCTCCAGAACGAGAAGGGCCACGTCACGACGGCGGTCAAGGCGGAGTTCGTCCGGCGGCTGGTCGCGGCGGGGCTGCCGATCGTCGAGACCACCTCGTTCGTGCCGGTGTCATGGGTACCCCAGCTCGGTGACGCCGCCGAGCTGCTCGCCGACCTCGGGCCCGAGGGCCTCGGTCGCAACCGGCCGGTGCTGGTCCCCAACGAGAAGGGGCTGGATCGCGCGCTCGAGGCGGGCGTCCAAGCGGTGGCGGTGTTCGGCAGCGCCACGGAGACGTTCGCGCGCAACAACCTCGGGCGCAGCGTGGACGAGTCGATCGAGATGTTCCGCCCGGTGGTGGCCCGGGCCAGGGAGGCGGGGCTCTGGGTGCGGGGCTACGTGTCGATGTGCTTCGGCGACCCGTGGGAGGGCGACGTCCCGGTGGGCCAGGTCGTCGACGTCGCGGTACGCCTGAACGACCTCGGGCTGGACCAGCTGTGCCTCGGCGACACGATCGGGGTGGGGACGACCGGGCACGTGCACCGTCTGATCGAGGCGCTGGACGCCCGAGGGATCGGCGTCGAGCACCTGGGAGTGCACTTCCACGACACCTACGGCCAGGCGCTGACCAACACCCTGGCAGCGGTCGCGGACGGCGTGACCGTCGTCGACTCCTCCGCGGGCGGCCTCGGCGGCTGCCCCTTCGCCAAGAGCGCGACCGGCAACCTCGCGACCGAGGACCTCGTGTGGGCCCTCGACGGCGCCGGCGTGGAGACCGGTGTCGACCTCGACGCCCTGGTCGGCACGAGTGTCTGGATGGCCGAGCAGCTCGGCCGCCCCTCGCCGTCCCGCGTCGTGGCCGCCCTCGCCGGCGCCTGACCCCGGGCACCTCCCCTTGGCGCGAGGCGGTTTTTGGCCGCGCTGGGCCAGCTCAGAGCGGCCGAAGTTGGCCTATCGGCGGGACGGGCCCCGCGCGGTCTGGGTCAGCCGGTGAGGTCGGCGACGCCGGTAATCCGGTAGACCGAGAAGCCGCGTTCGGTGGTCGAGTCGGCCACCCGTCCCCAGGCGCGGCCGCCCTCGACGCGGGTGGGGTAGAAGAGGTACCGGTCGGTGCGCCCCGTCATGTCGGCGTACCCGATCCACACCCCGTGCTGCTCGGCCGCCGCATCGCGTAGTGCCGCCATCGTCACCGCCGGGTCGCTCGGCACGAGCGCCGGCCGGGTGTCCTCCCCTTCGGCGTTCCGGGACGCCTCCTCGGCCGCGCGCAGCCCGCGGACCAGGCTGGCCGCATACCCGGAGTCGACCGGCGTGGTCCGCGCCGGTGCGGGCGCCCGGCGGCCGGCGGCCCGGCGTCGCGCCGCCACGGAGACGACGACCGAGCCGTCGGAGCGTTCCTGCACCGGCGAGTACCCGGCGTCGCGCATCATCTCCAGCAGCGTCTCGGGGTCAGCGGAGGACACGAGCACGGTCGGGGCGATGCGCCGCATCCGCAACGCCGCCAGTGCGCGTTCGACCAGTAGCGACTCGAGGACCGACTCGTCGTCGCTGCGGATGTATGCGGTCGCGCCGCCGACGCGGGTCTGCCCGTGCCGGCGGGCGACGTCGCGGACGAGGTACTCGAGCGGCTGGGGGAGTCCGGTGCGACTGGCTCCGCGCAGCGAGTCGAGCAGCTCGTCGGCGGTCCATCCGGCGTCCAGGGCGCGTCGTACCGACGAGGGGGTGAACCGGTGCACCGTTGCGCCACCGCGGGACTCGACGTCGGCGGTAAGGCGCATCAGCTGGGCGAGGTCGCCCTGGAGCGGCCCCGGGGCGACGGCGGTGAGGTCGGCCTGCACGAGGACGTGGTCGACCGGCTCCGGCAGCTGGCTGGCCATGGTCGCCGCGACCGCGTCGACCTCGTCGCCGGCGACGAGGGCCCGTCCGGCACTGGACAGCCCGCCGCGGCCGGTGACGCCGAGCCATTCCGCCTCGCGGAGCACGGCGGCCATCGCGTCGCCGAGGCGGGCCGGGTTGCGCAGCGGTCGCCGCCAGCGCAGCCGGCCCAGCAACGACTCGGACGTCGCGACCTCGCCCGGACCGAGCCCGGCCAGCTCGGCGAGAACGTCGCTGCGCATCGCCCGGACCGGCGGCCAGTGGAGGTCCGGGCCGAGGGCGTTGGCCGGTGACGAGGACCCGGCGAGACGGGACCCGACCAGGTGGGGCGCCCGGGTGGACGTCAGCCAGCCGGCCGCCAGTCGCGCCCACCGCGAGCCGGGCGGCGCGAGCAGCCAGTCGTCGGCCACCGGCGTCGGCGCCCAGACCGGGACGATCTCGCCGTCGTCGGCGATGAGGCCGGCGCCGAGCATCGTCTCGACCAGCCAGGCGGCCCGCGTCGAGTCGACGTCGAGCGACTCGGAAAGACGCCGCAGGTCCCGGACGGCCAGCCCGCCGGTACGCAGCACCCGGGGCGGGGCGGGCCCCCAGAGCTCGATGGCCTCCTCCACGAGGGCCAGCAGGTCGCTGACCTCACCGCCCGCGGCGGCGTCGACCCGGTCGGTACCGATCGAGGTGGTCGCGGCGTCCGGCGGGGTGAGGGCGACCTCCTGGTGCAGCCGGCCACCACGCAGCAGCAGCGCGACCTCGCGGGGCAGCAGCACCCGCGTCTCGGTCTCGCCCCGGGCCCGCTCCGTGACGGTCGGCGTCACGACGTGGAGCAGCCGGTGGTCCAGCAGCCACCGCACGCCCTCCGACCCCGGGGCGTCCCGGTTGACCACTCCGATCGGCGGCCCCCAGACGAGCCGGTCGAGCACGCTGCGGGCCGACTCGGGGGCGTCGGCGACCACCTCGCGGATCTCGTGCGGCGGCAACGGTCTCGCCCCGAGCTCCAGCGAGGACGGTCCCAGCCCCGCGGGATGGGCGCCGAGGACCTCCGGCGCGGTGCGGACCGCATACAGACCCTCGGGTGCCCGCCACACCAGCGCGAGGTCCCAGAGCCGCTGGAGCTGCGACCGGACGTCCAGCCCGCCCATCAGCTCGTCGACCGTGCCCGAAGCCGACCCGTCGCCGGCCACGACGACGGCCTCGAGGACCTGGAGGTGTCCGAGGTCGAGGCTCTCGATCGCGCGCTGGACGCTGGCGCGGGTTCCGGCGCGGGCCGCGAGCGAGGTGAGGTCCGACGGCGCCGGGCGGGCGAGGTCGGGACGACTCAGGACGAGCGCGGTGAGCTGATCGTCGCTCCGGCTGCGGATGTCGTCGGCCAGGCTGCGTGCCCCGGCCGCCGGCGCGGCGGCGTCGGTGGCGGCAGACGGACCGGCGGACATGAGGGCAACGGTAATCGTCACTTCGGGTGATGGCTCAACGCGTCGCGGCCCCGCACAACGGGCCGATCGGGGTGTTCGAACCAGCTGGAGGAACCCGTGACCGCGACCCGCCCGCCCACCGGGCCTGTGGGAGCAGGCCACGTCGACGCGCGGCGGGCGATGGGCCGTGGCCGTCGCCATCGTCGCGGTATGCCTGCTCATCGCCACCGCGGCAGCGGCCCTCGCGAGCTCGGCCCGTCAGGACCGCGCGGCCCTCACCAGCGCCTCCGTCGACGCTGACGGGCAGGCCAAGGTCAAGGCGAAGGACAAGACCAGGGACAGTGGCACCAATGGGCAGGGCCAGGGGAATTGGCGGGGGAACGGGCAGGGAACGGGCAGGGGAACGGGCAGGGCAACGGCGACCTGAGCTCGATCCCGGGCCGCCTGGGCGGCACCCTCCACGGCGAGGTCACCCGCCCGACCGCCACCGGCGGCACCGAGACCCTCCTCGTGCAGACCGGGTCGGGGACGGCCGCCGGCGACACCGAGGTGACGGTGAAGAGCACCGACGGCTTCACCGAGACGTATGCGGTGTCGGCGACGACGACGGTCCGCGGACCGGCCAAGGCGGCCGGTTTCACCGTCGGTAGCCAGGTCACCGTCGTCGCGACGAAGGACGGCAAGCGGGCGCTCCTCGTCGCGAGCAAGGGCGGACCGTCATAGGTTGACCCCGTGATCACCGAGGCCAGTGAGCGGTCCCGGCCGACCGGCGCCCAGTGGACGATCCGCCGCGGCGGCGACGAGCTCGTCGTCGTGGAGTTCGGCGGCGGGATCCGCGGCTACACCCGCGGCGGTATCGACGTCGTGGCCGGCTACGGCCCGGACGAGATGTCGGTCGCCGGCCGTGGCCAGCAGCTCATCCCCTGGCCGAACCGGCTCCGCGACGGGAAGTACACCCACGCCGGGACCGAGCGGCAGCTGGCGCTCACCGAACCGGCCAAGCACAACGCCACCCACGGCCTGGTCCGGTGGACCACCTGGGACCTGCTCGACCAGACCTCCACGTCGATCACCGTCGGCCAGCGCCTGCACCCGCAGCCGGGTTGGGCCTGGGTGCTCGAGCTGACCACCATCTACGCCCTGGCCGACGACGGCCTCACCGTGACGACGACGGCGCTCAACGTCGGCGAGGGCGACGCCCCCTACGGCTACGGCGCCCACCCGTACCTCTCCATCGCCGACACCCCCGTCGCCGAGGTCGTCCTGGAGGTCCCGGCGACCACCTACCTCGAGACCGACGCCGAGCGGCAGCTCCCCGTCGCGACCCACCCGGTCGAGAGGTCCGCCTACGACTTCCGCGCCGGCCGGCCGATCGGCGATCTGGCGCTCGACACCGCCTTCACCGACCTGGCCCGCGGCGCCGACGGCCGGTGGGCGGTCACCCTGACCGGCCTCGCTACCGGCGCGGTCAGCCTCTGGGGTGACGAGGCGTACGCGTGGACCCAGGTGTTCACGGGCCGGGCGCATCCGCACACCGAGGGGACGACCGGCATCGCGGTCGAGCCGATGACCTGCCCGCCCGACGCCTTCAACTCCGGGACCGACCTCGTCGTCCTGAGACCCGAGCAGTCGCATACCGGCTCGTGGGGGATCCGCCCGGCGTGAGCGCGTGGGAAAACCGGGTGGCGCTCCCCGTTAGGCTGGTGCGTCGCGCAGGTGACGCTCATCGACCATGACGCAAGGAGTAACCGTGCCCACCGGCAAGGTCAGGTTCTACAACTCGGAGAAGGGCTTCGGCTTCCTCACCGACGATGACGGGGGCGCCGACGTGTTCCTGCACGCCAGCGCGCTGCCCGAGGGTACGACCGCGCTGAAGACGGGTGCCCGGGTCGAGTTCGGCATCGTCGAGGGTCGCCGCGGCGCCCAGGCGCTCTCGGTGCGGGTCCTCGATCCCGCCCCGTCGATCGTGGCCGCCAAGCGGGCCGCCCAGCGCAAGCCGGCCGACGAGATGGTCGTCATCGTCGAGGACGTCATCAAGCTGCTCGACAACGCCTCCGAGGACCTGCGGCGCGGTCATTTCCCGGACCGCAAGAAGGCGTCGGCGATGGGTCGCGCGCTGCGAGGCCTCGCGGACCAGCTGGAGGCGTGACGTGCCGGAGCTGAAGGTCGACCCGACGCTGCGCGCGGCCGTCGACCTCGCCCGCGCCGCCCTCGACGGGCTGGCGGAGCCGGGCAGCGTCGGGGACCACCTCGAGATGGTCATGGACGGCGACCGCGTCGCGACGCACTACTTCGCCTGCCTCACCCCGGCCTACCTCGGCTGGCGCTGGGCGGTCAGCGTCGCGCGCGCCACGCGGCAGAAGGAGGCCACGGTCTGCGAGACCAGCCTCGTTCCGGGCGCGGCGTCGGTCCTCTCGCCCCAGTGGCTCCCGTACGCGGAGCGGATCGCTCCCGGTGACCTGAGCGCCGGCGACATCCTGCCGTTCCGGGTCGACGACCCGCTGCTGGTGCAGGGGTTCGAGGCGACCGGCGAAGAGGACGTCGACCAGATGGCGTTCTTCGAGCTCGGCCTCGGGCGGCGGCGGGTGCTCTCCGAGGAGGGCCGCGAGGATGCCGCGCAGCGCTGGTACGACGGGCCCCACGGTCCGACCGCCGACGTCGCTGTCCAGGCGCACGACCGGTGCTCGACGTGCGGCTACTTCGTGCCGATGGCCGGCGCGTTGCGAGCGGTGTTCGGGGTGTGCGCGAACGGCTGGTCCCCCTCGGACGGCCAGGTCGTCAGCCTTGACCACGGGTGCGGGGCGCACAGTGAGACCGACGTCCCAGCGGACGACGCGGCGGCGCACGGCCGCCCGATCGTCGACGAGTTCGCGGTCGACCTCCTCACCTGACCGGCCGGTCCAGACCCGACTCTCCCGGCTTTCAACTCGCCTCTCGGCGAGGAGAAGCTAGGGCGGTCAGTCCCCGGTCGCCTTGGCCTCGGCGGCGTTACCGCGTCCCCGGCGGACGTATGCGTACCCGGCCAGGCCGAGGAGGAGCCCGGCAACGCAGCACCATGGCCACCACGACCGCGGACCCTCGTGGAGGGCGGGCACGACCAGGGTCGCGACGAGCGCCAGCACCCAGACGCCGAGCCCGACCTCGACGATCCGCGTCATGGGAACGGCGACCGGACGCAGCTCCTCCGCCGCGGGCGGTTCGGTGGCGCTCATACCGTCAGCGTATTCGGGGTCCCCGCGAAGTATCGGAGCGAAGCGTGGGGAGAACGTCGTGAGGTGACTGGACACCCCGCGTTTCGCAACCCGGCGGAAACATCTCGCCACTACCGTCCCTGCCATGGCGACGACCTCCACCGCAACCGCGAAACCCGGCGGCCCTCAGGACCGCGGCGCGCTCGACCGCTTCTTCCAGATCTCCGAGCGTGGTTCCACGGTCTCCCGGGAGCTGCGCGGTGGGCTGGTCACGTTCTTCACGATGGCCTACATCGTCGTGCTGAACCCGCTCATCATCGGCACCCAGGCGGACAGCACCGGCGCCTTCCTCGGCGGCGGCGACATCAACCAGGCCAAGGTGATGGTCGCGGCGGCCACCGCGCTCGTCGCGGGCGTCATGACGGTCCTCATGGGCGTCGTGGCGAACTTCCCCATCGCGCTCGCCACCGGTCTCGGGCTCAACGCGTTCGTGGCGTTCGGCATCGCCAAGCTGCCCGGCATGACGTGGCCCGACGCCATGGGCCTGGTCGTCATCGAGGGCATCATCATCACGATCCTCGTGCTCACCGGGTTCCGGAAAGCCGTGCTGCGGGCCGTGCCGACCCAGCTCAAGACCGCGATCTCGGTCGGTATCGGCCTGTTCATCACGTTCATCGGTCTCGTCGACGCGGGCTTCGTCAGGAAGCCGTCCGGACCCGTACCGGTCGAGCTCGGCGTCGGCGGCTTCCTCGTCGGCTGGCCGATGCTCGTCTTCGTCGCGGGCCTGCTCGCGATCATCGCCATGATGATCCTGCGGGTGAAGGGGGCCATCCTCATCGGCATCGTCGGCGCCACCATCCTCGCCATCGTCATCGAGGCGATCTTCAAGGTCGGCAGCCAGACCGACGCCACGGGCCAGGTGGTCAACCCGAGCGGATGGGGCCTCAACGTCCCGACCTGGCCGAGCACCGTGGTCGAGATCCCCGACTTCGGGCTGCTGGGCCAGTTCAGCCTGCTCGGCTCGTTCAGCAAGATCGGGTTCGTCGCCGCGGCGCTGCTGATCTTCACCCTGATGCTGGCCGACTTCTTCGACACGATGGGCACGATGGTCGCCATCGGCGCCGAGGCCGGCCTGCTGGACAAGGACGGCAACCCGCCGAACTCCCAGCGGATCCTGCTCGTCGACTCGGTCGCCGCCGTCGCCGGTGGCGCCGCCAGCGTGAGCAGCAACACGGCCTACATCGAGTCGGCCTCCGGCGTCGGCGAGGGCGCCCGGACCGGCCTGGCCAGCGTCGCGACCGGCGCGCTCTTCCTGCTGTCCACGCTCCTCGCGCCCCTGGTGACGATCGTGCCGTACGAGGCCGCCACGCCGGCCCTGGTCATCGTCGGGTTCCTCATGATGCAGCAGGTCAGGGGCATCTCCTGGGACGACCTCGAGATCGCGATCCCGGCGTTCCTCACCATCGTGCTCATGCCGTTCACCTACTCGATCACGGCCGGCATCGGCGCGGGCTTCGTCACCTACGTCTTCATCAAGATCGTTCGGCGCAAGACTGACGTCATCCACCCGCTGATGTGGCTGGTGGCCGGCCTGTTCGTCCTCTACTTCGCCCTCGACCCGATCAAGGCAGTGCTGCACATCGACTGAGTCCCAGGGTGGCCGCGTGAGCTCGACTGGTGCCCCGAACCTGTCTGAAGTCCGGCTCTTTCCACCACGGACCGAGTTGGCCACGGGCATACCCCGAGATAGTTAGCCCAGGTAATGAGTTATGCTAACTATCGATGGTGACCACGACCTTGAACTCGCAGCAGCTGACCCGCATGGCGACGGACCTTCGTCTCGCGTGTATGCGGATCAGCCGGCGGGTGCGCTTCGAGTCGAGTCACGACGTTGCGCCGCATCAGTTCTCGGTCATGTGCCGCCTCGAGGAAGCGCCCCGCACGCCGGGTGAGCTGGCCGAGATCGAGCGGGTCGCGAAGCCGAGCATGACGCGGACCGTCGCCGCCCTGGTCGAGCGCGGCCTCGTCCTGCGTCAGGACGACCCGACCGACCGCCGCTCGGTGATCCTGTCCCTCACCGACGACGGCCGACGGTCCCTCGCCGCGATCCGCCGCAAGCGGGACGCCTGGATGGCCAGCCGCGTCGCCCTGCTCACTCATGAGGAGCAGGACGTGCTCGCGCGCGCCACCGTGATCCTCACCAAGGTGGCCGGCGAGTGAGCCCCACCTTCTCCTCGCTGTCCGTCCGCAACTACCGCATCTACGCCGCGGGATCGCTGGTCTCCAACGTCGGCACCTGGATGGGCCGGGTCGGCCAGGACTGGCTGGTCCTCACCCAGCTGACCGACCACTCCTCGAGCGCCCTGGGCATCGTCACGGGGCTGCAGTTCCTGCCGTTCCTCGTCCTGGCGCCGGTGACCGGCATGATCGCCGACCGGTTCAGCAAGCGGCACATCCTGCTGACCACCCAGTCGTTCCTCGGCCTGTCCGCGCTGGCCCTCGCTGCGCTCACCCTGACCGGCCACGTCGAGCTGTGGCACGTCTACCTCATCGCGTTCCTCCAGGGCGTCGCGACCGCCGTCGACAACCCGGCGCGCCAGTCCTTCGTCTCCGAGATGGTCCCCAAGGACCGGCTCACCAACGCGGTGGCCCTCAACAGCGCCTCGTTCAACGCGGGTCGGCTCATTGGCCCCGCGGTCGCCGGCCTGGTCATCGCCGCCCTGGGCACCGGATGGGCGCTGCTGGTCAACGGTCTCTCGTTCGCGTTCGTCCTCGCCTCGCTGCTGGCCATGCGGGTCCGCGACCTCACCCCGGCTCCCCGCGCCCGGGGCAAGGGCCAGATCCGGCAGGGCCTGTCCTACGTGCGGAGCCGACCGGACGTGATGCTGGTGATGGCGCTGGTGTTCGTGCTCGGCACCTTCGGGATGAACTTCCAGCTCACCACGGCGCTGATGGCCACCAAGGAGTTCCACGAGGGGCCGACCGGCTACGGGATGCTCGGCTCGATCATGGCCATCGGCTCCCTCGCCGGCGCCCTTCTGGCCGCGCGGCGCAAGGTGCCACGCCTCCGGATCCTGCTCATCGCGCTCGCCGGCTTCACCGTCGCGTCCGGCATCGCCGCCCTCGCCCCCACCTACGAGGTGTTCGCGCTCGCCCTGATACCGACCGGCCTGGCGTCCCTGACCGCCCTCACCACCGCTAACGCCATGGTGCAGCTGTCGGTCGACGCCCAGATGCGGGGCCGCGTGATGGCGCTCTACATGGCCGTCTTCATGGGCGGTACCCCGCTCGGGGCGCCGATCATCGGCTGGATCGGCGACGTCTTCGGGGCCCGTTGGACCATCGGGATCGGCACCATCGCCGTGGGTCTGTCCCTGGTGGCCGTCGCGGCATACCTCTACCGGCGCGAGAATATGCGGGTGCGCTACGAGTCCGACCGCCGGCCGCGGTTCTCCGTCACCACCGAACGGGTCGACGCCCCACAGCCCGAAGCCGTTCGGTGAACGTCCGGTTCCGGCAGCGGCTGACCATCGCCGCGCTGGTGCTGCTCGTCGCCGTGGCGGTCATCGCGGCGCTGGTGCGCCGCTGAGGCGTCAGGCCAGCTGCTCGACGACGTAGTCCACGCAGGACGTCAGCGCCGACACGTCGTCCGGCTCGACGGCGGGGAACATCGCCACGCGGAGCTGGTTGCGGCCGAGCTTACGATAGGGCTCCACGTCGACGATCCCGTTGGCGCGCAAGGCCTTCGCGACGGCCGCCGCATCGATGGCCTCGTCGACGTCGATGGTGCCGACCACGAGACTGCGGGCGGACGGGTCGGTGACGAACGGGGTCGTGTATGCGGTGCGCTCGGCCCAGGAGTAGAGCCGGCTGCTGCTGTCGGTGG